>JAJZAC010000027.1 GCA_021799615.1 Actinomycetes bacterium
TGCCCATTGGGCCCTCATATCGCAAGCCAGCGGTCGGCCTGTGGGAGCCCGGTGAGGGGAGACCTTCACGCCGGGTTCTGCGAGAGCCGGGGGGTGCGATTCCCCCCGGCCACCCACCAGACCCCAATAACACGCCCCGTTCGGGCCTTCGCGGCCGTTCTCCCTGGTCAGCTGCCATTTCCGGGGGTGTCGTGTGCCCATCATCTCCGGAAGTCCGGCCAAGCGTCGCCCGCGGATTCGGCAGACACGGCCGCGAGGTCGTTCTCGGTCACTGCGGGCGGGGTACCGATCGTGGCGTCAGGCGAGGGTACGACGGCGAGCGTCGGCGTGGTGGCGAACGAGGGAAAGGCGGCGAACGAAAGCGACCCCGCCACGAGCAACGCAGCTGTCACCGGCCAGGCGCGACGCCGCCAGGGACGCCGGAGGCCGCGGTGCACGCCGCCGCGGTGTCCCGATGGTCCGGCACGCCCGGCACGCGGTCCGATCATGTCGCTTCCCTGTTCGCCACGTCCGGGGCTGTCGTCACGCTGTCGCCGTGCGACCCGGCGTGCCGGTTCCCGCCTCAGGCCGGCAGCGCGTCCGGGGTGTGCTCGGACACCGACGCCCCATTGCCGACCTCGTTGCTCCCGGTCCCCTCGTTCGCGGCATCGCTGCGGCTGGCTGCCCCTTTCCCCCCCCGCTCCCACCGGGTCGTGCGCTCGCCGTCGACGAGCGGCAGCCCGTCCACGATCAGGGTGGTGAGGTGCCGGCACAGCTCGGCGCGGGTGAGGTCCCCGCCCCCGAGCCACCAGTCCGCTGCTGTCTGGATCATGCCGACGATGCCGAACGACCACACTTCCGTCGGCGTCAGGTCGGCACCGGCGGCACCCAGCGCGTCGGCCAGGACGAGGGCGATGCGCCGCCCGGCCAACCGCGAGTAGTCATTCAGGAGGCTGGGACCGCTTCCACTCCTGCTCCCGTCACCACCCGAGCTCTGTGCCAGGAGCCGGTAGATCTCCGGATCGGCCTCGATGAACGAGAGGAAGGCGTCGACACCGTTGGCGACCCTCTGGCGGTGGGTGGCACCGGTCCGGAGGGCCTGTGCCAGCCGCTGGCTGGTGGTACCGAACACATGGTCGCCGATGGCTGCGATCAGGCCGCTCCGGTCGGTGAAATGCCGGTAGAGGATCGGTTTCGAAACGCCAGCTTCGGCTGCCATCTGGTCCATCGACGCGCTTCTCCCCTCTCGCCGGATGACGGCGATCGCCGCTTCGACGAGCTCCGTCCGTCGCACGGACCGGTCCCGGATCGCGCTCGCCCCACGCCCCTGTCGGGCGTCAACGTTGCAGGCGTCCATCGCATCACTCCCCCTACCCAGTTGCGTATGCGCGCTGCACTGTCTGCGAAGCCTGGCGGCGCGCAGACCACGACAGCAGCTTGGATGGTTGCACATGATCGGCGTCCCGTCACGGGGGGATCTGAGAAATGGCGAGGTCACTGGGGCGCCCGCCATACATAATGAACGGCACAATGCGACACGGATTGTCGTCAGATATGTGGTGACCTGCACGGAGCGGAGCATGGCCGGCGACGGACCGTACTTGCTGCCCCCAGGAGCAGCGAATGGGATCGGCGGGCATGGCATCGCAGGTGGTGGTGGCGCCAACACCGAGCGATGTCGTGCCGGTGGTGCCGGTGCCTTCGCCCGAACCGGCCATCACCCGTCCGGCTCTCGGTCACGCCGCCCCTGACAGCGTGCTGGCGCGGACCGGACCTGGACCCGGCCGATCGAACCGGTGCGGACGGCGGGCGTTCCGGCGGCGTACCATGGTCACCTGCCGCGGGACGGGTGCCGGGTGTGTCCCGATCCTCCGGCACATTCCCCGGGGATGTAGCTCAGTTGGCTAGAGCACCTGCTTTGCAAGCAGGGGGTCGTGGGTTCGAGTCCCATCATCTCCACCGTGTCGCGGACGCCGGCCATGCCCATCCCCGCCGCTCTCCATGGTCGCCCATGAGGCTCAGCGAACGTCGGCGCCGGGTCGGGTACGCGAGGCTGGGCCGGTGCCGGACCTGCCTGACGACCCACCGGTGGCGACCCCGGGCGCGCTCGTCCGGGTGGACGACCCCGACGACCCGAGGCTCGCCCTCTACCGGGATCTGAACGATCCGGCCGGTCGCATGCGGGTTGACACCGACCAGGCGGTCTTCGTGGTCGAGGGGAGGCTCGCCGTGCACCGCCTTCTCTCGTCCGGCTACGAGATGCGTTCCCTGCTCGTCGACGACCACCAATTGGTGGCGGCAGCTGGCCTCGTGGCGGCAGTGCGGTACCGCGGCGTGCCGGTGTTCGCCGGGTCGCGAGCCCTGGTGGCCGGCACGGTCGGCTTCGCTCTCCACCGGGGCATCGTCGCCGTAGCCAGCCGCCCGCCTCCGGCCGGTGCCGGCTCGGTCCTGACCGGAGCCGTCAGGTCAGCCCGTCACCGGGGCGCCCCTTCGGTCGTCGCCGTCCTCGAGGGCCTCAACGACCACGAGAACGTCGGAGCCCTGTTCCGGAATGCCGCCGCCTTCGGAGTGGCCGGCATCCTCCTCGATCCGACGTGCGCCGATCCCCTCTACCGGCGGTCGATCCGGGTCTCGGTCGGGCACGTGCTCCACGTGCCGTTCGGCAGAGTGACGCCGTGGCCGGCCGGGCTCCACGACATCCGCGCCGCCGGCTTCGTCGTGGCCGCCCTGACACCGCACCCCGAGGCGGCAGGAGCGGCCCCCGTCGTCGACCTGGCCGAGCTGAAGGCCTCGGCTGCCGGGGCCGGCCGGCCGGCCGGCATCGCCCTGCTCCTCGGGGCGGAGGGGCCGGGCGTGACCGCGGGCGCCCTGGCCGCGTCCGACCTGGCTGTCTCCATTCCGATGGCCGACGGGGTCGACTCGCTCAACGTGGCGACGGCCGCCGCCATCGCCTTCCATGCGCTCGCCGCACCGTGACCTCGGGGCGACGCGCCCGGCGAGGACCCGTGCCATCATCGGGGTGTGGAACTGGCCGACGTCGAGCGGATCGGGGCCGGAGACCACCATCTCGCCGTGGTGGCCACCACGCGCGGGGACGGGAGCGTGCAGGCGTCGGTCGTCAACGCCGGCGTCCTCCGCCACCCGGTGGCGGGGGACCAGGTCGTGGCGTTCGTCACCTACGGGCGTGCGAAGCTCGCCAACCTCCGCCGACGGCCGCGGGCCACGGTGGTGTTCCGTGCCGGATGGGAGTGGGTCGCGGTCGAGGGCCGGTGCGACCTCGTCGGGCCGGACGATCCGTTCGACGGGTTCGAGCCTTCGGGTCTGCCCGCGCTGATGCGGTCGGTGTTCACGGCAGCCGGTGGCACCCATCCCGACTGGTCGGAGTTCGACCGGGTCATGAGGGTGGATCGGCGCGCCGCCGTCCTTGTCCACCCGGACCGCGTCTACGCGAACCCGGCGTGACCGCCCGCGCCGTACGATCCACACGATGAGACCGGAGGAGATCGCCGAGCTCGTCCACCTACGCCGCTCCCGGGACTTCATTGACCGCCACTTCGCGCAGCCGCTCGACGTCCCCTCGATGGCCGGCGCCGCGCTCATGTCGCCGTCGCACTTCGCGCGCCGGTTCCGCGACGCCTACGGCGAGACCCCGTACGGCTACCTGATCACCCGGCGCATCGAGCGGGCCAAGGCGTTCCTGCGACAGGGGATGTCGGTCACCGAGACGTGCATCGCGGTGGGGTGCACGTCACTCGGTTCGTTCAGTGCCCGATTCACCGAGATCGTCGGCGAGCCGCCCTCCGCGTACCGGTCGCGTGACCATCTCCGGTTCCAGGCCGTTCCGGCCTGCGTGACCAAGGTGGCCACCCGGCCCAGGCGGGTGCCGGCCGCGCGCTGACCGCCCGCTGCCCCGAGTGGGTAGCACCCAGGGCCGCCGCGGCGCCGACCGCAGCAGCTGGGTGGGGAACGCAGGCTCCCCGGCGGTCCCACATCGAGCAGGAACGGAGAAGCGTGCAGCCGGCCCGAGGCGTTACGGTCGTCCAATGGCACTCTCGCTCTCGTCGATGTTCATCCCCGTCCACGATCCCGACGCCGCCCTCGCCTTCTACCGGGACGCCCTTGGCCTCGAGGTCCGCAACGACGTGGCCTCCGGGGGCTTCCGCTGGGTGACCGTCGGTGCTGCAGGCCAGGACGTCGACATCGTCCTCTTCCAACCACACGGCGGCCGGTCCGAAGCGGAGGGTGACGCCCTCCTGTCGCTCGTGACCAAGGGATCGCTCCAGGCGGCCATCTTCCGCGCCGACGACCTCGACGCCACTTTCGAAACGGTCCGGGCGTCGGGGGCCGAAGTGCTCCAGGAGCCGGCCTCCCAGCCGTGGGGGGTGCGCGATTGCGCGTTCCGTGACCCGTCGGGCAATCTCGTCCGTATCGTCCAGGGATGAGCGAACCGGGGGATGCGTCCCCCGGTCGCAAGTCGGGGCCCGCTCCTCCGAGCGGGTGACGAGCGCACCGGCCTTCGGGGTGACGGCCGAGTGGCGATCGAGCTCGCCGACGCTCCGAGCACGGCACGTGGTCCCGCTGCCCTCACCCTGCGGAAGGGCCCGCACCCGCCGCCACCGCCGCCGCTCACGAACGTATCGCTCACCGGCGGTGTCGACCCGCACGACGTCGTTCCCCGCAGCCTGCCGGCCGCCCGGAAGCAGCTGCAACGGTTTCTGACCAGCGGCACGGTGGTCGACGTCTGCGGAACCTCTGCAGACGCGGCGACGGTGGGCTGCGAGGTGCATCCGGTGGACCCGACCCCCTGGGGCGTGGCCGGCCCCGGCCCCGGCCGGCGCGGTGGGGGGCACCCCCCGGATCAGGCGGGGTGCGTGCCGAGGAGCGAGAGCACGAGGAGGACCTGCGCCACGTGGTACGTGGCGTGGACGGCCAGCGTGCCCTGTCGGAGCGGCCGGACGAAGCGGTCGGTGGCGAGCAGCGTGTCGGAGAGGAGGAACACCGTCGCGCCAGCCGCCGCCAGCGGCCGTGCCACGTTCCAGGCCACCACGGCCATGGCGGCGATGGCGGCGACGTAGATCGCGACGGGCACGAGCAGCGCGCGGTCCCCGCCGCCGGCGATGGCCCGGACGATCCGGGTGACCGGGTACGCACCGGCGGCCACGATCCCGGCGGTGGCGGCGGCGATGCCCACGGTCGACAGCGTCAGGGGAACGCCGGGCGCGAGGAACCCGACGACGAAGAGGACGTGGCCGGCCAAGAAGCTGGCGAGCCCGGGGACGAAGCGGTCGCCCGGGAGCATGAGGAGCACGTCGCCGGCCAGGCAGCAGGCCAGTGCGGCGACGAACCACCACCGCCGGTCCGGCCCGCTCACGTCGCCGGCCGGGATCGCCGCCGCCGCTGCCACCAGCGCCGCCAGCACGAGCGGCTTGGCCACGTACTTGAGCCGGTGGTCCTCCCTCGACACGGCCCACCAGTCGGCGAGTGCTGCTGCCCCGCCCAGCACGACCAGCATCCAGACGGCGACCACGGCCGGGACAGTAGCGGACGGTCCGCGCCGGTTGGGACGATCGCATCCCGATGGGGGATAGTGGTGTTCCCGCCTGCAGCGAGGCGCCGCACCGATGAGCCTCCGAGCGAGGCGCCGCACCGATCCCGAGGAGCCCTGTTGAGAGCATTAGCCACCTGGTGCGTCCGCCACCGGCGCATCGTCGCGTTGCTGTGGGTTGCCGCCCTGGTCGTCGTCACCGTGATCTCGCAGGCGGTGGGGTCCGCCTACTCCAACAACTTCCAGCTGCCCCACACCGAGTCGACCCAGGCCATCGCGCTCCTCCAGGCGGCGGCACCGAAGCTGGCGGGCGACACCGAGCAGGTCGTCTTCGAGACGACGGGCGGGGCCCACGTGACCGACCCGGCTGTCGAGACCCGCGTCGACGCCATGCTGACCAGGGTGGCGGCCGTCCCCGGCGTGACCCGCGTCGCCTCCCCCTACGGTCCCACCGGCTCCACCCAGGTCAGTTCGAGCGGGACGATCGCCTTCGCCGAGGTGACCTTCGACAAGCTGGCCCAGGGCATCTCGGATGCCACGGCGACGCGCCTGGTGGACGCGGCGAGCTCCGCCGACGGCCCCGACCTGAAGGTGGCGGTGGCCGGTCAGGTGGCCGAGAAGACCAACCCGCCGTCCCTCGGCGGGACCGGCCTCGGCGTCATCCTGGCCGGCGTCGTCCTCCTCCTCGTCTTCGGCTCGGTGTTCGCCATGGCGCTCCCCTTGGTGTCGGCACTGGCGTCGCTCGGAACGGCCATCGGGATCATCGGGCTCCTCAGCCACGTGCTGAAGATGCCCCAGTTCTCGAACGAGCTCGTCCTGCTCATCGGGCTCGGCGTCGGAGTCGACTACGCGCTGTTCATCGTCACCCGGCACCGCCAGGGCCTCGTCGCCGGGCGGGACACCGAATCGTCGATCGTGACGGCGGTGGACACCTCCGGGCGGGCCGTGCTGTTCGCCGGCCTGATCGTCTGCATCGCCCTGCTCGGCATGTTCGCCCTGGGCGTCACCTTCCTCTACGGCCTGGCCGTCGCCGCGTCGTTGGGCGTCGCCTTCACCATGGTGTCGGCCCTCACCCTCCTCCCCGCCATGCTCGGCTTCATCGGCCCCCGCGTGATGAGCCGCAAGCAGCGGGCCCAGCTGGCCGAGCAGGGGCCCCGCATCGTGGGCGCCGGCAGCAGGGGCTTCTGGTCCCGGTGGGCCGATTTCGTCCGCCGCCGGCCGGTCGTCCCGGCCGTCGCCGCCCTCGTCGTGATCGTGGTGGTGGCGCTGCCCTTCTTCTCGCTCCGCCTGGGGAGCTCCGACCAGGGCAACGACCCGGTGGGGACCACCACCCGCACCGCCTACGACCTGTTGGCCACCGGGTTCGGACCGGGATTCAACGGTCCCCTGCAGCTGGTGGTGACGGGGAAGGCGCCACTCGACGTGCCCGCGCTCGACGTGCTGGCCCACGACGTCGCCGCCCAGCCGGGCGTCGACCACGTCGCACCCCCGATCGTCATCCCCACGCGGGGTTCGGCGCCACCGGTGGCGGTGATCATCGCCTACCCGACCACCTCGCCACAGGCGGCGGCCACCACCACGCTCATCGGCCACCTTCGCCAGCAGACGATCCCGGCCGCGGTGCGGGGGACCGGCCTCGCCGTGTACGTCGGGGGGACCACGGCGATCTTCGCCGACTTCGCCACCGTCCTCACGTCGAAACTGCCGCTCTTCGTGGGTCTGGTGGTGCTGCTCTCCTTCGTCCTCCTCGCCGTGGTGTTCCGGAGCCTGGTCATCCCGCTCACGGCGGCGGTCATGAACCTGCTGTCGATCGGCGCCGCGTTCGGGATCCTCGTGGCCGTGTTCCAGTGGGGCTGGCTGGGCGGGCTGATCGGCGTGAACCGCCCGGGACCGGTGGAGTCGTTCCTCCCGGTCATGCTCTTCGCCATCCTGTTCGGGTTGTCCATGGACTACGAGGTGTTCCTCGTCACCCGGATCCACGAGGAGTGGCTGACGTCGGGCGACAACCGGACGGCCGTCCGCAACGGTCTGGCGGCGACCGGCAAGACGATCAGCGCTGCCGCCCTCATCATGATCCTGGTCTTCGCCTCCTTCATCCTCGGGGGTCAGCGGGTCATCAAGGAGTTCGGGCTCGGACTGGCCGGCGGCATCCTCGTCGACGCCATCGTCATCCGCATGACCATCGTGCCTGCGCTCATGCTCATGTTCGGCAAGGTGAACTGGTGGTTCCCGGCACGACTCGACCGGGTCCTGCCCCGCCTGACCGTCGATCCCGAGGAGCCACCACCGCCGGCGGCCGCGATGCACGGGACGGTGGACGACGAGGTGCCGACCGGAGCCTGAACGCACCGACGGGACCGCGGCCCCCGTCGCGCACCGCCCGGGCCCGGCGCGGACCCGATCAGCCGGCAGGCGACGGGGGCCTGGTGACGGGGGCGATGAGGGCGTCAGGCGACGGTGTCCGCCACCGGTTGTCGTCTTCGCCGGAGACGTCGTCCAGCGAACGCCGTGCCGGCTCCGGGAGGACCGTGGTGAGGAGGTACCCGGCCACGGCGGCGCCACCCGCCACCAGGAGCATGCCCCGAAGCCCGATGTCCTTCTGCAATTGGGGGACGAGGAACACCCCGACGAACGCCCCCAGCTTGCCGACGCCGGCGGCGATTCCGTGGCCGGTCGTACGCATGCTCACGGGGAACACCTCGGAGGGGAGGACGAACGTCGTGGTGTTGGGGCCGAACTCGACGAAGAAGTAGCTGAGCCCGAAGAGGGCCAGGAACGGGGCCACGGTGGTGGTGAGCGCAGGGAAGATGCCGAGGGTCACGAAGCAGGCCGCCATCACCGCGAACCCGATGAACTGCAGCCGCCGGTGACCGATCCGGTCCATGCGGGCCACGGCCAGCGCGTAGCCGGGAAGGGCGAAGACGACGAAGATGCCGAGAGACCACGCCAGCTGCGTCACCAGGCTCGCGTGGGGCGACACCTCCTTCAGGATGGTCGGGAGCGAGAGCGTGTTCCCGTAGTACGCGTAGTCGAAGAGAAACCAGGACCCGGCCGTGCCCAGCACGAGGGTGAGCATCCGCCGGTCGGTCAGGAACTGCCGGACGCCGAGCCGGTGGCCCTCCTCCACGGCAGCCGCCGAGGCGTCGACGGCGCCGTCGGCGAACGCATGGAGCTGGGCGGCGGCACGCGCCGCCTCGCCCTGCACTTTCGCCTGGAAGCGTGGCGACTCGGGCATCTTCGCCCGCAGGTAGACGACGGCGGCGGCCGGGACCGCCCCCAGAGCGAGCAGGATCCGCCAGGTGACGTCGTGGTTGACGCCCGACCCGATCAGCAGGAGCGCCACGAGCGGCCCGACGATCAGTCCCAGCGCCTGCATGGAGAACACGAGCCCCACCAGCCGGCCACGGTCGTCCCGGTTGGCGTACTCGCTCATGAGCACGGCAGACACCGGGTAGTCGCCGCCGATCCCCAGTCCGAGCACGAACCGGGCCACCACGAGGACGGCGACGCTGGGGGCGAGTGCCGAGGTCACGGCGCCGACGATCATGATGCCGGCGACCACCGTGTAGACGGTCTTCCGCCCGGCCACGTCGGCGATCCGGCCGAACACCAGCGCACCGACGAACGCGGCGAGGATGGCCGATCCGGTCACCCAGCTCGTCTGGGCCGTCGACAGATGCCACTGGGTCTTGACCAGGGCGGCGACGGTGCCGATGACGAACAGGTCGTAGGCATCGGTGAAGAACCCCATCCCCGAGATCACCACGGCCCGGCGGTGGAAGCGGCTGGTGGGGGCCTCGTCGAGGAGCTGGCTCACGGTGGGCCGGTCGACGCCGCCCTCCGAGGTGCCCTCCGTGCCGCCCGCCGTGGCGCTCGGGACGCCGCCCCCCACGTCTCCCGGTCCGGGGTCCGCCGGGGTGCCCGCCGACCGCTCCCCCGTATGCCCACCGACCACGACCACGCGCTCCTCCTCGTCGCCTTCTTCGCTCCTCGCCTTCACTGTGCCGGGTCACGGCGACACGAACCCGAACGTCGGGTTACCGGAACGTGAACTCCACGCGAACTCTTGGGGAACGGGGCCGGACCGGGGGAACGGGGCCGTGCCGGCCGGGAGGCGGGTCCGGCGGCAGCCCGTGGCCTGCCGTCCTCCGCCCGTGTTCCCGGCCCCGGGGCCGCATCTCGGGACCGGCTACTGCTCGGCGAGGATGGCGGCGAGCTCGGCCAGGGGATCCCGGACCACCGGGCCGCGGGTCTCCACCACGGCCGAGGCGATGGTCACGTTGGCGACGAACGGCGCCCGGTAGCCGTCGCCGACCGCCGGTCCCCACTCGTAGCCGCAGGTGAGCCCGACCCCCACCCCGTTGAAGCCCGAGGGGGTGAACCGGGGAATGGACGCTTCGGCCACCACGACGCCGTCCGTCCGGAGGATGCCGGTGCCCCCGAGACCGGCGTCCTTGGTGAACTCGTACTCGATCCGGTGCCGGCCGGGTCCGATCGGCCGGTCGGCGGCCACCTCGTGACGCTCGGCGCCGTAGAGGTTGTGGACGTAGCGGGGACGCCCGGCGAGCAGGTGGAGCGACCAACCGCCGAGGGCGCACCCGAGGGCGAGCAGTACGCCCTCGGGGACCGTCCCCTCGGGGACGTCCACGTCGGCGATCAGCGCGTGGGAACGGTTGCGCACGTCGACCGCCACCTGTTCGGGCACCGGACCTCCCCCGGCGAAGTACCGGGCCCGGTCTCGTGCCGACGCCCGACTCGGCTTGGGGTGGGTGAGCGCCCACAGCACCCGGTTGTCGAGGGGGAGCACCTGGTTGTGGCGGGCTTCGTCCCACCATCGTGCGACCAGCGTGTCGACCAGTTCGGGGTGGTCGGTGGCGACGTCGTGGACCTCGGCTACGTCGGTGGCCACGTGGTAGAGCTCCCAGACGTCGTCGTCGAACGGGGCGTTGGGGTCGAGGCCGTCGTCGTAGAGGGGGCCGACCGGGTGGAACGTGACCGCCTTCCACCCGTCGTGGTAGATGGCACGGGACCCGAACATCTCGAAGTACTGGGTCCGGCGGTGGCCGGGTGCGGCTGCCCCGTCCTGGCCGAGGATGCCGGCGAAGCTGAGGCCGTCGACCGGCGACTGTGCGATGCCGCCGATGGTTCCCGGCAGGTCGATGCCCGCCAGCTCGAGCACCGTCGGCATGACGTCCACCGCGTGGGCGAACTGGTGGCGGATCGCCCCCCGTGCGATCCCGCCGGCCGGCCATCGCACGATGCAGGGATCGGCGACCCCGCCGGCGTGGACCTCCCGCTTCCACCGTCGGAAGGGGGTGTTGCCGGCCATCGTCCACCCCCACGGGTAGTTGTTGTGGGTGAGGGGCCCGCCGATCTCGTCGATGCGTGCCAGCATCTCGGTCGTCGGCGCCGGATCGAGGTTGGTCAGCCGGACGTCGTTGATCGAGCCGTCGGCCCCGCCCTCGGCACTGGCGCCGTTGTCGGAGACGACGACCACCACCGTGTTGTCGAGCTCGCCCAGCTCGTCGACGAAGGCCAGCACCCGCCCGATCTGGGCGTCGGTGTGGGCGAGGAACCCGGCGAACGCCTCCATGAACCGGCCCGCCACCGCCCGCTCGGCGCCGTCCAGGTCGTCCCAGGCGGGGACCCACGGCGGGCGAGGCGAGCACTCGGTCCCCGCGGGTACCACGCCGAGCTCGAGCTGCCGCCGGAAGGTTCGATCCCGCCACTCGTCCCAGCCGCGGTCGAACCGGCCTCGCTCTCGGTCGATCCACGGGCGGGGCACCTGGTGGGGTGAATGGCACGCGCCCGGGCAGAAGTAGAGGAAGAACGGCCGTGCTGCGTCGGCCGCGCGCAGGTCGCCCAGGAACTCGACGGCCCGGTCGGCCAGGTCCTCGGTGAGGTGGTAGCCGTCCTCCGGCAGGGCAGGAGGACGGACGGCATGGTTGTCGTGGTAGAGGGCCGGCGCGAACTGGCTCGTCTCGCCCCCGTGGAAGCCGTACCAGCGGTCGAAGCCCCGCCCGAGCGGCCACGTCGACCGGGGTGCGCCCAGGTGGGTCTCGTCGTCGGGGGTGAGGTGCCACTTGCCCACCGCGTAGGTGGCATAGCCGCGAGCCTGGAGGATCTCGGAGAGGAAGCCGTTCTCCCTCGGCGGCCGCCCCCAGTAGCCGGGGAAGCCGATGGCCAGATCGGCCACCCGGCCCATCGAGTTGCGGTGGTGGTTGCGGCCGGTGAGAAGGCAGGAGCGCGTCGGGGAGCACAGCGCGGTGGTGTGGAAGTTGGCCAGACGGACACCGTCGGCGGCAACGCGGTCGAGCTCCGGGGTGTCGAGGTCCGATCCGTAGCAGCCGAGCTGGGCGAAGCCCACGTCGTCGAGCACGACGAGCACGACGTTCGGAGCGTTCGGCGGCCACGTGGCCTCTGGCGGCCACCACGGCTGCGAGTCCCGCCAGTCCCTCCCGATCCGTCCCTCGAACTGCACGGCCACGGGCGCACTCCTTCCCTGGGCGCTCGCATGGTAGCGGACGCTCCCACCGGGACCGGGAGTAAGTTCGGCACGTGACGTCCCCCGGTCTGGACGTGCCGGAAGCTCGTGTGGCTGGTCCTGACGGCCCGCGCTCCGGGTGCCGGGCCGGGCGGGCACGCCTGGTCTCGCATCCGGTGGTGCGGACCGCCCTCGCCCTCGCCGCCGCTGCCGCCGCCGTCCTCGCCGGCCGGCGCGGCGAGCTCGATGCCGTCTGGGGACGGCTCGGGCACCTCTCGTGGGGGTGGACGGTGCCGGCGCTGGTGGTCGAGGCGCTGTCGTTCGTCAGCTTCGCCCACGTCCAGCGGCACCTGCTGGCCGCCGCCGGCACCGGCGTCGGCGCCGGCCCGCTGGTGGGGCTCACCCTGGCGACGAGCTCGATGGCCAGTTCGTTCCCGGGCGGATCGGCCGTGTCCTCGGTCTATCGCTTCCGGCAGTACCAGCGGCGGGGGGCCGATCAGCTCGCTGCAGGCTGGGTGCTGGTCGCCGTCCTCGCCGCCGCCGCCGTGAGCCTCGCCCTGGTCGCGGCGGCGGGCATCGCCGCCGCCGTGGCCGGCCGTGGCGGGGGTGGGGCTGGCGGCGAGGTGGTCGCCGTCCTCGCCGTGGTCGCCGTCGTCGCCGTGGTGGCGGTTCTCGTCAGCCGCCCGGAACTGGTGGCGAGCGGTGCCCGGTGGTCCACCGACGCCGTCGAGCGGGTGCGCGGGCGCCGCTACCGCCGGATGGAGCTGGCCGCCGAGCGCCTGGCGGCACGGGCGCGCCAGATCCGCCTGGGGCGCAGGCGGGCCACCGCCGTGCTGGCGTGGGCCGTGGCCAACTGGTTGTTCGACTGCGGGTGCCTGGCCTGTGCGTTCGCCGCCGTCCGGGCACCGGTGCCGTGGACGGGACTCCTGCTCGCCTACGGCGCCGGCCAGCTGGCGGCCGTCGTCCCCGTCAGCCCCGGCGGTCTGGGACTCGTCGAGGGGAGCCTGGCCGTCGCGCTCGTCACCTACGGCGGCGAGCCGGTCGCTCCCGTGGTTGCCGCCGTTCTCGTCTACCGGGCCCTCAGCTTCTGGCTGCCGCTGCCCGTCGGGTGGGTGGCGTGGGGGGTCCTGGCCGTGCGGGACCGGCGTGCTCGGTCGTCGTCCGGCTGGTCGACGACGTCGGCGAGGGCGTCGAGTGCCGGCACGACGTAGTACGCGCCCGTCAGCGGCACCGTGTACCGGGTGAGCGCGTCGCGCACGCCGTCCTCCGCACCCGCCATGCGCCGGAGCATGCGTTCGAGAGGGTGGCGCCTCGCACAAAAGCCGACGAACACGGTGCCGTGGTCCGACGGACCTCCATAGGAGGTGTTTCGCCGGTAGATGGCGAGCTCCTCGCCCTCCTCCTCGATGACGGTGCGGCTCACGTGCGAGTCGGGGGGCATCACGTCTTCACCGAGCTCGACGCTGTCCGCCTTCGTCCGCCCGATGACCCGCTCCTGCTCCGCCACGGGGAGCTCGGCGAAGGTGTCGAGGTGCCGCCACTGCTGGAAGAGGAGCACGCTCGATCCCTCGCCGGGGCTCTCGGTGCGGATGGCGGCCTCGGGTGCCTCCACCGGTGCCGGGTTCTCGGTGCCGTCGATGAACCCCGTCAGGTCCCGCTCGGTGCGGTAGACCCATCCGCCGATCTCGTGGGCGACGCCGAACCGCGGGCGCAGCGACCGGGACACGGAGACGGCGACGTCGAACACCCCACTGCGGGATCCTCCGGCGATCCACACCCAGGCGTCGTGCTGGGCGGCCGGGATGGTGATCTCCGGCCCGGCAATGTGCTCGAACGACGCGGCGTCCGGAGGGGCGGCAGCAGGGGCGACCGCCCGCCACAGCTCCGGACGGAGGCCGACGGTGACGCACGCGCCCGCGATCCCCGAAGCCGGGCCGAGCAGGCCCGCCAGCGCCCCCACCAGATCGGCCGGGTCCGATCCCGGCGCGCCGTCGAGCTCGAGGTAGCAGTGCTCGGGCGCACCGACGGCGAAGATCCCCGGTTGTGGCGTCATGTGCCCATCGTGGCATGCGCGCTCCACCGGGCGCCGGCCACGACCGTATGCCACCATGGCCGACGTGGCGCCGCCGGATCTCACGACGAACCGGACCCGATCCTGGTGGGGATGGGGCTACGACGACGCCGCGCTCGGTCCCTCCGACCTGGAGGGGCTGGCGACCCTGCTGCACGACTCCTTCGGCGTCGACGCCGTGCGTCGTGACCCGCCGGCTCTGGAATCGCTGGACCTCCCGCCGTCCCGGGTCGAACCACCGGCGTCGCTGTCCCACCTGGTGTCGGGTGCGACGCCCGACCGGGTGCGGCATGCCTACGGGAGCTCGCTGCGCGACGTGGTCCGCTCGCTCGACGGTCGCATCGACCATCCCCCCGACCTGGTGGCCCGGCCCACCACCGCCGCCGAGGCGGTGGACGTGCTCGACTGGTGCAGCGCCGCACAGGTGGCGGCCGTCCCCTACGGGGGCGGGACGAGCGTGGTGGGGGGGGTGGAGCCCGACGTGGGCGACCGCTACCGGGGCGCGGTCTCGGTCGACCTCGGCGCCCTCGGCGGGTTGATCGAGTTGGACCGGCGGTCACGGGCGGCCCGGATCGGTGCCGGCGCCCTCGGGCCGGCCATCGAGGACGCACTCCGGCCACACGACTTCACCCTTCGGTTCTTCCCCCAGAGCTTCGAGTTCTCGTCGTTGGGAGGGTGGATCGCCACCCGTGCCGGGGGGCACTTCGCGACGGGACCCACCCACATCGACGATCTGGTCGAGGCGATGACCGTGGTGACGCCGGTCGGCACCGTCGAGACCCGGCGCCTCCCGGCGTCGGGCGCCGGCCCGTCGCCCGACCGCCTGTTCCTCGGTTCGGAGGGAGCGCTGGGGATCGTCACCGACGCCTGGGTGCGGGTCCTGCCCCGCCCGCGGTTCCGGGCCGGTGGGTCGGCCACGTTCGCCAGGTTCACCGACGGGGCCGAGGCGGTGCGGGCGCTGGCCCAGTCGGGCTTGGAACCGACCAATTGCCGCCTGATCGACCCGGTGGAGGCGCTGATCAACGGGGTGGGCGACGGCTCGGGGGCGCTCCTGCTGGTCGGCTTCGAGTCGGCCGACCACCCGGTCACCGGTCTCGCCACGCGTGCCGCCGAACTGGTCCGGGACCACGGTGGTGTCCTCGACGAGCCGAGCTGGCACCGGACCGGCGGCGGAGGGGACACCGGTGACGTGCCGTCGCCGTCGCCGGCGTCCGGCTGGCGCGGGTCGTTCATCCGCGCCCCGTACCTGCGGGACGGTCTGGTCCGCCTGGGGATGATGGTCGAGACGTTCGAGACCGCCGTCACCTGGGACCGGTTCGAGGCGCTGCACGCGGCCGTCACAACTGCCACGACGGCAGCCCTGGCCGAGGTGGGCGCGGCCGGCGGGTTCGTGACCTGCCGGACGACTCACGCCTACAGCGACGGGGTGGCGCCCTACTTCACGGTGATCGCCCCCGGCCGGGCCGGCGGGGTGCTGTCGCAGTGGGACACGGTCAAGGCGGCCGCCTCCGAGGCGCTGCTGGCCGCAGGCGGGACGATCACCCACCACCACGCGGTGGGACGCGATCACCGCCCGTACTACGAGCGCCAACGGCCCGAGCTCTTCGCAGCTGCGTTGCGCGGCGCCAAGTCCGCGCTCGACCCGTCGGGTATCTGCAACCCGGGTGTGCTGTTGCCGGTGGAGTGAGGCCCGGTCGGCGCCGTCCGGGCTCAGGCGCCGCCCGGGCTCAGGCGTCGCGTCGGACGAAGAGCACGCCTGCCACCGCCAGGATCGCCGCCGTGTAGGCGCACAGCAGCCCGAACCCGGCCCAGGGCGAGAACGTGTCGGCCGTCTGCTGCACCGAGATCATCGATCCGGCGATGGTGAGGGGCAGGAACTTGCTGAGTGCCGTCTGCACCGAGGCGGGGAACGCCTGCAGCAGGAGCGGCAGGATCAGGAGGATCGCCACGAACGTGCTGATGGCGCCGGCGGTGTGACGGATGATCGACCCCAGTCCCAGTGCCAGGAGCCCGAGGACGGCCAGGTAGAGCCCGCCACCGGCGACCGCTCGTAGGACCCCGGGCTGGCCCAGGGTCGCGTGGGGCACCGGGCTGGTGAGCAGCGACTGCCCCACCAGGAACGCGGCGAAGGTGACCACTTCGCTCACCACCAGGGCGACGGCGCCGAACACCGCGGCCTTGGCGGCGAGGACCAGCGGGCGGTTGGGCACGGCGGCCAACGTGGCCCGGATCATGCCCGTGCCGTACTCGCTGGTCACGGCCAGGATCCCGAGCACGCCGATGGCCAGTTGGGCAAGGAAGATGCCCCGCAGGCTGCGGCCGGTCGGGTCGAAGTGCAGACGCTCCAGCGGACCGGACGACGACCACCGGCTGACGGTGGCGGCACAGATGAGCGCTCCCATGCCCACCGTGATGACGGCCAGCGCCAGCAGGCTCCACACGGTGGACCGGACGGAGCGGAGCTTGGTCCACTCCGAGCGCAGGACACCTGCCGGGGACAGGCGCCCGGTGGCGGGCGGCACCGTCGGGACGGTGGCGGGGGCGGTGGCGGTGGGCATGGCGGGGTTCACCTCGTGGGATCGGGGACGGCCCCGGCCGGGACGTCGCCCCGGTACTCGACGCTGTCTGCCGTCAGTTCCATGAACGCCTCTTCGAGGGAGGCCGACTGGGGTGACAGCTCGTGGAGGACCAGTCCGGCCGCCGCTGCCGCCTCACCGATGGCGGGAGCCGCCATGCCCGACACGGCCAGGGCGCCATCCGCCTCGGGGACGACGGTGGCCCCCGCCCGCTGTAGCAGGCCGGCCAGGTCGGTGGACGCGGGAGCCCGCACCCGGACGAACTGCCGGGAGCTCTGGGCGACGAACTCGGCCATCGGCATGTCGGCGATCAGCCGGCCCCGGCCGATCACCACGAGGTGGTCGGCGGTGAGCGCCATCTCGCTCATCAGGTGGCTCGACACGAACACCGTCCGCCCCTCGGCGGCCAGGCCCCGCAGCAGGTTCCGGACCCACCGGATGCCTTCGGGGTCGAGGCCGTTGACCGGCTCGTCGAACAGGAGCACGCCGGGGTCGCCGAGGAGCGCCGCGGCCATGCCCAGCCGTTGGCCCATGCCGAGCGAGAACGTGCCGGCCCGCTTGCGGGCCACGTCCTCGAGGCCGACGAGCTGGAGGACGGCGTCGACGCGCGTGCGGGGGATGCCGTTGGTCTGCGCCAGGCACCACAGGTGGTTGTAGGCGCTGCGCCCGGGGTGGACGGCCTTCGCCTCGAGGAGGGCCCCCACCTCGCGCAACGGGTAGCCCAGGTCGCCGTAGCGGCGACCGTTGACCATGGTCCGCCCGGCGGTCGGGTGGTCGAGTCCCATGATCATCCGCATGGTGGTCGACTTGCCCGACCCGTTGGGACCGAGGAACCCGGTGACACGACCGGGTCGGACCTCGAACGAGAGGTCGTCGACGGCGAGGGTGTCGCCGTACCGCTTGGTCAGCGCCTCGGCCTGGATCATCGACGCTCCTCGCAGGTCCCCGCCGGCGCCAGCCGGCGGCACGCCCGCTCGGGCGTCGCACCACTCTGCCGCATACGCCCGCCGAAGTCCGGTCGCCACCGGCCCCCGGACCTGGGGGCTGGGTAGGCTGCCACCGGCCGCCTCCCCCTGCCTCCGGGCGGGAGCCGGCCAGGGGAGGGACGATGGGAGCGGTCGAGGGCAAGGTGGCGTTCGTCACCGGTGCGGCACGGGGACAGGGCCGCAGCCACGCGGTGCGCCTGGCCGCCGAGGGGGCGGACGTCATCGCCGTGGACCTGTGCGCACCGGTCGCCAGCGCCGCCGCCCCCGCGGCCACGCTCGACGACCTCGACGAGACGGTCCGTCTGGTGGAGGCGGCCGGAGGGCGCATCGTGGCCCGGGTGGCCGACGTCCGCGACCACGAGGCCATGACCGCCGCCGTCGCCGAGGGCGCCGAGGCCTTCGGTACTGTCGACATCGTCGTGGCCAATGCCGGCATCTCCACCGTCGACGGGCTCTTCACCTGCACGCCCGAGGTCTGGCGGGAGACCATCGACGTCAACCTGACCGGGGTGTTCAACACCCTGGTGGCGGGGGTGGGGCCCATGGTCGCCGCCGGCGCCGGCGGCTCGGTCGTCCTCGTCAGCTCCATCATGGGGCTGCGGGCCGCCGGAGGGATCCCCGCGTACACGGCGGCCAAGCACGGGGTGGTGGGGCTCATGCGCTCCGCGGCCCACGACCTCGCCCCCCACCGGATCCGCGTCAATTCCGTGCATCCGGGCAACGTCCGGACCCCGATGATCGACAATCCGGGCATGCACGCGCTCTTCCGCCCGGACCTGGCGGCGCCGACCCTCGACGACATGGCCGCCGGCCTGGCGACGATCAACCTCCTGCCCGAACCGTGGGTGGAGCCGGAGGACGTCACCGAGGCCGTGTTGTGGCTGGCGTCGGACGCGGCCCGGTTCGTCACCGGCGTCACCCTCCCCGTCGATCTGGGCGCCACCGTCAAGTAGGCGGGGCTCCCGCCAGGCCGGCGGACCCGCTCCCAGCCCCGGACCCCGCCAGCCACCGCCACACGGCCCGCTCCACGCAGGCGGCCGTGTCGGCGCGGGCCCGCGCGGCGCCGAAGCGCTCCTCCAGCACCACCACGTCGGCGCCTGCCCGGCGGGCCACGTCCACGGCGTCGGGATCGGCCCGGCCCGCCACCACCAGGCAGGGGACGCCGAACGCGGCGGCGTCGCCCACCACGCCGCCCACGACCTTTCCGGAGAACGACAGCAGGTCGAGCGAGCCCTCGCCGGTCATGACGGCGTCGACCCGCCGCAGGGCTCGCCGCAGGCCGAGCCACGACGAGACGAGACCGTACCCGCTCTCGAGGCGGGCGCCGGCCGCTGCCAGTGCACCGCCCATGCCCCCGGCAGCGCCCGAACCGGGCAGGTCGGCGACGCCGTCCCCGGCCCGGTTCCCGTAGTCGGCTGCCAGCCGGGCCAGCCGGGCCTCGAGCACCTCCACCTGCGCCGGGGTGGCCCCCTTCTGCGGGCCGAACAGCCGGGCCGCCGCGACGAACGTGGCCGCCGTGTCCCAGGCAGCCACCAGGTCGATCTCCGGGTCGATCCCGCCCGCGTCCTCCAGCGCCGCACGCAGCCCCTCCCCCCCGTCGGTCGTCGCCGAGCCGCCGAGACCCACCACGACCGTCCCCGGCCGGCCCACCGGCGAGTGGGTCCTTCCGGCCGCTCCGGGGTCGTCGGCGGCCACCGCCCGGGCGGCGGCGACCACGAGCTCGCCAGTGCCTCGGCTGGTGGCGCCCAGCGGATCGTTGCCCTCCGGTCCTCCGGCGAGGACCAGCCCCGACGCCAGGGCCGACTCGACGACGGCCCGCCCCGGTACGTGCCACCAGCGCGCCCGTACCGGCCGCCCTGCCGGGCCGGTCACCACGGCGGGAACGCTGGCACCCCCCAGCGGCGCGCACGCAGCCAGCAGACCCTCTCCGCCGTCGGACAGGGGCAGCTCGGTGGCGACCCAGCCCCGCGCACGCGCCCCCCGGCCAGCGGCGGCCGCTACCCCGGCTGCCGGGATCGTTCCCCGGAACCCGTCCGGTGCGCAGAGGAGCGCGGGCACGCCTTCACGCTACGTCGGCGGCACGGCCCGCCCGGCGGGAGCACGTGCTGTTGGCAGTCATGCTAGATGACTGCTAGCAGTCTGATGGATGGAGTGCTAAACTTGCGGTTGCGGCCGGTCCGACGGCACCGGCACGGAGACAGCACCTCGGAGGTGAGCGCAATGGCACTGGTACGCAGCGATCCGTTCCGCGATCTCGATCGCGTCGTCCAGCAACTGTGGGGACCAGCGGCGGCGGTCCGTCCGCTGTCCATGCCGATGGACGCCCATCGGCGGGGCGACCGGTTCCTCGTCCAGTTGGACCTGCCGGGGATGGATCCCGACGGCATCGAGCTCACGGTGGAGGACAACGTGCTCACCATCCGGGCCGAACGCCCCGCGCCCGAACCGGACGGCGATGTCGAGACGCTGGTGGCCGAGCGCCCCCACGGGACGTTCACCCGCCAGTTGGTGCTGGGGGAGAACCTCGACACCGAGCACATCGAGGCGGAGTACCACGCGGGAGTCCTGACCCTCGGGATCCCGGTGGCCGAAGCGGCGAAGCCACGGCGGATCCCCGTCGGCACGGCGGCGTCCCGTCCGGACACCCACCGGTTGGCCAGCTGAGCGGCCGGGCCGGCGACCGCCCCCGGGTGTCCCCGCCGGGTCACCCGGGGGCTCGGGCACCGGGTGATCAGCGCTGCTGGGCCTGGGCCCGGGCGAAGGAGCCCTCGATCTCCGCCCACGCCGCCGCGGCGCCCTCGAAGCCGCCGATGACGGTCTGCTTGCCCGGTTCGAGGTCCTTGTAGACCTCGAAGAAGTGGGCGATCTCACTGGTGAGGTGGCCGGGGAGGTCCGCGAGATCGCGGACGCGCTCCCACAGCGGGTCGCCCAAGGCGACGGTGATGATCTTGGCGTCGGGGCCGTTCTCGTCGGACATCCAGAACACCCCCACCGGCCGGCACGCCACCAGGCAGCCGGGGAACGTGGGCTCGTCGATCAGGACGAGCGCGTCGACCGGGTCACCGTCCTCGGACAGCGTGTCGGGCACGAACCCGTAGTCGGCCGGGTAGAAGGTGGCCGAGAACAGCCGCCGGTCCAGGCGGATCAGGTGGCGCTCGTGGTCGTACTCGTACTTGTTCCGGCTGCCGCGGGGGATCTCCACGATCACCTCCACGTGCCGCTCTCCGACCTCCGTGCTCACCGTCCTTCTCCCTCCTCCGCTCGTTGCAACGTAGCGCGCCGCCGCCGTGCCGCCTCCGTGCCACCGGCCCGGCGGGAGCCCCGGCGGGGGCACCGCCGCCTCCGTGCCACCGGTATCGTTGGCCGATGAGCGTCGACGCCCCGCAGCGCGGCGGGTCCGGGGGGCCCGACCCCGGTGCCCCACGCACCCCGGCCAGCTCGCCGTACTTCGCCCGGCAGCTCTCCGACCTCGACTTCAACGACCGGCTCCTCGACCTGGTGGCCGATCCGTCGGTCCCCCTGCTCGAACGGGTGAAGTTCGTCGCCCTCTTCACCGAGCGCATCGACGAGTTCTTCCAGGTCCAGGTGGCGGGGCTCAAGCGCCAGATCGACGCCGGCATGCAGTCACGGGCACTCAACGGCTCGACGCCCGACGAGCTCCTGGCTGACGTGCGGGCCTCGCTCGAGCGGATGCTGGCCCGGCAGGGGTCCCTGGTCCACGGGAACCTGTTCCCCGAGCTGGCCGACCACGGGATCGCCGCCTGCAACTGGGACGACCTCGACGCGGCCGAGCGAGCGGCGATGCGAGAGGTCTTCGACCGGCTGATCCTCCCGGTGGTCACCCCCCTCACCGTCGACCCCAGCCACCCGTTCCCCTATATCTCCAACCTGTCCCTCAACATCGGCGTGCACGTCCGCAACCCGGACGAGACCGAGCCCCGCTTCGCCCGGGTGAAGGTCCCGCCCAACGTGGCACGCCTCCTCCCCCTGCCTGGCGGCGGCCGCTTCGTCCCCATCGAGCAGATCCTCGTCGCCTTCCTCGACGAGCTGTTTCCCGGGATGACGATCGGCGATCCGTGCGTCTTCCGCGTCACCCGTGACGCCGACCTCACCCTCGAGGACGACGTGGCGGACGACCTCCTCCTGGCGCTCCAGGAGGAGCTCCGCCGTCGCCGCTTCCTTCCGGTCGTGCGGCTCGAGGTGGACAGCCGCACCTCCGACACCCCGGTGGCGTGGCTCGCCGGCGAGCTGGGGCTGGGCGCGGCGGACGTCTACCGGGTCGAGGGCCCGCTCGGGCTCGACTGCCTGTGGACCCTCCACGCGCTCGACCGGCCCGAGCTCCACGACCCGCCGTGGGCCCCGCTCGTGCCCCGACCGCTGGCACCGATCGAGCGGGGGGACGAGGCCTCCATCTTCGACATCCTCGACCGTCAGGACATCCTGGTCCACCACCCCTACGACTCGTTCTCGGCGTCGGTCGAGGAGCTCGTCTCCGAAGCGGCCGACGATCCCCAGGTCCTGGCCATCAAGCAGTGCCTCTACCGCACGTCGGGCGATAGCTCGGTCGTCGCCGCGCTGGTGCGGGCGGCCGAGCACGGCAAGCAGGTGGCCGTGCTGGTGGAGGTCACGGCCCGGTTCGACGAAGAGGCCAACATCGGGTGGGCCCGGACCCTCGAGGAAGCCGGCGCCCACGTCGTCTACGGGCTGCTGGGGCTGAAGACGCACGCCAAGACCACGCTCGTCGTGCGGCACGTCGGCGAGGACGTCCGCCGCTACTGCCACGTCGGGACCGGCAACTACAACCCGAAGACGGCCCGTATGTACGAGGACCTCGGACTGCTCTCGTCCCGGCCGGCGCTCGGCGCGGACCTGACCCGCTTCTTCAACTACATCACCGGGTTCAGCCATCCGCCCGACTACGAGGAGCTGGTCACCTCCCCCGGCGGCATCCGCGCCTGCCTGCTCGAGCACATCGCCGCCGAGGCTGCGCGCGGAACCGACGGCCGGATCGTGCTGAAGGCGAACGGGCTGGACGATCCCGAGATCATCGACGCTCTCTACCGGGCGTCGTCCGCCGGCGTTCCCGTCGATCTCGTCATCCGGGGCATCTGCTGCCTGCGCCCCGGGGTTCCGGGCCTGTCGGAGACCATCAGGGTCCGCTCGATCGTCGGCCGCTTCCTCGAGCACTCGCGGATCTTCCGCTTCGGCGGCACCGACGGCCGGCCGGCACGCCTGTTCATCGGGTCCGCCGACCTGCGCCGGCGGAACCTGGACCGGCGGGTGGAGGCCATGATCGCCATCGACGGCCCGGCCGCCGTGGCCAAGCTGGAGCGCATCATCGACCTCAACCTGGACGACGACGTCCAGGCATGGGAGCTGGGCCCTGACGGGACGTGGACGCGCTGCACACCGGCGACCGGGACCGACGTCCAGGGGACGCTGTGCCGGCTCGCGTACGACGAGAGCGTGGTCGGCGCCGAGGGCCGGTCGCCTTCCGCTGCCGGGGCCGGTAGTCCCGCCCCGTAGGCTGGGGAGCGGTGCAGCACGCTGGCGACGACGACCGGACCGGCGGCCCCGGCGCCGACGGTGCCGGAGCGGGGTCGCCCGCGCCCACCCGGAACCACCGCGCCCGCCGCCTGGCCTGGCTGTACGCCGCCGGGGCGACGGCACTGGTGCCGTGGGTGACCTGGCTGGCCCTCAGCCTTCCCAAGCGCAGCTTCGACCATCACTACAAGCTGGCCTGGGTCGGCTTCGACCTCCTCCTCATCACCGCCATGGGACGTACCGCCTACCTCGGGTTCCGTGAGGACGCCCGGATGGAGATCCCGGCCACGGCCACGGCCACCCTGCTCATCGTCGACGCCTGGTTCGACGTGACCACGTCGGCGACCGGCGAGGCGGCCGCCGTGGCCGTGCTGTTCGCGGTGTTCGCCGAGCTGCCGATCGCGTTCTTCTCGCTCTATGTGGCGTTCCGGGCCAACGCCCGGTTGGCCGAGCGGGCGGGCATGCCCCACCACGTCTCCGCCGGCTGGCTGGCGCATCTCGTCAGCGGCCGGGCCGAGCCCGTGCCCCGGTACGGCGCACCGCCGCCGGCTGGGAGCCCGCCCTCCGGAGCCGGGCCGCCGGGGTCCACGCCGTGACGGTGCACGCCGTGACGGTGCACGCCGTGACGGTGCCCGCCGACCGGCCGGTCTAGGCCAGGACGTCGTCGATGCGGGCCATGACGTCCGCGTCGAGCCGGCTGGCCACGTCGAGGGCGGCCAGGTTCTCGTGGACCTGTTCGACCCGGCTGGCCCCGGTGATGACGCTGGACACGTGGGGGTTCTTGGTGCACCAGGCGATGGCCAGCTGAGCCAGGCTGCACCCCAGGTCGTCGGCGACGGCCCGCAGCCCGGCCACCTTGGCGTTGCGTGCCTCGTCGGTGAGGAGGTTCGCCAGCCACTCGTAGCCCGGCAGCGTGGCGCGGGAACCTTCGGGGACGCCGTCCAGGTACTTGCCGGTGAGCAGGCCGGAGCTGAGCGGGCTCCAGGTGGTCAGCCCCAGACCGATCCCTTCGTAGAGGGGGAGGTACTCCTGCTCGACCCGCTCGCGCCACAGCAGGTTGTACTGCGGCTGCTCGACCACCGGCTTGTGCAGGTGATGGCGCTCGGCGACGTCCCACGCCTCGCGGATGGCCTCGGCCGGCCACTCGGAGGTCCCCCAGTAGAGCGCCTGGCCTCGGTCGACCATGTCCGACATCGCCCACACCGTCTCCTCGACCGGGGTGTTGGGGTCGGGCCGGTGGCAGTACACGAGGTCGACGAAGTCCAGGCCGAGGCGGTCGAGGGAGCCGACGATGGCTTGGCTCAGGTACTTCCGGTTGAGGGTGTTGCGCATGTTCACGCCGTCGTGGAGGCCCCAGAAGAGCTTGGTGGAGACGACGTAGCTGTGTCGCGGCCAGCCGAGCCGGGCGATGGCCTCACCCATGATGCGCTCCGACTCGCCACCGGCGTAGGCCTCGGCGTTGTCGAAGAAGTTCACGCCGGCGTCGTACGCCGCCGACAGGCAGTCCGCCGCCAGGTCGCCGGCCAGCTGGGGCCCGAAGGTGACCCAGGACCCGAAGGAAAGGACGCTGACACGCAGCCCGGTGCCGCCGAGCCGCCGGTACTCCATCTCCATGGTCGCTCCTCGCTACCTCGTCTCCGACGGGAGAGCGCCCCGGCTCCCCCGGCACACCCTATGGGCCCGGCACCGTGGTCCGTCCGGCGGGCGGGCGGGGGAGGTGGCCCGGGCGACGGGGAAGGAATTGGCACGGGCAGACGCACAATTGGGACTTTTGGCCCTACTGGGGCGTGTTGTTGATCGCTACGGTCCTCCTGGGGGGCTGTCTGCGCTCCCTCTGGGGAGGTTCGCCGATGACCGTGACCGACAGCGCCGGACGCCCGGCCTACGACGGTTTGCCCACCGAGTCGCCGCTCGGAGCGCCGCTCGACTGGGCGTGGTTGCGGGGAGCGAAGAGCGAGTGGGGTGTCCACCCGAAGCCGAGCCCCCGGGGTCTCACCATGCTCGACATCGCCGTGGGCACCTATGGCGAGGTCCCCGAGCATCCCCCCCGCCGGTCCATGGCCCCCCGTGGGGGCGACATCGACGACGACGTCGTCGACATGGGCTACATCCTGAACTCGAAGACCGACGTCTGGGCCGAGAACACCCTCGAGCTCTACGAGGAGGCGGTGGCCCGCCAGTGGTCGGCCACCCGGGACATCCCGTGGGGCGAGCTCCAGGAGCTCCCCGACGATGTCGAGCACGCCATGTGCCAGCTGTGCACCCTGCTGACCGAGGTCGAGATGATCGCGGCCGACCTGCCGGCGAAGTGGATGTGGCGCATGAACCACGACTTCATCGAAGCCAAGATGTTCCTCTGCACCCAGATCATGGACGAGGCACGCCACGCCGAGGTGTTCCGCAAGCGTGCACTGGCCAACGGCGGCGGCCTTCTGTTGTCGCGCGGCGGCCCCACCAGCCTGCTCCGCACGATCATCGAGGCGAAGACCTACACGCAGGCGTCCGCCCTTCTCCATCTCCTCGGCGAGGGGTTCGTCCTCGACATCTTCCGCATGGGCGAGCTCATCGCGCCCACCGACGTGGAGAAGCGCATCTTCCGCATGTGCATGCAGGACGAGGCCCGCCACGTGGCCTACGGCACCATGCACCTGCGGTACGCGGTCGAGCACGACCCCGACGTGGCCGAGGAGATCCATGCCGCCCTGGACCACGGCGAGCAGGTCCTCATCGACTTCGGCACGGCACCCGACGTGAGCACGGCGCTGGCGGTGCTGCTGGCCGGTGGCGCGGACCAGGTCGAGGAGAAGGGGTTCCCCATGGCCCTGGAGCTGATGAAGAAGCAGTTCACCTCGTACCTGGCCCGGTGCGAGCGGGCCGGGATCAGCAGGCTGGAGCGGACCACGGTCCCCCTCGACCTGCTCGGCATCGACCCGGCGCAGGTCCGGGGGGCGGCGCCCGCCGGCCAGGGGTCGGCCCGATGAGCCCGGCGATCGACTCCGTCGCCTTCTTCGACGCGCTGGCCGCCGAGATGAACGCGTCGGGCGAACGGTTCCGTGCCATCGGCGACGCCGACATGACGGCGGTGGTCGTCATGCGGCGGGCGGGAGGCGACTTCCGGGTGCGCCTCGTCTTCGACGGACTGACCTGCGCCGGCGTGGCCCAGGTGGACGAGCGCGAAGCGGCCCTCGGTGACTTCTCGCTCGTTGGCGACCTGGCCGAGTGGCAGGGGATGTTCGGCGACATCGCCGCCAACGGCCGCGCCACCGGACTGTGGACCATCAACAGCCTGGCCCTGCTGGGGGATCGGATCGCCTGCGAGGGCACCGACCAGATGGGTCTGGACAAGTTCTCGCGCTTCAACCAGACCCTCCAGGAGTTCTTCGACGGCGCCGCCCGCATCGCGGTCGCGGCCTGAGGCAAGGGAGACCACCATGGAAGCACCCCGATGCCCGCACTGCGGCGAGGCGGTCACCCGTGCCCTCGACCTGCCCTACGGCTGGTGGGAGTGGACCGGGGAGGGCTACCGGTTGACCACGGCCTCGGACCGGGTCGACGTCGCCCCGTGGGTGCACTGGGACTGCATGGGTGAGCTGCGCCAGTTCCACCCGCAGGACGTCGGCACCTACGAGATGCGGTGACGGGGGCGGGGTCGTGAGCTTCCGGGTCGAGGAGGACGTCTGCATCGGGTGTGGCGCCTGCGACTTCTCGTGCTCGACCGGCGCGCTGACCAAGACCGAGTCGTTCCTCGGGCTGTTCGCCATCGACCCCTACACGTGCGACGACTGTGCCGTCTGCGTGGAGAAGTGCCCGGTGATGGCCATCCTCCCCGATCCCGCCTGGCCCGTGTGCCGCGGGCACGGCTGCCCCCTCACGTCCAAGCGCCTGGCCGGCGTCGACTGCGCCATCTGGCAGGAGCGCTGCCCGTCGTGCGGGTCGACCATGTGGATCACGCCGGAGGGCTACCACGCCTGCTCCCGCTGCGACCTCGAGATGAAGGTCACCTGCCCGAAGACCCGGCACCTGGGCGACACGCCACCGGTGTCGCCGCCGGTGTCGGTCGGTCGCTGACGGGCGGGACACGGCGTGACCCGGCGCCGGGCGGGCGCCTACCCGTTGCCCGTGGTCCCTGCCGACGGGTCGTCGAGTGCCCGGAGCGAACCTGGTTGCACGCCAACCGGCGGCTCGTCGCCACCACCGACGTGCCGCTCTCTCGGCATCTACGATGCCGCTCGGCTGCGACCCTGTTCTGAGCCCCGTTCCTGTGCGGGAACCACCACGTCGACGGACCGACCGAGCGCCTCCCTGGCCACCTCCACGCCGTAACGATGGGACGCGCGTCCTACCCTGGCGCCGACGTGGACGCCGGATGGGCTGCGTGCGGGGAGATGCTCTGGTACCCCGGGCCGTCGTCGACCACTACCGACATGTCTCCCACCTTTCCCCGGTAGCCGGGAAGTTCAAGGGACGACGGTTGCCAGGTTGTGAGTCGCACAACCCAGGTGTCGTGGCCATTGGTCAGGTATCCGGGACCAAATTCCGATTTCCAGGACGGACCGACCACTGGGTGATACCCACCCTGGTCCAGCCGATTGACCAAGCCGATGAAGCGTTCGATGTCGATGAGCTGAATCCAGTTGGGTCCGCCGGCGCCGGCGTTGGCATCGTCGACGTACACGGTGCCGTTCCGACCCACCGCCGGAGTGACCAGCGAGACGAGCTGGCCGACTTGTGGATCGGAGACTGTGGACAACGGGGGCATTGCGGCTGTTCGGGTCGCAGCGACCCCTGCGATCACGATACCTACCGTGCACAGGAGCAG
The DNA here is from genome assembly GCA_021799615.1 of Actinomycetes bacterium. Taxonomy (GTDB): domain Bacteria; phylum Actinomycetota; class Acidimicrobiia; order Acidimicrobiales; family RAAP-2; genus JAJZDI01. The sequence goes on from JAJZAC010000027.1 coordinate 28,005, forward strand.
CCGGAGCACTCGGGTCCCGCGAAGGCGGATCGGGAACTCGAGTAGGCCGACGGCGATCAGTATGGCAATCGGTAGGGCGATGGCCCAGATGACGAGGTAGCCGAAGACGAACCCGACCACCCGGGTCACGGCTGCGCCGGCGACGAGGCATCCGATGAGACCGAGGGCGGCGAGCCCGGTCGCAACACGGTTCTTCTGGCGCGCTCCGATGATGATCGTCACCGTGCCGACGACCGCGACCGAAGCGGAGATGACCACGCCCACGACAGCGTGGGCTGGAGCCGAGCCCAAGACGGCGTTCATCACCTCGCCAGGACCTTCGGCGAGCACCGCGAACGCGGACACGACGGACCACGCGCCAGCTGCCGCTGTCTGCCCCGTCCGTCCGCTCGTGAAGAACCGGACGAGGAGTGTGAAGTTGCCAGGGTGGTTGGTCAACTGCTGGATCACTGGTGGAATCCACATGAGCACGAAGACGGCAGAGCCCAGGCCACTCCACCACCAATGGGGCTGCCCCACGGACCCTTGCGTCGATGGGGGTCTCGGATCGGCGACGGACACCGTCGCGTGGACAATGTCGCTCTCATCGCGGCGATCGGCGAGGTAAAGGACCAGGCATGTGGCGGCCGAGGCGACGAAGAGCCCGGCCACCACGGGCAGGACGGAGATGTCGGTCTGGACGACGAACGAGCCGACGACAAGTGCCGCGATAAGCAGACGCGGGGACCGATCCACGGAAGAGGCACACAGGACAGTGAAGAGGAGGAGGGGAAAGATGACGATCGTCGGGTTCCATGGGCTCACCAGCGCGCCGAGCGGGCCTTCCGAATAGGTGGTGGCCACCGGCCCCGTAATGGCGAGCACACTGGCGAGGAAGCACACCCAAGTTGCGGCCCAGAGGGCGCGAGCTGGCCCTGTCCTCCGCCGGACCACCTCCACCACAGCGCCTGCGGCCAGCATGTTGAGTGTGGTGGCACCGATGAACATCGTTCGGGCCCCGGATCCGAGGATGCGGTATGCGATGGAGAGCAGGTAGAAGTAGGAGGGTCCGGGGTGGTTCCACCCATAGCGGTCGAACACCCCGAGTTGCTGCTGCCACGCCAATGCCCGCCGGGTATGGAAGTCGATCAGCGCCAGGTCGTCCGGCAAGTCGATCTTGTGGCCTGGAGCAGCGAGAAGCTTGACCAGGGCAACGAGGAACGGGGCGAAGACGATTGCAAACGCCGCCGCTGTCATCCACGCGCTCGGAGGGAACAGGCCAGCCGATGGCCGGCCGTTCGTCGGAGAGGAGACGACCAGGTGTGCAGGGCGATCCCCGCTCTGACCTCTCTTCACTATCGATGACCCGGCACTCGCGATCACCGAACCTTCCGTTCCGGAGCCCCGACCCATCGGGCGAACAGTGTAGGGCACACGGCCAGCGGCGGAGGCGGCCCGAAGACGCGAACGGCCGCGGTCACGACCGCCATGCTCACCACCAGAGGCACCAGGCCAGTTCGATCCGTACGGAGGTGAGCTCCAACGGTCGTCGCAACGGACCGGTCATGATGACCGGGCCGTACGTGGATAGCGGGGTCCACCCCCTCGCTGGGGACCGCTCGTGCCGTGGGGAGTTCCGACGCGCGATCCCTCTCCTGGCGATGGCACCGGCTCGATCGCCGAGCTGGAGAAGCTCCTGGAGGACAGCCGGCGTTCGGGAAAACGCCAGGCGGCGCCGTTCTCGAAGGGCGACCCGGCAGAGGAGCCGGCCCGCGCGGGCCGGCGTCCGGGGAAGAACCACGGTCGTCACGGTCATCGGATGGCACCAGTGGGTCCTATCGACCGGGAGCTTCGGGCCCCCTTGCCTTCCTGCTGTCCGGACTGTGGCGGGGAGGTCGTCCACATCCGGGACGCCGAGCAGTTCCTCTGCGAGCTGCCCGACGCCCGGCCGGTCGTCACCCGCTTCACCGTCGGGATCGGCCGGTGCCGATCGTGCAGGAAGCGGGTCCAGGGCCGGCATCCCGAACAGACCTCCGATGCCCTCGGGGCTGCCGCCAGCCAGACCGGACCGCACGCCCGGAGCCTCGCCACCTTGCTGCACGACGCCCTCGGGCTCAGCTTCGCGAAGACCTCGGCCGTGCTCTCCCACCTCGGGGTGCCCGTCACCTCCGGTGTGCTCTCCCCGGGTGCGCAGGCGACGGGCACCGATCTCGTGCCGGTCCACAAGGAGATCGTGGCGAGGCTCAACGACGCCGACATGGTGGTGATGGACGAGGGTGGCTGGCGGGTCGGGGGTAGTGGTGCCTGGCTGTGGGCGGCGACCTCCAAGGTGGCGACCGCCTCCAGCGTGGCCTGTGGGCGGGGGTTCGGCGCGGCGACCCAGCTCCTCTCGGAGGAGTACTCCGGCACGCTCGTGCGGGACGGCTGGGTCGTCTACCGCAGCTACGACACGGCCTCCCACCAGACCTGCATCGCCCACCTGCTCCGCCGGTGTGCCGAGATGGAGAGCGACCTGCCGGACTGGGCGAGGGGCACACCCCGCGAGGTGAAGGAGATCCTCCTCGCCGCCCTCGCCGCCCTCGCCGCCCTCGCCGCCCTCGCCGCACGGGAGCTCTCTACGCGCAGGCGCAGGGCCGTGGCCTGCGATCTCGCCGAGCGGATCGAACTGCTCGCACAGGGCGCCCATCCCCATGACGCCAACCGCCGGCAGATCAAGCACCTGACGAACGAGGCCGACGCCCTCTTCACCTTCCTCGGCAACCCCGACGTCGACGCCATCAACTGGCGGGGCGAACAGGCCATCCGCCCGGCGGTCGTGAACCGCAAGGTGTGGGGAGGCAACCGGACCTGGCGGGGAGCCGCCACCCAGGGCCGGATCATGAGCGCGAACCGGACCGCCGCCCAGCAGGGCATCGACCCGATCGACTTCCACATCCGGCTGGCCCGGGCACCCGACCCCGGTGCCGTCAGCCTCCTTGCCTGAGCTCTGCGCCGACATTACGGCTCATACGCCGATGAAGGACCGGTCACGCCCCGCTATCCAGGTACATCGGGTGGAGGACTCGTCGACGATGGCCTTGGTGCCGGCGAAGGCAGCCACGAGGGATTGGACGGCCAGATTGTTGACGGCCCGAGGCAGGCCCCGGGACACCTGGTGGATGACGGCCAGGGCGTCCTCGGAGCAGAGAGTGTCGCTCTGTCCGGCGAGCTTCAGGTGGTGGCCGACGTAATCGGCCGTCTCGGGCTGGTCCATGCCGACCATCGAGTATCGGAGGGCCACCCGCTGGTCGAGGGCGGCGAAGGCCCCAAGCCGGATCCGGCGCCGGAGTGTCGGTTGCCCGACCAACGGGCAGGCGAAGGGCGAATGGGAGTCCATCTCGGCATTGGTGAGAAGCCGGAGCCCCTCCAGCTGCTCGGCGTCGAGCAGCTGGGCCTCGTCGAGCATCAGCACCACCCGCCGTCCCCGCTCATCTTCCCCGTCGCAAGGGCTCCCACGTCCAATCGCTCCCTCAAACGGCGTAGCCGATGCAGGGTCCCACATCACCGTGGAGAGATGCCGCCAACAGCACCGTTCTTCCCCGATCTGCTGGAGCCCCGGCTTCCCGGAGAGCCTCCGAGGCCGGTACTGCGGGATCAGGGATGGTCAGGCGCGGGCGTTTTCGACCGGTGGATCTCCGGTCATGAGCGCGTGCACTTTCGACCGGGATTTATAGTCCGGGCCACCGTCCAGGGCTCCCGCAAAGTGTGAGCACTGGGGCCGTGAGCTGGGGTGTTGTCCGCGGATTGGCGCGCACTCCCGGTCGGGTGGTAGCCACTGCGACG
>JAJZAC010000028.1 GCA_021799615.1 Actinomycetes bacterium
TGGTACGTCGTGCACACGTACGCCGGCTACGAGAACAAGGTCAAGTCCAACCTCCACAGCCGAGCCACGTCGATGAACATGGAGGACCGGATCTACGAGGTGGTCATCCCTCTCGAGGACGTCGTCGAGTTCAAGAACGGCAAGAAGGTCGTCGTCCAGAAGAAGGTGTTCCCCGGCTACCTCCTCTGCCGGTGTGAGCTGGACGACGACAGTTGGGCGGTCATCCGCAACACGCCCGGGGTGACGGGCTTCGTCGGCCCCGGCACCAAGCCGACCCCGCTGTCGCGCCGCGAGGTGGAGGGGATCCTCCAGGTGAAGGTGGAGGGCGAGCAGGTCCCGTCCAAGCGCAGCCGGCCCCGACTCGAGCACGAGGTGGGCGAGACCGTCCGGGTCAAGGAGGGTCCGTTCGCCGACTTCTCGGGCCAGATCGCCGAGATCAACGAGGACCAGCTCAAGCTCAAGGTCCTGGTCAACATCTTCGGCCGGGAAACCCCGGTCGAGCTCGAATTCAGCCAGGTCTCGAAGCTCTAGGACCCGGTCCCCGGACACGAACACGCAGGCAAGGAGTAACGGCAATGGCACCGAAGAAGCGCGTCCTGGCAGTGGTGAAGATCCAACTGCCCGCAGGCGGCGCCACCCCCGCGCCGCCCGTCGGCACGGCCCTCGGCCCCCACGGGGTCCAGACCATGGACTTCTGCAAGCAGTACAACGACGCCACCGAGAGCCAGCGCGGCTCGATCGTTCCCGTGGAGATCACCATCTTCGAGGACCGGACGTTCACGTTCGTCCTGAAGACGCCGCCGACTCCGGCACTCCTCCGTCAAGCGGCCGGCCTGGCCAAGGGCGCGGCGACCACCGGGCGCGAGGAGGTCGGCTCGGTGACCGATGCCCAGGTGACCGAGATCGCCACCATCAAGCTCCCGGATCTCAACACCGACGACCTCGAGGCGGCCAAGCGCCAGGTCACCGGCACCGCCCGCTCCATGGGCATCGCGGTGGCCGGGTGACCGGCCGCGCACCAGCGAACGACGCATCGAACGGAGAGCGACAGCATGGCTAGGGGTAAGAAGTACGACGCGGCGATGGCCCGGTTCGACCGGCAGGAGCTCTACTCGCCGGGCGAGGCCGTCGACCTGGTGAAGGCGATGGCCAATGCCACGTTCGACGAGACGGTCGAGCTGGCCGTCCGGCTCGGGGTGGACCCCCGCAAGGCGGACCAGATCGTGCGAGGGACGCTGTCCCTGCCGGCCGGTACCGGTAAGACGGCCAGGGTCGTGGTGTTCGCCGCCGGTGACCAGGCTGCGGCCGCCCGCGCCGCCGGTGCCGACGAGGTCGGGGCCGACGACCTGGTGGCCAGGGTGACCGGGGGGTTCCTCGACTTCGACGTGGCCATCGCCACACCGGACCTGATGGGACAGGTGGGTACCCTCGGCCGCGTCCTCGGTCCTCGCGGGCTGATGCCCAACCCGAAGACGGGCACGGTCACCGACGACGTCGAGCGGGCGGTGGTCGAGTTCAAGGGTGGCCGGGTCGAGTACCGCACGGACAAGGTCGGCAACATCCACCTCGGCATCGGCAAGGTCAGCTTCGACCGGTCGAAACTGCTCGAGAACCTGCACGCCGTGATGGAGGAGCTCAATCGGGCCAAGCCTGCCTCGGCCAAGGGACGCTACCTGCGTGCCGTCACCCTGTCGTCGACGATGGGCCCCGGGGTCCACATCGACCCCCTGCGGGCACGAGAGCTCGAGGAGGAGCTGGCCGCCACGGCGTGAGCACGGCGCCGGCCACCCCGGCTGGCTGCGCTCGCGAGAGCCAGCTAGAGTGGTCGATCGCGTCCGGTGCCAGTACCGGACCACCAGTCGAAGATCGAACTGCCGTAGAACTCCGGTGCACCGGTGACCCGGTGCCGAAGGGACCCGATGGGGTCCGCCTGACGAGGCGTTCCGCATGGGCTCCTGCCTCGTGCGTCGTCCAGGTTCCTACGGCCCGATGCCCCGGGCTCGACCCGGTGGAGGAACCATGGACAACCCGAGGCCGGAGAAGGTCGCAGTCGTCGAGGAGGTGCGGGCCCGCCTGTCCGACGCCGACGGCGCCCTGCTCACCGAGTATCGAGGCTTGACGGTCGCTGAGCTCGCCCGCCTCCGTGAGGCGCTGGCCAAGGTCGGCGGCGACTACCGGGTGTACAAGAACACGCTGGTCAGGCTGGCGGTCACCGGTGGCCCTCACGAGGTCATGACCGAACTGCTGACGGGGCCCACCGCTATCGCCTTCGTGGACGGCGACGTGAGCGCGGTGGCGAAGGCATTGCGGGACTTCTCCCGGACCAACGCCCACCTGGTCATCAAGGGCGGCGTCGTCGGGGAAGGTGCCGTGACCGCCGCCGACATCACCGCCCTGGCCGATCTCCCGTCCCGCGATGTCCTGCTCGCACAGGTGGCCGGGGCCCTGGCCGCGCCGCTGCGCCAGCTGGCCGGCCTCTTCCAGGCGCTGCCCCGCAATCTGGCCTACGGACTCGCCGCCCTCGTGGACGAGCGCCGTGCCAGTGCCGAGCCGGCTGAAGCTGCCGCCCCGGCCGAGGCCGAGACCGGCGAACCCGCCCCGGCCGAGGCCGACACCGCCGAACCCGCCCCGGCCGAGGCCGACACCGCCGAACCCGCCCCGGCCGAGGCCGAGACACCGGCCGACTGACCGCCACCCGTCCACCCAGACCGCACAACACCCACCAAGGAGCACCCGACATGGCAGGAACCCTGACCAAGGACCAGATCCTCGACGGCATCGCCGCACTCTCCGTTCTGGAGCTGAGCGAGCTGCTCACCGAGTTCGAAGAGCGCTTCGGCGTGACGGCGGCGGCCCCCGTGGCCGTGGCCGCGGCCGTGCCCGCCGGCGGCGGCGGTGAGGCGGCAGCAGAGGAGGAGAAGGACGAGTTCGACGTCATCCTTACCTCGGCCGGTGACAAGAAGATCCAGGTCATCAAGGAGGTGCGCGCGCTCACCAGCCTGGGCCTGAAGGAGGCCAAGGATCTGGTGGACGGCGCCCCCAAGCCCGTCCTCGAGCGGGTCAAGAAGGACGACGCCGAGAAGGCGAAGGCACAGCTCGAAGGGGCCGGCGCTTCCGTCGAGCTGAAGTAGCCGGGAGGTCCCCCGGCGCCGACGGCGCCGGGGGACCGTGCCCGACCGGGGTGTCGCCGCGGCGGACGAACGGGGGAATTCTCCTCCGGAGTCCTTGACGTCGGCGGGCTCGACCCGTACCCTGTCGGTGCCTACTCTGGGGCGCGTGCGCCCCGGTGTTGTCATCTCGTGCACGCCCGTCTAGGATGTACGGTTGCCGTGCCTGCTCCTGTCGCCCTCCCCGTCTTCACCCGCTGAATGGCGCGCGCCCTGGTGACCCCCCGGCCTCCGTTGCCGGACGTCGAATCCCGCTGCACCCCACTGTCGTCCCGTCCACCCCGAACCTGGGAGGAGTAGGCCGTTGCCCGCACGGTCCAAGAGCCCGGAGCGTTTTTCCTTCGCCAACATCGATGAGGCCCTGCCGCTGCCGGACCTCATCGCCATCCAGCGCGACTCCTTCACGTGGTTCCTCGACAAGGGACTTGCCGAGGCGTTCGACGACATCAGCCCCATCGAGGACTTCACCGGCCAGCTGAGCCTGGAGCTGGAGTTCGATCCCGACGATCCCGACCTGCGTCCCCCGCCCAAGTTCTCGGTGGAGGAGTGCAAGGAGAAGGACATGACCTACGCCGCGCCGGTCTTCGTGCGGGCGCGGTTCATGAACGCGCAGACGGGCGAGATCAAGGAGCAGACGGTCTTCATGGGCGACTTCCCCGTGATGACCGACAAGGGCACCTTCATCGTCAACGGCACGGAGCGGGTCGTCGTCAGCCAGCTGGTGCGGTCCCCGGGCGTCATCTTCCAGCCCGGTCGCGACGCGAAGACCATCTTCACCGGGACGATCCACCCCTACCGGGGCGAGTGGATCGAGTTCGACGTCGAGGCCAAGCCGTCGAAAGACGTCACCGCCGGTGCGCGGGTCGCACGCAAGCGGCGCCTGTCGCTCTTCGTCCTCCTCCGGGCGCTGGGCTACGACGACCAGGCGTTCCTCGAGCGGTTCGTGCGGCACTTCGACTTCCTCGAGGGCCAGTGGGAGAAGGAGCAGAACCTCGCCCCCACCCGCGAGGAGGCCCTCCTCGAGATCTACAAGCGGGCCCGGCCCGGCGAGCCGCTGTCCGTCGAGGCCGCCCGCCAGTACTTCGAGAACGCCTTCTTCAACCCCAAGCGCTACGACCTGACCCGGGTCGGCCGGTACAAGCTGAACCGGAAGCTCGGCCCCGAGATCGAGCGCGTCTCCGACCTGTTCGGCATCGACCTCGAACGTCCCGCCCCCGGTCAGGGCGTGCTGTCGCCGTCGGAGATCCTGGCCACGGCCACCTACATGCTCCACCTGGCCCTCCACATGGCCGACGGCGAGTCCGGCTACCGCATCGACGACCAGGACCACTTCGCCAACCGGCGCATCCGCTCGGTCGGCGAGCTCATCCAGAACCAGGTCCGGGTGGGCCTGTCGCGCATGGAGCGGGTGGTCCGGGAGCGGATGACCACCCAGGACGTCGAAGCCATCACCCCGCAGACCCTCATCAACATCCGACCGGTGGTCGCCGCGGTGAAGGAGTTCTTCGGGACCAGCCAGCTCAGCCAGTTCATGGACCAGAACAACCCGCTCTCGGGGCTGGCCCACAAGCGGCGCCTGTCCGCCCTCGGCCCCGGTGGCCTGTCGCGTGAGCGGGCCGGCTTCGAGGTCCGCGACGTGCACACCTCCCATTACGGGCGGATGTGCCCGATCGAGACCCCCGAGGGTCCGAACATCGGTCTCATCGGCTCGCTCGCCACCTACGCGCGGGTGAACGAGTACGGCTTCATCGAGACCCCGTACCGCAAGGTGGTCGACGGCCGGGTCACCGACGAGATCCTGTACCTGGCCGCCGACGAGGAGGAGGAGCACGTCATCGCCCAGGCGTCGGCCGCGCTCGACGAGCAGGGTCGGTTCGCCGAGGAGAAGGTCCTGGTGCGCCGGGGTCCCCAGGGGACGGGCGTTCGGGTCGGTGCCACCACCACCTCCTACGGCACGACATCGGAGATCGACTACGTGCCCCCCGCCGAGGTCGACCTGATGGACGTGTCGCCGAAGCAGATCGTCTCGGTCTCCACCGCCCTCATCCCCTTCGTCGAGCACGACGACGCCAACCGGGCCCTGATGGGCGCCAACATGCAGAAGCAGGCCGTTCCCCTGGTGGTGCCCGAGGCCCCCTACATCGGGACCGGCGTCGAGGCCCGGGCCGCCCGCGACGCGGGCGACGTCGTCCTGGCCGAGGCCGACGGCACCGTGACCGACGTGTCCGGCGACCAGATCGTCGTCGAGTACAAGGCGGGTGCGAAGGACCGCAACGGCCACGTCCTCGGCCGCAAGGCCTACCGGCTGGCGAAGTTCCGACGCTCGAACCAGAACACCTCGATCAACCAGAAGGTGCTGGTAGCCGAGGGCGACAAGGTGAGCGTCGGTGACGTGCTGGCCGACGGGCCGGCCACCCACAACGGCGAGCTGGCCCTGGGCAAGAACCTCCTGGTCGCCTTCATGCCGTGGGAGGGCTACAACTACGAGGACGCCATCATCCTGTCCGAGCGGCTCGTGCGCGACGACGTCCTCACCTCGATCCACATCGAGGAGCACGAGGTGGACGCCCGCGACACCAAGCTCGGCGCCGAGGAGATCACCCGCGACATCCCCAACCTGTCGGAGGAGATCCTGGCCGACCTGGACGAACGGGGCATCATCCGCATCGGCGCCGAGGTCGAGGCGGGCGACGTCCTGGTCGGCAAGGTCACCCCGAAGGGCGAGACCGAGCAGACCCCCGAGGAACGCCTGCTCCGGGCCATCTTCGGCGAGAAGGCCCGCGAGGTCCGCGACACCTCCCTCAAGGTCCCCCACGGCGAGTCGGGCACGGTCATCGACGTGCGCGTCTTCTCCCGTGAGGACTCCCACGAGCTCCCCCCCGGCGTGAACCAGCTGGTCCGGGTGTACGTGGCCCAGAAGCGCAAGATCTCCGAAGGGGACAAGCTGGCCGGGCGCCACGGCAACAAGGGCGTCATCTCCAAGATCCTGCCCCTCGAGGACATGCCGTTCCTGGCCGACGGCACGCCCGTCGACATCATCCTCAACCCCCTCGGCGTTCCCAGCCGGATGAACGTGGGCCAGGTGCTCGAGTCGCACCTGGGCTATGCGGCCCGCTGGGGCTGGCAGGGCGCCGGCGACGTCGCGCGCACCCCCGTGCGAGGTACCGAGACCAAGACCCGGCCCCGGACGGACCCGGCCGTGTGGGTGTCGACGCCCGTGTTCGACGGCGCCCACTGGGACGAGGAGGACGACGCCGGCCGCCACCCGACGATCAAGCAGATCTTCGACCGCCTCAACCCCGACGGGATCGACGGCGAAGTCCAGGTGGCCGACAACGGCAAGGCCGTCCTCTACAACGGCCGGACCGGCGAGGCCTACGACAATCCGATCTCGGTCGGTTACGTCTACATCCTCAAGCTCCACCACCTGGTGGACGACAAGATCCACGCCCGGTCGACCGGCCCGTACTCGATGATCACCCAGCAGCCGCTGGGTGGGAAGGCCCAGTTCGGTGGCCAGCGGTTCGGTGAGATGGAGGTCTGGGCCCTCGAGGCCTTCGGCGCCGCCTACGCCCTCCAGGAGCTCCTGACCATCAAGTCGGACGACGTGCTCGGTCGGGTGAAGGTGTACGAGGCCATCGTGAAGGGCGAGAACATCCCCGAGCCCGGCATCCCCGAGAGCTTCAAGGTGCTGATCAAGGAGATGCAGTCGCTCTGCCTCGACGTGGAGGTCCTGTCGACGACGGGCGAGGAGATCGAGATGCGGGAGCTCGACGAGGACGTGTTCCGGACGGCCGAGGAGCTCGGGATCGACATCAGCCGACCCGAGCGCGGCTCGGACGAGGACGACGAACGGCGCGCTGCAGAGAGGGGATTCTGATGCTCGATGTGAACAACTTCGACCAGCTCCGCATCGGGCTGGCCACCGCCGATGCCATCCGCGGCTGGTCGAACGGCGAGGTGAAGAAGCCCGAGACGATCAATTACCGCACCCTCCGCCCGGAGAAGGACGGCCTCTTCTGCGAGAAGATCTTCGGTCCGACCAAGGACTGGGAGTGCTACTGCGGCAAGTACAAGCGCGTCCGGTTCCGGGGCATCATCTGCGAGCGCTGCGGCGTCGAGGTCACCCGCTCGAAGGTCCGGCGTGAGCGCATGGGCCACATCGAACTGGCCGCGCCCGTGGTGCACATCTGGTACCTGCGCGGCACCCGGAGCTGGCTCGCCTACCTCCTCATGGGCACCGAGGCCCGCGAGGAGCTGAAGGCCAAGCAGCTGGAGAAGGTGATCTACTTCGCCGCCAACCTGGTCACCTGGGTGGACGAGGAGAAGCGTCACGAGGACCTGCCCACGCTGGAGGCGGAGCTCCGTGACGAGTTGGCCGACGTGGAGCGCCGGCGCGACCTCGAGATCGACCGCCGGTTCAAGGCGCTCGAGGGCGAGCTGTCCGAGCTCGAGGCGGGCGGCGCCAAGGACGCCGAGGTCAAGGCCCGGCAGCGCAACGTGGAGAAGGAGATCGCCGCCCTGCGCGATCGGTACCAGGGCGAGATCGAACTGGCCCAGCGCGCCTTCGACGAGTTCAAGAGCCTCCACTCCCGGAAGATCCTCGAGGACGAGCTCCTGTGGCGCGAGCTGCGGATCCGCTACGAGGAGTACTTCGAGGGCGGCATGGGCGCCGAGGCCATCTCCCGCCTCATCGACCGCATCGACCTCGATGCCGAGGAGATCAAGCTCCGCGAGATGATCGACGCAGCCGACGGCCGCAAGCCGCTGTCGGCCCAGCGCCGGCAGAAGGTCATCAAGCGCCTGAAGATCGTCAGCGCCTTCAACCGTCGCGACGACAACGGTCGGCGGGTGAACGATCCCCGGGCGATGATCCTCGAGGCCGTCCCCGTCATCCCGCCCGACCTGCGCCCGATGGTGCAGCTCGATGGCGGTCGGTTCGCCACCTCGGACCTGAACGACCTCTACCGCCGGGTCATCAACCGGAACAACCGCCTCAAGCGGCTGCTCGATCTGGGCGCGCCCGAGATCATCATCAACAACGAGAAGCGCATGCTCCAAGAGGCCGTCGACGCGCTGTTCGACAACGGCCGCCGCGGCCGCCCCGTCACCGGGCCGGGCAACCGCCCGCTGAAGAGCCTCTCCGACATGCTGAAGGGAAAGCAGGGCCGGTTCCGCCAGAACCTGCTGGGCAAGCGGGTCGACTACTCGGGACGTTCGGTCATCGTCATCGGCCCGACCCTCCAGCTGCACCAGTGCGGCCTGCCCAAGCTGATGGCGCTCGAGCTGTTCAAGCCGTTCGTCATGAAGCGGCTGGTCGACGCCGAGCTGGCGCAGAACATCAAGTCGGCCAAGCGCATGGTCGAGCGCCGGCGCCCGCAGGTGTGGGACGTCCTCGAGGGTGTCATCCGGGAGCACCCGGTGTTCCTGAACCGCGCCCCCACGCTCCACCGCCTGGGCATCCAGGCGTTCGAGCCGGTGCTGGTCGAGGGCAAGGCTATCCAGGTCCACCCCCTCGTGTGCACCGCCTTCAACGCCGACTTCGACGGGGACCAGATGGCCGTCCACCTCCCGCTGTCCGCCGAGGCCCAGGCCGAGGCGCGGGTCCTGATGCTGTCGGCCAACAACATCCTCTCCCCGGCCACCGGCCGCCCGATCACGGTCCCCACCCAGGACATGGTGTTCGGCGCCTACTACCTCACCCTCGAGGTCGAGGGTGCCACGGGCGAGGGCAACGTCTACCGTCACGTCCACGAGGTCGAGGCGGCGTTCGACGCCGGTGACGTCGAGCTCCACGCCCGCATCACCGTCCGCCCGGCGGCCGGCTCGTCCCTCGAGCGGTCCATCGCGCTGGCGACCGGGATCGACCCCCTCGACCCGGACGGGCCGGGCGTGTCCATCCGGACCACGCCGGGACGGGTGTTCTTCAACGCCGCCCTGCCCGAGGGGTTCCGGTTCGTGAACGACATCGTCGGGAAGAGGAACACCTCCATCGGCTCCATCGTGGAGGAGATCGCCACCGACTACCCCAAGCGCGCCGTTGCCGAGAGCCTCGACCGGGTCAAGGCCCTCGGTTTCCGGTACGCGTCCCAGTCCGGGCTCACCATCTCCATCGACGACGTCCGCACCCCGCCCGACAAGCAGACGATCCTGGACCGCTACGAGCGGGAGGCCGACAAGGCCGAGACGCAGTTCAAGCGGGGCATCATCACCGACGACGAGCGGCGCCAGAAGGAGATCGAGATCTGGACGTCGGCCAACTCCGAGGTCGGCCGGGCGATGGAGAAGTCGCTCTCCAACATCGCCTTCAACCCGCTCGACATGATGGTGGACTCGGGCGCCCGGGGTAACCCGCAGCAGATCCGCCAGATCGCCGGCATGAAGGGGCTGGTCTCCAACCCGCGGGGCGAGATGATCCCCCGGCCGATCAAGTCCTCGTTCCGTGAGGGCCTGTCGGTTCTCGAGTACTTCATCTCCACCCACGGCGCCCGCAAGGGCCTGGCGGACACGGCCCTCCGCACCGCCGACTCGGGCTACCTGACCCGCCGCCTGGTCGACGTGGCCCAGGAGCTGATCGTGCGCGAGGAGGACTGCGGCACCACCCGCGGCACGTGGATCGAGGGCATCGTCCCCGACGAGGCCTCTCGCCGCTCCTACCTGGAGACCCGTGTCTACGGCCGGCTGCTGGCCGAGCCGGTCACCCTGGCCGACGGCACGACCGTCGAGGCGGGGAGCGTGCTCACCGACGAGATCGTGTCCCAGCTTCGCGACGATCCGGCCATCACGCGGATCCGGACCCGCTCGGTCCTCACCTGCGAGGCGGAGCACGGCGTGTGCGCCGCCTGCTACGGCCAGTCTCTGGCCACCGGCCGCATGATCGAGCTGGGCGAGGCGGTCGGCGTGATCGCCGCCCAGTCCATCGGCGAGCCGGGCACGCAGCTGACCATGCGGACGTTCCACGCCGGCGGTGTCGCCGGCGAGGACATCACCCACGGTCTGCCCCGCGTCGTCGAACTGTTCGAGGCCCGCACGCCCAAGGGCGCCGCCGTCCTCGCTCGCCACTCCGGCGTCGTGCGCGTCGAGGAGGAGGAGGGCGGCCGGCGGATCACCGTGGTCGCCGACGACGGCACCGAGGACAGCGTGCTGGTGGCCCAGCGCGTCCACCTCGAGGTGAGCGACGGCCAGGAGGTCGGCGCCGGCGATGCGCTGGTCGAGGGACCGAAGGACCCGAAGGAGCTCCTCGAGGTCAAGGGGATCCGCGAGACCCAGCAGTACCTGGTCGAGGAGGTGCAGAAGGTCTACCGGGACCAGGGCGTGTCCATCCACGACAAGCACATCGAGCTCATCGTGCGCCAGATGCTGCGCCGGGTGCTGGTGGCGGAGCCGGGTGACGCCCCGTTCCTCCCGGGCGAGCGGGTGGACAGCCGGACCTACGCCGAGGTCAACCGCCAGCTGGTCACCGACGGGAAGCGTCCCGCCGAGGGCCGTCCCGAGCTGATGGGCATCACCAAGGCGTCGCTGGCCACCGAGAGCTGGCTCTCGGCCGCCTCCTTCCAGGAGACGACCCGGGTGCTGACCGAGGCCGCCATCGAGGGCAAGTCCGACCAGCTCTTCGGGCTGAAGGAGAACATCATCATCGGCAAGCTCATCCCGGCCGGTTCGGGTATGACCCGCTACCGGGACATCGAGCTGGAGATGCCTGGCGCCGAGGCGCTCCCGTACTGGGCGCTGGGCGCGGGTGACACCAACACCGAGGACCTGGCCGCCTGGCTGCGCGATACGGGCGGCGACGCCCCCATCGGTGGGTTCGGTGCCGAGATCGACGCCAGCTGGCTGGGAGCCCTCCCGCCCGAGGCCGACGCCGGGTCGCCGTTCGACGACGGCACGGGCGCCGGTCCGGTGGAGGCGGGCGCCTGACGGCGGGCCGGCCGCCTGGGCCGGCCCGCTCATCGAATGCTCATCACCCCCTCACCGGGGTCTCACCCGGTGTCGGCACGATCCTCCTACCGGGACAGACCGCCCCGGGCCCGCCACTGGCGGGGGCAGGGGAGGTGGTGACATGGCAGCGAGGACCGGTGGTCGCAAGGTGCCGTGGCGGGGGTGGTGGCATGTGGTACGTCGGCGGCGGCGGGTGGTGATGCTCGACGCCCCGTCACCGTCCCCGGGATCGTGGCGAGCCGCCGAGGCGGCCCGCCGGGCACACCTCTGACCACCGGCCGGCGGGGTGCGGCGGAGGCCGGGATCACGGTTGGAGGCGGACCCGCGTCCACGCAGCCGTACCGGGCCCGCCCGCCGGCGGGCGGGTGAACACCAGCCGGTCGTGGAGGCGGTCGCTCCGGCCCTGCCAGAACTCGAACCGGTCCGGCACCAGGCGGTAGCCGCCCCAGTACTCCGGCCGGGGCACCGGGCGGCCGGCGAACCGGTCCTCCACCTCGGCGACGCTCCGCTCGAGCTCGGCCCGCGACGCGACGGGCCGGCTCTGGGCCGAGGCGTGGGCCCCGAGCTGGGAGCCCCGAGGTCGGGTGGCGAAGTAGGCGTCCGACGCGGCCGGTCCGATCCGGGACGCGTGCCCCTCGATGCGCACCTCGCGCATCAGGGCCGGCCAGAAGAAGAGGAGGGCGGCCGCCGGGTGGGCGTCGAGCTCGCCCGCCTTCCGGCTCCCGTAGTTGGTGAAGAACGTGAAGCCCTCGGCGTCCCAACCCTTCAGCAGCACCATCCGCACCGACGGGCGGCCGTCCGCACCCACCGTGGCCAGCCCCATCGCCTCGGGCTGGTCGTCGACCTCGCCGGCGGCAGCGAACCAGGCGCCGAACAGGGCGAACGGATCGTGACCGGCGCTCTCCTCGCTCAGCGCGCCGGTCGTGTCCTCGGGTGGCACGTCACCGACCCTAGTGACGGTGGGGGCTCCGGCACCGGCACCGGCTTGCCGATCCCCGCTCCATCCCGTAACATCGACCCCCTGCGGCCGCGCGCCCGACGGTGCCCCGACGGTGTGCCGTGCCCGCCCGCAGCAGCAGGTAGCAGTCCGTCAGTGCCCCCGCCGTCCACGATCCAGAGGTAGCGCGTGCCCACGATCTCCCAGCTCGTCCGCAAGGGACGGGCGACCAAGCAGACGAAGACCAAGACGCCGGCGCTCCGGGGTGCCCCCCAGCGGCGCGGCGTGTGCACGCGCGTCTACACCCACACCCCGAAAAAGCCGAACTCAGCCCTGCGCAAGGTGGCCCGGGTGCGGCTGACCAGCGGGCTCGAGGTCACCGCCTACATCCCGGGCGAGGGCCACAACTTGCAGGAGCACTCGATCGTCCTGGTCCGTGGCGGCCGCGTCAAGGACCTCCCGGGCGTCCGCTACAAGGTCATCCGCGGCACCCTCGACGCTTCGGGCGTCCGTGACCGCCACCAGGCCCGCAGCCGCTACGGCGCGAAGAAGGAAGGCTGACGTGCCCCGCAACGGACCCGCCCCCCGCCGAGAGCTCGTTCCCGACCCGGTCTACCGGTCGGTCCTGGTGACCCAGTTCGTGAACAAGGTGCTGAGCAGGGGAAAGCGCACCCTGGCCGAGCGGATCGTCTACGCCGCCCTGGCCGACGTCGCCGAACGGAGCAGCAACGATCCGGTGGCCATGCTGAAGAAGGCGGTGGAGAACACCCGGCCCGAGCTCGAGGTGCGCAGCCGCCGTGTCGGCGGTGCCACCTACCAGGTCCCGGTGGAGGTCCGCCCCCGCCGCGCCACCACGCTGGCCATCCGCTGGCTGGTGGGGTACTCCCGCCAGCGACGCGAGCGCACCATGGCCGAACGGCTGGCCAACGAGATCATGGACGCGGCCAACGGCACCGGCGCGGCGGTCAAGCGCCGCGAGGACCTGCACAAGATGGCCGAGTCCAACAAGGCCTTCGCCCACTACCGCTGGTGAGCGGGCCGGCCCCGCGCCGACCCGGCTCCCCCCTCGTGGCCCCCACGCGCCGGCGGCGCCGGTCCGGCCACGGGCCCGATCGCCCTACGATCGACGTGAACGCCCGACCCGCACGACCCGAGAGCTGAGCACCGATGGCTGACCCCACCAACCGACGACATTCCCTGGCCAAGACCCGGAACATCGGGATCATGGCCCACATCGACGCGGGCAAGACCACGACGACCGAGCGGATCCTCTACTACACGGGGAAGAACTACAAGATCGGCGAGGTCCACGAGGGTGCCGCCACCATGGACTGGATGGTCCAGGAGCAGGAGCGGGGCATCACGATCACCTCGGCCGCCACCACCTGCAACTGGCGCGACACGGTCATCAACATCATCGACACCCCCGGCCACGTCGACTTCACCGTCGAGGTGGAACGGTCGCTGCGGGTCCTCGACGGGGCGGTCGCCGTCTTCGACGCGGTGGCCGGCGTGGAGCCTCAGACCGAGACGGTGTGGCGCCAGGCGAACAAGTACGAGGTCCCCCGCATCTGCTTCGTCAACAAGATGGACCGGATCGGCGCCGACTTCGGCCGCTGCGTGGAGATGATCAAGGACCGTCTCGACGCCGTCCCCGCCGTCATCCAGCTGCCGATCGGCGCCGAGGCGGGCTTCCGTGGCGTGGTCGACCTGGTCCACATGCGGGCACTGGTGTGGGACGAGGGCATGGGCGAGGAGTGGAGCGAGGAGCCGATCCCCGCCGACCTGGCCGCCGAGGCGGAGGACGCCCGCCACCAGCTCGTCGACGTCCTCTCCAACCACGACGACAACATCATGGAGAAGTACCTGTCCGACGAGGAGATCACGGCCGACGACCTCATGGCCGGCCTCCGGGCCGCCACCCTGGGCAGCCACGCCGTCCCCGTCCTGTGCGGTTCGGCGTTCAAGAACAAGGGCGTCCAGCCCATGCTCGACGCCGTGGTCGACTACCTGCCGAGCCCGCTGGACATCGCCCCGGCCACCGGGACCGTCCCCCGGAAGGGCGACGCCGAGGTCGAGCGTCCGTCGGATGACAGCGCCCCGTTCGCCGCCCTGGCGTTCAAGATCATGACCGACCCCTACGTGGGGAAGCTCACCTACCTGCGGGTCTACTCCGGAACCCTGGCGAAAGGGTCGGGCGTCCTCAACTCGACCAAGGACCGCAAGGAGCGGATCGGGCGCATCCTGCAGATGCACGCCAACCACCGCGAGGACCTCGACGCCGTCTATGCCGGTGACATCGTGGCCGTGGTCGGCCTGAAGGGGACGACCACCGGGGACACCCTGTGCGATCCCGACGCCCCGGTCGTCCTGGAGTCGCTCACCTTCCCCGAGCCCGTCATCCACGTCGCCGTCGAGCCGAAGACCAAGGCCGACCAGGACAAGCTGTCCAAGGCCCTCTACGCCCTGTCCGAGGAGGACCCCACGTTCCGGGTCCAGACCGACGAGGAGACGGGCCAGACGGTCATCTCGGGGATGGGCGAACTGCACCTCGAGGTCCTCGTCGACCGCATGCTGCGCGAGTTCAACGTGGATGCGAACGTCGGCAAGCCCCAGGTGGCCTACCGCGAGACGATCCGCAAGACGGTCGAGAAGGTCGAGGAGCGCTACGTCCGCCAGACTGGCGGCAAGGGCCAGTACGGGCACGTCGTCATCACGCTGGAGCCGACCGGACCCGGCGGCGGGTACGAGTTCATCGACAAGATCACCGGCGGCGTCATCCCGAAGGAGTACATCCCCTCGGTCGACGCCGGCATCCAAGAGGCGCTCACCTCGGGCGTGCTGGCCGGCTACCCGACGGTCGACGTGCGGGTGACCCTGACCTTCGGCTCGTACCACGACGTCGACTCGTCCGAGATGGCGTTCAAGATCGCCGGCTCCATGGCGGTGAAGAAGGCGGCCAAGCTGGCCAGCCCGGTCCTGCTCGAGCCGGTCATGGCCGTCGAGGTGACGACGCCGGAGGAGTACATGGGCGACGTCATCGGCGACCTGTCCTCACGCCGGGGCAAGGTCGAGGGCATGGAGCAGCGGGGTACCAGCCACATCGTCCGGGCCCAGGTACCGCTGAGCGACATGTTCGGCTACGCTACCGATCTGCGCTCGCGGACGCAGGGTCGGGCCACCTACTCCATGCAGTTCCACGCATACAACGAGGTCCCCGAGTCCATCGCCAAGGAGATCATCGCCAAGGCACGCGGGGAGTAGGGCCGGCACCGGCGAGCCGGGCAGCCCCCCGGGGCGAGGGCCACGACGCCAGCAGCAGCACCATCGACAGCAGCACCATCGACATCAACCAGGAACGGGGCGGCGACAGCCGCCCGACCGGTGGGCCCGAGGGGGTACCGCCCGAGACAGGGAGCAGCACGCCGACATGGCCAAGCAGAAGTTCGAGCGCTCGAAGCCCCACGTCAACGTGGGGACGATGGGACACATCGACCACGGGAAGACCACGCTCACCGCGGCCATCACCAAGGTGCTGTCAGAGGCCAACCCCAACACGGCGTTCACGCCGTTCGACCAGATCGACAAGGCTCCCGAGGAGCGCCAGCGGGGCATCACCATCTCGATCGCCCACGTCGAGTACGAGACGGCCAACCGGCACTACGCCCACGTCGACATGCCGGGCCACGCCGACTACATCAAGAACATGATCACCGGTGCCGCCCAGGTCGACGGCGCCATCCTCGTGGTCTCCGCCGCCGACGGTCCCATGCCCCAGACCCGTGAGCACGTCCTCCTTGCCCGCCAGGTGGGCGTCCCCTACATCGTCGTCGCTCTGAACAAGGCCGACATGGTGGACGACGAGGAGCTCCTCGACCTGGTCGAGCTGGAGGTCCGCGAGCTGCTGAACGAGTACGAGTTCCCCGGTGACGACACCCCGATCGTCCGGGTGAGCGCGCTGAAGGCGCTCGAGGGCGACCCCGAGTGGACGCCGAAGATCCTCGAGCTCATGGACGCGGTGGACTCCTACATCCCCGAGCCCGAGCGCGACGTGGAGAAGCCCTTCCTCATGCCGGTGGAGGACGTCATGTCCATCACCGGCCGCGGCACCGTGGTGACCGGCAAGGTGGAGCAGGGCGTGGTCCACGTGGGCGACGAGGTGGAGATCGTCGGCCTGCGCGACACCCAGAAGACCACGGTGACCGGCGTCGAGATGTTCCGCAAGCTCCTCGACGAGGGCCAGGCGGGTGACAACATCGGCGCCCTGCTCCGCGGCACGAAGAAGGAGGACGTCGAGCGGGGCCAGGTCCTGTGCAAGCCGGGATCGATCACCCCGCACACGAAGTTCGAGGCCGCGGTCTACGTCCTGAACAAGGAGGAGGGCGGCCGTCACAAGCCGTTCTTCACCAACTACCGGCCGCAGTTCTACTTCCGGACGACCGACGTCACCGGGACCATCTCGCTGCCCGAGGGCACGGAGATGGTCATGCCCGGCGACAACACCGAGATGACCGTCGAGTTGGGCAAGCCGATCGCCATGGACGAGGGCCTGCGTTTCGCCATCCGGGAGGGCGGCAGGACCGTCGCCTCCGGCCGGGTCACGAAGATCCTGGCCTGAGCGCCGGTCAGACGAGAGGAACGAGCACCCGATGGCCGCCGAAGGCCCCCGCCAGAAGATCCGGATCCGGCTCAAGGCCTACGACCACGAGATCCTCGACCAGTCCACCGAGAAGATCGTGCAGACGGTCATCCGTACCCAGGCGAAGGTCCAGGGTCCGGTGCCCCTCCCCACCGAGAAGCACCGCTACACGGTGATCCGCTCCCCCCACAAGTACAAGGACAGCCGGGAGCACTTCGAGATGCGGGTCCACAAGCGGCTGGTCGACATCGTCGACCACACCCCGAAGACGGTCGACTCGCTCCAGCGGCTCGACCTGCCGGCCGGGGTGGACATCGAGATCAAGATCCAGACCGTCTGACCCTGAGGGCGCCGGCGACGCGGTGGCGGTCATCGCGGGCATGGTGTAGCGTTGCCCTTCGGGCCGAACGGGGCCCGGCGCCCGCCGCTGCGGTTCGACGGTGGGCACCACGTGACGATGTGCCCGAGCGCCCGCTTCGGCGGGGACCTCGGGCCGGACCAGGCGAGCGCTCCGTCCGGGCATCTCCGGACGGAGCGTCTGCGTGCCGGGGAACCGGCAGGCAACCGGCACGGGCAGGGGAGTCGCCGCCGGCGACCCGCGCCAGCACCGGGCGGGACATGAGAACGAGACAGATCCGAGACGGAGAAGCGCCAGTGGCCACCAGGGCGATCGTGGGTGAAAAGGTCGGAATGACCCAGGTCTGGGACGACCAGAACCGGGCGGTACCGGTGACGGTGCTGCGCGTCTCCCCGGCGAGGGTGGTGCAGGTCAAGACACCCGAGCGCGAGGGGTACTCGGCGCTCCAGGTGACCTGGGGCCACCGGCGGGCGTCGACGCTGACCAGGCCGGAACAGGGCCACTACGACCGGGCCGGCGTCGAGCCGGGCCGTCGCCTGGTGGAGCTCCGCATCGACGGTGCGGACGCCTACCAGGTCGGGCAGCAGCTGACCGCCGACCTGTGGGAGGCCGGCGAGCTGGTGGACGCCATCGCCGTCTCCAAGGGCAAGGGCTTCGCCGGCGGCATGAAGCGGCACAACTTCAAGGGCCAGGGCGCCTCCCACGGCAACCACAAGAAGCACCGTGCCCCCGGCTCGGTGGGTGCCTGTGCGACCCCGTCGCGCGTGTTCAAGGGGACGCGGATGGCCGGCCGCATGGGTGGCGAACAGGTGACGACGCTGAACCTCGAGGTCATCCAGGCCGACCCCGAACGGGAGCTCGTCCTGGTCAAGGGAGCCGTTCCCGGGCCCCGGGGCGGCATGGTGGTCCTGCGCGACGCCGTGCGTACGCCGACTCCGAAGGGCGGTGTGGTGCGATGACGGCCACGACCGCCACCGAGCTGTCCCCGGCCGAGCAGCGCCGGGCCCGGCGCACGCCCCCCGTGTCCCGCCAGGTCACCCGGCGCCGCGTCGACGGTTCCGAGGCCGGCACCGTCGACCTCGATCCCGAGCTGTTCGGCATCCAGCCCAACGTGCCGGTCCTCCACCAGGTGGTCACGGCCCAGCTTGCGGCGGCCCGGGCCGGCACCCAGTCGACCAAGACCCGCGCCGAAGTGCGCGGGGGCGGGGCCAAGCCGTTCCGGCAGAAGGGCACGGGCCGGTCCCGCCAGGGCTCCACCCGCTCGCCCCAGTGGTCCGGCGGCGGGATCGCGCTGGGTCCGAAGCCGCGGGACTACTCTCAGCGGACCCCGAAGAAGATGGTGCGCCTCGCTCTTCGCTCGGCGCTGTCGGACCGGGCCGCGTCGGGCAGGGTGGCCCTGGTGGACGCCTGGACGTTCGAGACGCCCCGCACCAAGGACGCCATCGCCGCCCTGGGCGCCCTCGGTCTGTCCGGCCGGGTGCTGGTGGTCCTCGGTCCCGACGACGCGACGGCCGACCGGTCGTTCGGGAACCTGCCGGACGTCCAGACCATCCAGGTCGGTGAGCTCAACGCCTACGACATCCTGGTCAACGACTGGTTGGTCTTCACCGACGCCACCCTGCCGGGTGGCGGCGAGCCCACGGCCGGTGCTGCCGGCGACGAAGGGAGCGACCAGTGAGGAACCCGCACGAGATCCTCATCCGGCCGGTGGTCTCCGAGAAGTCGTACGCCCTCATGGACCGCAACGTCTACGTGTTCGTGGTCGACCCGACCGCCACCAAGATCGACGTCCGGCTGGCCGTGGAGCAGGCCTTCGGCGTGCGGGTGACCAACGTGAACACCCTCAACCGCAAGGGCAAGGTGCGCCACAACCGGCGCACCAACACCAAGGGACACCGTCCCGACACCAAGCGCGCCATCGTCACCCTCCACGAGGGTGACTCGATCGACTTCTTCCAGAGCTGAGGACCGGTTCGATGCCACTCCGTTCACGCAAGCCGACGAGCGCCGGGCGCCGGTTCCAGACGGTCTCGGACTTCGCGGAGATCACCCGGGACCGCCCGGAGAAGTCCCTCCTCGCCCCCAAGCCGCAGTCCGGCGGGCGCAACAGCGCGGGCCGGAAGACCTCGCGCCATCGCGGCGGCGGCCACAAGCAGCAGTACCGCATCGTCGACTTCCGCCGGGACAAGGACGGGATCCCGGCCAAGGTCGCGTCGATCGAGTACGACCCCAACCGGAACGCACGAATCGCCCTGCTGCACTACCTCGACGGAGAGAAGCGCTACATCCTGGCGCCCGCCCAGGTCGCGGTGGGCGACCTGCTCCAGTCGGGCCACGGCGCCGAGATCCGGCCCGGCAACGCCCTCCCCCTCCGCTTCATCCCGGTGGGCTCCACCGTCCACAACGTCGAGCTGCGGCCCGGCGGCGGCGGCAAGATGGCCCGGGGAGCGGGCATGAGCGTGCAGCTGGTGGCCAAGGAGGGCGCGTTCGCCACCCTGCGCCTCCCCTCCACCGAGATGCGCCGCGTCTCGATCGACTGCCGCGCCACCCTGGGCACCGTCGGCAACGCCGAGGCCGAGCTGGTCAAGGTGGGCAAGGCCGGCCGCAACCGGTGGAAGGGCGTGCGTCCCCAGACCCGGGGCGTGGCCATGAACCCCGTCGACCACCCGCTCGGCGGTGGCGAGGGCAAGTCCTCCGGTGGCCGGCACCCGGTCTCGCCGTGGGGCAAGCCCGAGGGGCGCACACGTGCACGCAACAAGGACTCCGACAAGATGATCGTCCGCCGCCGCCGTACCCGCGGCGCGCGCCGGTAGGAACAGGGGACGCCCACGCCATGCCTCGCAGCCTGAAGAAAGGCCCATTCGTCGACGACCACCTCCTGAAGAAGGTGGACGCGCTGAACGAAGCCGGAGACAAGCGGGTCATCAAGACCTGGTCGCGCCGCTCCACGGTCATCCCCGACATGGTCGGGCACACGATCGCCGTCCACGACGGCCGGAAGCACGTGCCCGTCTACGTCACCGAGTCGATGGTCGGGCACAAGCTCGGCGAGTTCGCCCCCACCCGGACCTTCAAGTACCACGCCGGCCAAGAGCGGGCGGGGAGGCGCTGAGATGCCCGGGGTGAAGACGAACGAGCGGCCGGGTACCCGAGCCGTCCTGCGCCACAGCGGCATGTCAGCCACCAAGGCCCGTCAGGTCCTGAACCTGATCCGCGGCCTCCCCGTGGACCGAGCCGCCGAGATGCTGGCGACGACCGACCGCGAAGCGGCCCGGGTCATCGGCAAGGTGCTGGCCTCCGCGGTGGCCAACGCGGTGCACAACGACGCCCAGTCAGCGGACGAGCTCTACGTGGCGGCCTGCTTCGCCGACGAAGGGGCCACGCTCAAGCGGTGGCGTCCCCGGGCCCGCGGCCGGGCCACCCGGATCCGCAAGCGGACGACCCACATCACCGTGATCGTGAGCCGCATGTCCGACGAGCAGATCGCCCGTCGCCAGGCGGCCCGCAACGTCGCGACCGCGCAGCGCTCCCGTCGGGTCGCCGGTTCCCGTCGCCGGCGGGCGGCCGAGTCGGCTCCGGCGACACCGGTGACGACGACCACGGCGCCGACGGCGCCAGAGGAAGCGGCCGGTGCCGTGCCGGAGGCGGAGGTCGACGGGACCGAGGTGGCGGAGACCGTCACCGACGAGACCACCGCTGAGGACGAGGCCACCGCCGAGGACGAGACCACCGCCGAGGACGAGACCACCGCCGAGGACGAGACCGGGGCCGACGAGCACGGCGAGCAGACCGGCGGCGAGACCGCCGAGGAGAAGGGCGAGTAGATGGGCCAGAAGGTCAACCCCTACGGCTTCCGGCTGGGAGTCACCACCGACTGGAAGTCGCGCTGGTTCGAGGAGCGCAGCTACCAGGACTTCGTCGTCGAGGACTGGAAGATCCGCGACTACCTGACGTCCCAGCTCGAGACGGCCGCCGTCAGCCGCATCGAGGTCGAGCGCACCCGTGACCGGATCCGGGTCGACATCCACACGGCTCGCCCCGGCATCGTCATCGGCCGACGGGGGTCGGAGGCCGACCGCCTGAAGAAGAAGATCGAGGAGATCACGGGGCTGAACAACCGGATCCAGCTCAACATCCAGGAGATCAAGCAGCCCGAGCTGGACGCCGCCCTCATCGCCCAGGGGATCTGCGACCAGCTCGCCCGCCGGGTCGCCTTCCGACGGGCCATGAAGCGCGCCATCCAGACGGTGCAGAAGGCCGGCGCCATCGGCGTGCGGGTGCAGTGCTCCGGTCGCCTCGGCGGTTCCGAGATGGCCCGCAAGGAGTCCTACCGCGAGGGGCGGGTGCCCCTGCACACGCTGCGGGCCGACATCGACTACGGCTTCCGCGAGGCGAAGACCACCTTCGGCCGCATCGGGGTGAAGGTGTGGATCTACAAGGGCGACATCCTCCCCTACAAGGTCTCGACCGAGGAGAAGATCACCCGTGAGGCGGCCATGGCCGCCGGTGAGACCTCCGGTCAGGCCACGGCACCGGGACCTCGCCGGCTCATCACCGCAGGCGGTGGTCGTCGCCGCGCCGAGCAGGGCGCGCCGGGGAGCGTGGCGACGGTCGAGGAGAGCCCTGCCGAGGCGCCCGAGGTGCTGGCCGACCAACCGTCGGCGGACATCGTCGCCGCGCCGGCGGAGCCGGACGAGCTCGAGCGCATCCTCACCGAAGACGAGGAGATCGAGCGCCGCACGCGGGAGCACCACGAGACCCCGCACTTCCGCAAGGAGGTGGACTGAGATGCTCATGCCCCGCAAGGTCAAGCACCGCAAGCAGCAGCGGGGGAGGATGACCGGTTCCGCCAAGGGTGGCACCGCCGTCAACTTCGGCGACTTCGGCATCCAGGCGCTCGAACCGGGCTGGCTCACGGCCCGCCAGATCGAGGCCGCCCGTATCGCCATGACCCGCCACGTCCGACGGGGTGGCAAGGTCTGGATCCGGGTCTTCCCCGACCGGCCGGTCACCCAGAAGCCGGCCGAGACGCGCATGGGGTCGGGCAAGGGCAACCCGGAGCACTGGGTCGCCGTCGTGAAGCCCGGCCGCGTCCTCTTCGAGCTGGCCGGCGTGGACCAGGAGCTGGCACGGGCCGCCATGGAGCGGGCCATCCAGAAGCTTCCGTTCAAGGCGAAGTTCGTCGTCCGACCCGGGACGCACGGAACCCCGGAGGTGCAGGTCTGATGGCAACCGCCGCCGAGATCGCCGGGCTCGACCCCGAGGAACTGGTCAGCCGGATCGACGAAACCCGCCGGGAACTGTTCAACCTGCGCTTCCAGCTGGCCACCGGACAGCTGGACGACCCGACGCGGCTCAAGTACGCACGCAAGGACATCGCCCGCCTGCTGACCGAGTTGCGGGCCCGGGAGATCGCCGAGGCCGAGGGCCTCGACCTGGAGGAGCTGCCCGCGCACCTGGCTGCCGCTCGCCAGCAGGCGGCCGACGAGGCGTCGGGGATCGTGCGCACGAGCCTGGACGATCGCCGCGCCCGGCGCCGGGCCGAGCGCGAGGCCGCCCGTGCCGAGGCCGATGGCGACGAACCAGGCGAGACCGACGAGCCAGGTGCGGACGACACCGCCCCTGGTGACGACGAGGTGCCCGGAGACACCCGGGCTGAAGGCGCCGATGTCGCCGACGACGTGGAGGACGAGGATCGATGACCGACGACGTGCAGGCCGAGGCCCGTCCCAACGGGCGCAAGGTGCGAGAGGGCATCGTGGTCTCCGACGCCATGGAGGCCACGCTGGTCGTCGCCGTGGTGGAGCGGGTCCGCCATCCCCGCTACGGCAAGACGGTCCAGCGCACCAAGCGCCTCTACGTCCACGACGCGGAGAACGCAGCCAAGGTCGGCGACCGCGTGCGTGTCGTGGAGACCCGGCCGCTGTCCAAGCTGAAGCGGTGGCGGCTGGCCGAGATCCTGGAGCGTGCCCGATGATCCAGCAGGAATCCCGACTGCGGGTGGCCGACAACTCGGGTGCCAAGGAGGTCCTCTGCATCAAGGTGCTGGGAGGGTCCCGCCGGCGCTACGCGTCGATCGGCGACATCTTCGTGGCGACGGTGAAGGACGCCATTCCCGGGGCGGCCGTGAAGCGCGGCGACGTCGTCAAGTGCGTCGTGGTTCGGGTGAAGAAGGAGAAGCGGCGTCCGGACGGCAGCTACATCCGCTTCGACGAGAACGCCGCCGTCCTCATCAACGACCAGCAGCAGCCCCGCGGGACCCGGATCTTCGGCCCCGTCGGCCGCGAGCTCCGGGACAAGCGCTTCATGCGCATCGTCTCGCTGGCACCGGAGGTGCTCTAGATGCGTATCCGCAAGGGGGACCGCGTACAGGTCCTCACCGGCAAGGACCGTGGGAAGCGCGGCGAGATCGCCCGCGTCTTCCCCGCCAAAGGCAAGGTCATCGTCGAGGGCATCCACGTGGCCAAGCGCCACGCCAAGCCCACCAACGCCACGATGCAGGGCGGCATCATCGACAAGTTCATGCCGCTGGCGGCGTCGTCGGTGGCCATCGTGTGCAGCTCGTGCGGCCCGACGCGCATCGGCGTGCGGATCGACGACCAGGGGCGCAAGCTGCGCGTCTGCCGGAAGTGTGGAGCCGACCTGTGAGCACCACCACCAGCACCACCACCACGCGACCGCGGCTGAAGGAGCGCTACGACCGCGAGATCCGGGGCCAGCTGCTCGAGCACCTGGGCCTGGAGAACGTCATGCAGGTGCCCCGGCTGTCCAAGATCGTGATCAACATGGGCGTCGGGCGGGCCACCCAGCAGCAGTCGCTGATCGAAGGCGCCGTGCGCGACCTCGAGACGATCGCCGGGCAGAAGCCGGTGGTCACCCGGGCGAAGAAGTCGATCGCCGGGTTCAAGCTGCGCGAGGGCCAGGCCATCGGGGCCAAGGTGACCCTCCGCGGCGATCGGGCCTGGGAGTTCTTCGACCGCCTGGTCTCGATGGCCATCCCCCGCATCCGCGACTTCCGGGGCCTCTCCCCCCGGTCGTTCGACGGGCACGGTAACTACACGTTCGGCGTGACCGAGCAGCTGATCTTCCCGGAGATCGACTACGACCGGATCGACACCACCCGCGGCATGGACATCACCATCGCCACCACCGCACGCACCGACGAGGAGGGCCGGGCCCTGCTCGCCGCCTTCGGCTTCCCGTTCCGACAGGAGAACCAGTAACCCCATGGCGAAGAAGGCTCTGATCCAGAAGCAACAGCGCACGCCGAAGTTCAAGGTGCGCGGCTACACCCGGTGCCGCCGGTGCGGCCGGCCCAAGGCCGTCTACCGCAAGTTCGGCCTGTGCCGGATCTGCCTGCGTGAGATGGTCCACGCCGGGGAGATCCCTGGCGTCACCAAGGCGAGCTGGTGAGGGAGGGGCGAGCACGATGACGATGACCGATCCGATCGCTGACATGCTGACCCGTATCCGGAACGCCAACACCGCGCACTTCGACTCGGTGTCGATGCCGGGCTCGAAGCTGAAGGAGTCGCTGGCCGCCATCCTGAAGGAGGAGGGCTACATCGCCGGCTACGAGGTGAGCGACGAGCCGGGCAAGCCGGGCAGGCGCCTGGAGATCACCATGAAGTACGCCCCGGACCGGACCCGCACGATCTCGGGGATCAAGCGGGTCTCCAAGCCGGGCCTGCGGATCTACGCCCGCGCCGACTCGATGCCCCGCGTCCTCGGTGGGCTGGGCGTGGCGGTCGTCTCCACCAGCAAGGGCCTGATGAGCGACCGTGAGGCACGCAAGCGCCACATGGGTGGGGAGGTGCTCTGCTATGTCTGGTGAGCACGCCACACGGGCGCCGGTGCCGGTCACCAACAGCGTCACCAGCAGCGGAGGTATGCGCTGATGTCCCGCATCGGACGTTCTCCCATCCCCGTGCCCGCCGGCGTCACCGTCACGGTGGCCGACGGCAACCGGGTCACGGTGGCCGGGCCCCAGGGCGAGCTGTCGCGCACCCTTCCCGACGCCGTCTCCGTCCGCCCCGACGGCGACGTGCTCGTCGTCGAACGCGTCGACGACGAGCGGGAGAGCCGTGCCCTGCACGGCCTGGCCCGCTCGCTGGTGGCCAACATGGTCACCGGCGTCACCGCCGGGTTCACCAAGGAGCTCGAGATCGTCGGCGTGGGGTACCGGGCCGTTCCGAAGGGGCCCGAGGCCCTCGAACTGGCGCTGGGCTTCTCGCACCCGGTCAACGTGACGGCCCCCCCGGGGGTGACGTTCGAGGTGCCGAGTGCCACCCGCATCGTCGTGAAGGGCATCGACAAGGAGAAGGTCGGCCAGGTGGCGGCCGACATCCGCAAGATCCGCAAGCCCGAGCCCTACAAGGGGAAGGGCGTGCGCTACGCCGGCGAACGGGTCCTCCGCAAGGCCGGGAAGGCAGCGAAGTGATGGCACGATCGACCGACCACAAGGTGGCCCTGCGCCTGCGGCGGCACACCCGCGTCCGCAAGCGGATCAGCGGCACCGGGGCGCGGCCCCGCCTTGCCGTGTTCCGCTCCAACAAGCACATCACGGCCCAGGTGATCGACGACGAGGCCGGCCGCACCCTCGCCGCCGCCTCGACCGTCGAGCCCGATCTGCGCGGCTCGTCCGGCGGCAACGTCGAGGCGGCCCGGGCCGTCGGCGCCCTCGTGGCCCGCCGGGCGCGTGACGCCGGCGTCACCACCGTCGTGTTCGACCGGGGCGGATTCGCCTACCACGGGCGCGTCGCCGCGCTGGCCGACGCCGCCCGTGCCGAAGGACTGGAGTTCTGAGGACATGAGTGACCTGCAGTACGAAGAGCGGACCATCCGGGTCAACCGCGTGGCCAAAGTGGTGAAGGGCGGTCGCCGGTTCTCCTTCGCCGCCCTCATGGTGGTCGGCGACGGCAACGGGCGTGTCGGGCTGGGCTACGGCAAGGCAAAGGAGGCCGGCCTGGCCGTCCAGAAAGGCATCGAGGAGGCTCGCAAGAACATCTTCGAGGTACCGCTGGCCGGCTCGACCATCACCCACCCCGTGCTGGGCGAGAGCGGTGCCGGGCGGGTGCTGCTGAAGCCGGCCGCCCCCGGTACCGGGGTGATCGCCGGCGGAGCCGCCCGGGCCATTCTGGAGATGGCCGGCATCCGCGACATCCTGGCCAAGTCGCTGGGTTCCTCCAACGGGATCAACGTGGCCCACGCCACCATCGCCGGCCTGAAGGCCCTGAAGCGCCCCGACGAGGTGGCCGCCCTGCGAGGCAAGCCGGTCGACGAGGTCGTGCCCGGCGGTGTGCTGCGGGCCTACCGCGAGCGTCGGCGCGAGGCCGACCTGTTCACCGAGGTCCGATGACCATGGCTGCAGAGACCACCACCGGCTGGCTCCGGGTCACCCAGGTCCGCTCGGCGATCGGGACCAAGCCCAAGCACCGCGGCACGCTGCGCGCCCTCGGCCTGCGGGGCATCGGGCGCTCCAACGTGCTGCCCGACCGGCCCGAGATCCGTGGGATGCTGGCCCGGGTCCCCCACCTCGTCGAGGTGGCGGCGGCGACCGAAGACGAGCGAGGTGCACGATGAAGATCCACGATCTCCGGCCGGCGCCCGGTTCCACGCGCCCCCGCCGCCGGGTGGGGCGGGGCATCGGCGGCAAGGGCGGCAAGACCGCCGGCCGCGGCACCAAGGGACAGGGTGCACGCGACACCATCCCGATGGGGTTCGAGGGCGGCCAGCTCCCCCTCATGCAGCGGATCCCGAAGCTGCGCGGCTTCTCCAACCCGTTCCGCGTCAGCTACACCCCGGTCAACCTCGGGTCGCTGGCCCGCATCGAGGGCGGCACCGCCGACCTCGATGCCATGGTGGCGGCCGGGCTGGCCCGCAAGGGTGCCCTGGTCAAGGTGCTCGGAGAGGGAACGGTCGACCGCGCCCTCGCCGTCGAGGCCCACGCCTTCTCGGCCTCGGCAGCCGCCGCCATCGCCGCCGCCGGCGGGACGACCACCGTCGTCCCGCTCCCCTTCGGCCACGGCCGGCCGCCGGCGCGGGGCAATGCCCTGACCAACCGGTAGCAGTAGCATCTCCCTGCCCGCCGCCCGCGCCGAGGAGCGATCGTGCTGACCAGCCTGGCCAACATCTTCAGGATCCCCGACCTCCGCAACAAGGTCGTCTTCACGCTGGTCGTCATCGCCATCTACCAGTTCGGCGCCAACGTCCCCTCTCCCTATGTCGACATCAGCCAGATCCAGAAGCTGACCGCCAACGCGGCGTCGGGCGGCGTCCTCGGATTCCTCAACCTGTTCTCCGGCGGGGCGCTCACCCGGCTGGCCGTCTTCGGGCTGGGCATCATGCCCTACATCACCTCGAGCATCATCATCCAGCTGCTCACCACGGTCATCCCCAAGCTCGAGGAGTGGCGTGACCAGGGGGCGGTGGGCCAGAAGAAGATCACCCAGACGACGCGCTACCTCACCGTGGCCCTGGCCCTCATGCAGTCGACGGGTCTCGTCTACGTCTTCCACACCAACGCCGGCAACCTGCTCGGCACCTCCCAGACCGTCGACCTGATCCTCCACTACTCCCTGTGGCGGGCCGCGTTCATCGTCCTCACCCTGACGGCCGGCACCGCCTTCGTCATGTGGCTGGGCGAGCTCATCACCCAGCGGGGCATCGGCCAGGGCATGTCGATCCTGATCTTCGCCAACGTGGTGGCCGGCATCCCCACCGGCCTGCACGCCGTCCTCCTCGAGGGCGGGCGGATCAAGTTCGGGGTGATCATCCTGGTCTCGCTGGTGCTGCTGGTGGTCATCGTCTTCGTCGACCAGGGCCAGCGCCGGATCCCCGTCACCTTCGCCAAGCGGGTGGTGGGCCGGAAGATGTACGGGGGTTCGAACACCTACATCCCCCTGAAGGTCAACCAGGCCGGCGTCATCCCCATCATCTTCGCCAGCTCGGTGCTGTACATCCCCATCCTGCTGTCGAACATCATCCCGGCCAAGGGCTTCATCACCTGGGTCAACCACAACGTCACCCCGACGTCGCTGTTCTACATCCTCAGCTACTTCCTCCTCATCCTGCTGTTCACCTTCTTCTACGTCTACGTGGCCTTCGACCCCCACCAGCAGGCGGACATCATCCGCAAGCAGGGCGGCTACGTCCCCGGGATCCGGCCCGGCCAGCCCACCGAGCGCTACCTGGCCCACATCCTGAACCGCATCACCTGGCCCGGCGCCCTGTTCCTGGGCCTGGTCGCCGTGGTCCCCTCGCTCCTGATGCACCTGTGGAACATCAACAACTATCCGTTCTACGGCACGACGCTCCTCATCGCCGTGGGCGTGGCCCTCGAGACCATGAAGCAGATCGACAGCCAGCTCATGATGCGGAACTACGAGGGCTTCCTCAAGTAGGTGGTACCTGGCGCGAGGCTCGTCGTCCTCGGCAAGCAGGGGGCCGGCAAGGGCACGCAGTGTGTGCGCCTGTCGCACCACTACGTCGTCCCGCACATCTCCACGGGCGACATGCTGCGGGCGGCGGTGAAGCAGGGGACACCCCTCGGCCGCACGGCCAGGGACCTGATGGACCGGGGCGAGCTGCTCGGCGACGACCTCATCATGGAGATGGTGGGCGAGCGGCTGGACGAGAGCGACGTCCGGGCCCGGGGCTTCGTCCTCGACGGGTTCCCCCGCACCGTGCGCCAGGCCGAGCTGCTGGCTGCGGCCCTGGCCCCGGTGGACATCGACCTGGCGGTGGACATCGACGTCCCGACCACCCAGGTCCTGCGACGCCTGGCGGCCCGGCGGGTGTGCGTCGACTGCGGCGCCAACTACTCCGTGTCGCAGCCGCCCCTGATCAACTGGACGTGCGACGTGTGCGGCGGCGAGGTCGTGCAGCGGCCGGACGACACCGAGGAGGCGATCTCCCGGCGCCTCGAGCTCTACGAGCGTCAGACGGCGCCGCTCATCGAGTGGTACGCCGCCCGCAACCAGATCGCCACCGTCAACGGGTCGGGCGCCCCCGACGCCGTCACCAAGCGGATCCTGCGGGTGGTCGAGGAGCGGCGGGACCGGCGCGGCGGCCGGGGGATCCGGTGAGGCGCAACGCCGGGGAGCTGGCGAAGATGCGCAGGGCCGGCAAGGTGGTGGCCGAGATCCACGAGGCGACCCGTGCCGCCATCCGGCCGGGCGTCACCACCGCCGCCATCGACCAGGTCGCACGGCAGGTGATCGAGCGCCGGGGCGCCACCTCCAACTTCCTCGGCTACCACGGGTTCCCCGCCGTCATCTGCACGTCGCCCAACTCGATGATCGTCCACGGGATCCCCTCCGAGCACGTGGTCCTGGTCGAGGGGGACATCATCTCGATCGACTGCGGGGCCATCGTCGAGGGGTACCACGGCGATGCCGCGTACACCATGGGCGTCGGCCAGGTGAGCGCCGAGGCGGCGCGGCTGATGGCGGTGACCGAGGCCAGCCTGTACGCCGGCATCGACCAGCTCGTCCCGGGCAACCGGCTCCACGAGGTGGGCCGGGCCGTCCAGCGGGTGGCGGAGGCCGCCGGCTTCTCGGTGGTGCGCGAGTACGTCGGGCACGCCATCGGCACCGCCATGCACGAGGAGCCCCAGGTCCCCAACTACTGGCCCGGCTCGCCCGGGCCCGCCCTGCGTCCGGGGATGGTCTTCGCCGTCGAGCCCATGGTGAACGTGGGAGGACCGGGCACCGTCACCCTCGACGACGGGTGGAG
This sequence comes from Actinomycetes bacterium, assembly GCA_021799615.1. Lineage (GTDB taxonomy): Bacteria > Actinomycetota > Acidimicrobiia > Acidimicrobiales > RAAP-2 > JAJZDI01. The sequence continues at coordinate 29,775 of JAJZAC010000028.1, forward strand.
CGTGGTGACGGCCGACGGGTCCCTCTCGGCCCACTTCGAGCACACCATCGCGGTGACCGACGACGGGCCGGAGATCCTGACCGTGCCCTAGCGGTCGGGCCCGGACTGGCGTATCCGGCCAGGTGGGCTAGAATGTTCGTTCGGCTCGCCACCGGCATCCGGCAGCGGGCCGATCCCCACCCCGAACGGCGCTCTCCGGTGCGCCGACCAGGGGGCCGGCGGTCGACCGACGCCTGCCGGTGCCGGGGGTCGCAGCAGCAGACGACGAGGAGATTCACCTGCCGAAGCCCAAGGAAGATGCCATCGTGCTGGAGGGGACGGTGATCGAGCCGCTCCCGAACGCCATGTTCCGGGTGGAGCTGGAGAACGGCCACAAGGTGCTGGCGCACAGCTCGGGGAAGATGCGGATGCACCGCATCCGGATCCTTCCCGGCGACAAGGTCCAGGTGGAGATCACGCCCTACGACCTGACACGGGGCCGGATCACCTACCGGTACAAGTAGGCACCGGCACACGGCGGGCACGGCCCCCCGGGGACCGGCTTGGGCTCCGAGGGCGCATCGCCCGAGAGCGGAATCGAGGATGGAGACGTGAAGGTTCGGCCGAGTGTGAAGCCGATGTGTGAGAAGTGCAAGGTGATCCGCCGGCACCGGCGGGTCCTCGTGATCTGCGAAAACCCCCGCCACAAGCAGCGGCAGGGCTAGTCGGACGAGGCAGGAGGAAGGACATCGTGGCCCGCATCGCCGGCGTCGACATCCCGCGTGAGAAGAGGTTGGAGATCTCGCTCACCTACATCTACGGCATCGGCCGGACGACCGCGCAGCGCGTGTGCGCCGAGACCGAGACCAGCCCCGACACCCGGGTGCGTGACCTCACGGACGAGGAGGTGGCCCGTCTCCGCTCGTGGATCGACGCCAACCTGACCGTCGAGGGCGACCTGCGCCGTGACGTGTCCCAGGACATCAAGCGCAAGATGGAGATCGGGTGCTACCAGGGCATCCGACACCGCAAGGGCCTGCCCGTCCACGGCCAGCGCACCCACACCAACGCACGTACTCGCAAGGGGCCGAAGAAGACGGTCGCCGGGAAGAAGAAGGTCCGCAAGTAATGGCCAAGCCCACCAAGCCGTCGGGAGGGGCGCGCCGGCCCCGCCGCCGCGAGCGCAAGAACATCACCCACGGCGTCGCCCACATCAAGAGCTCGTTCAACAACACGATCGTCTCCATCGCCGATACCGAGGGCAACGTGCTAGCCTGGGCCTCGGCCGGCAACGTCGGCTTCAAGGGCTCCCGCAAGTCGACGCCGTTCGCCGCCCAGATGGCGGCCGAGGCGTGCGCCAAGCGTGCCATGGAGCACGGGGTGCGCCGGGTCGACGTGCTGGTGCGGGGGCCGGGCTCGGGTCGCGAGACCGCCATCCGCTCGATCGCCGCAGCCGGCATCGAGGTGGCCGGCATCAAGGACGTCACCCCCATCCCCCACAACGGCTGCCGCCCGAAGAAGCGCCGCCGGGTCTGATCGCCCAGGACACGAGGAACGACCAACGACATGGCTCGATACACCGGACCCGTCTGCCGGCTCTGCCGCCGGGAGCGTACGAAGCTCTTCCTGAAGGGAGAGCGCTGCTACTCGATGAAATGCCCCGTCTCCGAGGCGGTGACCGACCGTCACAGCCGCGCTTACCCGCCCGGCGAGCACGGCCGCGACCGGATGCGCCAGGGCTCCGAGTACCTGACCCAGCTCCGCGAGAAGCAGAAGGCCCGC
>JAJZAC010000109.1 GCA_021799615.1 Actinomycetes bacterium
GTCGGGGGTTGCCGCCATGCCGACGATGGGCTCGTTCAGCGTGAGCGCCCCGGCGGAGCCGTGGAAGGTGGCATCCCCGAAGGCGAAGATCCCGCCGTCGGAGGCCACCAGCCAGTAGCCGCCGCCGTCCGGGGTGGCGGCCATGCCCACGATGGGCTTGTTGAGCGTCAGCGCACCGGTGGAGCCGAAGAAGCGCGCGTCCCCGAAGGTGAAGATGCCGCCGTCGGAGGCCACCAGCCAGTAGCCGCCCCCGTCGGGGGTGGCGGCCACGCCCACGATGGGCTTGTTGAGGGTCATCGCTCCGGTGGAGCCGTCGAAGGACGCTCCCCCGAAGGTGAAGATGCCGCCGTCGGAGGCGACCAGCCAGTAGCCGTCTGCCGGCGGGGCGACGACCTGGACCACGGCAGGTGCGGCGAGAGCCGACGGGGTCCCGGTGGGCGAGGACGCCGACGTCGCCGTGAACGCCGAGCTGCCTTGGAGCGCCGGGGCCGTCACGCCGCTCGCTCCTCCGCCGCTGCCGTAGACGATCTGGAGGGTGGCGCCGGCCGCCAGCGTCACGCCCGCCACCGCGATGACCTGCCCGGTCGCCGACACCGTGTCGGCGCCGGTGCCGCCCGATGCCGTGACAGAGCCCGGCTGGCCAGCGGTCGCGGTCGGCGGTGTCCACCCGGGCGGAACGGCGACCGTCACTGTGCCGCCGTCCATGCCACCGGCTGCGGCCGTGTACGTGAAGACGAGCTGGTTGCCCGACGACGACGCCGGGACCTGGGTGGGAGCGACCGTCACCGTGCCGGTGCCGTCGGCGGCGAGGGAGGTGAGGACCACGTCATGGCCGGACGGCCCGCCCCGGTAGGTGACGGAGCACACCATGCCGGAGCAGGGGACGGTGCCTCCCTCGGGCACGCCGGCGAAGGTCCCGCTGATCACCGACCCTGACGAGTTCACCAGGATGTCGTAGGTCTGGCCGGGTGCCAGTGTCGTCGGGGACGTGGCCCCGACGGCGAGCGTCGCCCCACCGAGGCTGACCGGCCCCGTCGATTGCACCTGCGAGTACCCGGTCCCCGCCGTGGCGTTGACGAGATCCACCGAGAAGGTGGACCCGGACGACAGTGACAACCCGGCGACATGGAGGACCCCGGGCACGCCGGCGCCGGCGAGGACCTCACCGCCGGAGGAGACGGCCTGGGCACTGCCGTCGCCCTCGAGGACGGCACCGGGATCGACGGTGGCGCCTGCGAGGGTGCCTGCCGGGAGCAGGTCGACGGTGCCGCCGGTGACCGTCGCTGCGCCGGTCACCGTCCCGCTGACCTGGATCATCGAGCCGGGTGTCGAGCTGAGGTCGAGCGTGCCACTCGAGGTGACGGGACCACCCACGACCAGGCGCGTGCCCGTCAGGACACCGGTCGACGAGGCCGGGACGGTGACGGGGCCGGTCCACGTCATGGGCAGGCTGCTGCCGCCCTCGAGGGTCCCGGTTCCCCCGCCGGCGCCCAACGTCACGGCGTTGGCGACCGACATGGTCGACGTGCCGAGCCCTTCGAGGACACCGCCCGACATCACCGACACGGTGCCCGTCCCGAGACCGGACGCCTGCGTGAAGCCGAGCGTGGTGGTGCCGGACGACGGGCCCACGACGGTGGTTCCGCCGGTATAGGAGTTGGCGCCCGACAGCACCATCTCCCCGCTGCTCCGTGCCGCAAAGCCGATGGTCAGGGACCCACCACCGCTGATGGCGCCACTGAAGGTGGTGACCGAGGAGGCCGGACCGATGAGCCGGCCGCCCGATGGCGCCACCAGGCCGATGGTGCCGCTGAACGTGTCAGCCGTGCCGTTCACGTCGATGGTGCCGGGAGTTGCGTTGCCCGATCCGAGGAGGAAGGGGTTGGTGACCGTCCCACCCGAGGCCGCGAACAGCGCGAAGGTCCCGCCGTCCACGGTGACCGGTCCGGTGCCGAACCCATCGAGCGTGTCGACCTGGATGGTGTTGCCGGTGATCGTCGTACCGCCCGAGTAGGTGTTGCTCCCCGTCAACACCAGGTAGTTCGACCCGGCCTGGACGAGGCTCCCGCCACCGGAGATGGCGCCTGTCAGCTCCCACCCGTGCTGGGTGGATGCCGTCAGCGTGGTGCCGGTCGGGAGGTCGACGTTGCCGGCCAGGTAGTCGTAGGTGCTCGAGGTCGTGGTGTCGGAGATGGTCGCTGATGCGCCGCTGGCCAGCGCGATGTTGTTGGCCACGGTCAACGCGTTCGAGGTCGCGTTGTGCAGGTCCAGGGTCGACTGGTTCTCGAGCGTGACGGAGCCGGTCCCCAGCGCTCCCGACACCTCTGCCTGGGCGGTCGCCTGGTAGGCGACGTCGGTGCCGCCGAGGTAGCCATTGGAGCCGGAGCCCGGGTCGAGCACGACGGTCCCCGTCGACACGGTGAGCCGGCCTGATCCGCCGACCGTCCCCGTCACGTCGAACTGGGTACCCGAGTCGGTCCCCAGCTCGTCGGTGGTCCCCGCCACCACGGTCACCGGCCCCGCCCAGGTCTCACTGCCTTGATAGGGGATCACGGAGGCAACACCCGCCGTGCCGTCACCGATCACCAGCGGGTTCGTCACCGTGAGGTTCCCGTAGCCGCCGTAGGGCTGCAGGATCCCGCCCGACGCCACCGTCACCGAGCCGGTCCCCAGGCTCGCGCTGTTCCCGAACAGGAGGAACGAGGTGACGACGGTGCCGCCCCCATAGGTGTTCGTCCCCATAAACTCCGTCGTCGCCGACGGTCCCCCCTCCACCTTGAGCGGCGTCGTCGGCGTCGCCGTGCTGCTGATGGTGCCGTCGACGCCGAGGTAGTAGGTGCCGGTGTTGTCGATCACCGGTGCCGCCTGCGAGACGGGGGCGAGATCGACGGGTACCGTCAGCTGAACCAGGTGGCCCGACGAGTCGGTGACCGCCCCCGTCCCATTGGCCCCGAGCCCGGCCGCCAGCCCCAGCACCACGCCCGTCCCACCGCTGACGATGGCGGTGGCCCCGCTCTCGAAGGAGAGGGTGATCCCGGTGAGGCCGGCGATGTCGTCGGTCGACGTGTCCTGCGTCGGCGTCGCCGGGAAGTCGAGCCAGTCCCCGGATCCGGGAACTCCGCCGGTCCCCGTGCACCCGGCGCCCCCACCCCAGTTGGCGGCATCGGACCAGTTCTCGTTGCCCGTGCCGCCGCCGCCCGTCCAGGTGCAGGCCACCGGCGAGGCACCAGCCGGAAGGGCGGGGGTGCCGAGGACGGCGACGCCCCCGCCGGCCACCGTGGCCAGGACGACCAGCGGCCGCAGCGCCCGCTGCCATGCGTGCCCTGGCGACCGCCGGACACGACGGGACGGCCGTGGACGCCACGCGGGTCGGTGTGGTGGGCGGTGGCGAAGCCGGAGGAGGTCCATGCAAGGGACGGTACGGAGGCCACTGCCCGGCAGCATCGGGCGGCCTCCCCATCGCTAACGCTCCCGGCCGGAGCCCCAGCTGGCAGCGGTGGGGCCGGCTGACCCGCCGATCCCGTCGCACGGCTACGTCGTAGCTGCAAAGCTGTGGCGACTGGCAGGGATCGGCCAGTGACGGGCCCCGTGCGGGGCGGTCCGGGGCGGCAGGCCGTCCGACCCGAGGTCGGCCGCGATGCCGGCGTGCCGGTGGCGGTGTGCCCCGGCATGCGGTCCCAGGTTGGCGAGGAGCGGTGTCGAGGTGGGGGAGGCGTGATCGAGGAACCGACCAGGAGCGCCGAGCCGGGAAAACCAGGTGACGGCGGCCGGTCGGCCGCCGGCCGCCGCGTCCGGCGCGCACCCGGGGGCGGCAGCGAGCCGCCCGACCTCCTCGAACGGGAGGGCGTGCTGGCCGCCGCCCGCGATGGACTCGAGGCGGCCCGAGCCGGGCGCGGCTCCGCCCTGGTGGTGATGGGCGAGGCCGGGCTGGGGAAGAGCAGCGTGCTGGCACGCCTCGTCGCCCGTGCCCAGGGCTTCGCCATCGGATCGGCGGTGGGCATGGCGTCCGACGCCCGGCTCCCGTTCGGGCTCATGGGCCTGGCGCTGGCCGGGCTCGGCGGCGATGCCGCGTTCACGGCCGAGATCAACGCCGGCGCCGGTGAGGCCCGAGCCGCCCGCTTCTACCGCACCCTCCGATGGCTCACCGAGGCCGCCGGGCACAGCCCCGTCCTGGTCGTCCTCGACGACCTCCACTGGGCCGACCCCGACACCCTCGACCTGGTCGCCTTCCTGTGCCGACGCATGGGCGACCTGCCCGTCTTCATCGTCGGCGCCTGTCGCCGGTGGCCGGCTGCCGCCGCCCAGATGGCCGCCGACCTCGACCGTAGCGGCAACGCCTCCCTTTGCCAGCTGGCCCCCCTCAGCGCCGACGCCGGACGGGCGCTGCTGGAACACCACCTCGGGGAGTCGCTCGACCGTGCGCGGGCGGGCGAGATCTGGGAGGCGTGCGGGGGGAACCCGCTGCTCCTCGGGGTGGCCGCCGCCTCGCTGGGCGAAGGCGACGAGCTCCCCGGCCTCGTCCGCACGCCCGGGCTCGCCGGCAAACTCCTCCTGGCCAGGTTCGCCGGTGTGGGCGAAGCGGGGCTCGTCTACGCCCGGGCGGCGGCCGTGCTCGGCACCGAGTTCCGCACCGCGTTGGCCGGCCAGCTCGCCGGTCTCGACGACCGGGCGGCGACCTCGGCGCTGGCCGACCTGTGCGATGCCGGGCTCGTCGTCGACGCGCCGGGCACCGGACGGGCGCGCCGCGCCAGGTTCGTCCATCCGCTCTTCGCCCAGGCGCTGGTCGACGACCTTCCCGGGCCCGTCTGCAGCCAGATGCACCGGGCGGCGTTCAGGATCCTGGTGGACGCCGGCATCGACGCGGTGGCGGCGGCCCGTCACGCGGTCGCCGCCGACATGGCCGGCGACCCCGAGGCGATCGACCTCCTCGAACGGCTGGGGCGTGCCGCGTTGCGCCAGGGTGCCACGGCCACCGCCGCCCAGCACCTCGACAGCGCGGTCGCCTTGGCCGACACCGGGGCTACCGTCGGGCTCCGTCTGGCACGGGCGCAGGCGCTCGTCGTCACCGGCCGGGTGGCCGAGGCCGAGACGGCATGCCGGGACGTGGTGAGCGGGGGCCACGCGACCGGCATCGCCCTCGCCGACGCCCTGCGGCACCTGGCCTGGACGGCCCACCTCCAGGGATCGCTCGACGAGGGCATGGCCCACCTCGACGAGGCGGTGGCGGCCTGCGTCTCCGTCACGGCCGCCCCCCAGGGAACCGGCGCCACGGACGGGGTCGTGGACTCCCTCCTCCAGATCCTGCTCGACTGCGCGCATACCGCCTACCTGCTGGTCGGCCCGGCGCGGGCCCTGCCCGTCGTCGAGGCGGCGGCGGCGATCGAAGCAGATGCCGGCCGGCCGCCGGGGCCCGACACCAGCGGGTACCTCCGGTTCCTCGACCTCCTGCTCGGCATGCCACCCGGCGAGCTCGGCGGCCCCCCGCCGCCGCGCGGCCGCGCCGATGCCATGATCCTCGAATCGCTGGGCGGGTGGGGACCGCTGTTCGGCAGGCTGAACTGCGCCAAGCTGACCGAGCAGTTCGACGAGGCCGCCGCGGTGTTCGCCGAGGCCAACCAGGCGGCGGAGCAGATGGGGTCGCCCGTCGGCATCGTCTCGTTCGCCGTGGCCCACGCCGACACGTTGGCTCGGCGAGGTGACCTGCGCGGTGCCGTGGCCCAACTCGACCGGGCGGACCAGTGGTCCGAGTTCACCCCGGTGGTCACTCCCTGGACGACGGCGGTCCGGGCCGCCGTGCTGGTCGAGCTCGGACGCGACGCCGACGCCGCCGCCTGCTGCGACGGCCTCGACGCCCTCCACGAGCACTTCGGCGGGCACCTGCCGCTCATCTGGTTGTGGCAGTGGACGGCACGGTGCCGGCTCCTGCTCAACGCGGGTCGAACCGGCCCGGCCAGCGACCTGGCCGACAGGATCGCCTGGGCGGCACGGGCGCACGGCCTCGTCGAACCGTGCACCGTCCCATGGGCTTCGGTGGCCATCGACGCACACGTCGCCGCCGGCCGGACCGACCGCCTGGACGCCACCGTCGAGCACCTGTCCCGCGTGACCGCCGACCTGCCCTGCGCCTGGCCCCGAGCCATGGTGGCCCGAGGCCGAGCCGCCCGTGCCGAGGCCGCCGGCGACCTGACGCGGGCGCTCCGGCTGGCGGCGGAGGCGGTCGAGGCCGTCGCCGATGCCGGCATGCCACTGGCACGGGCGGAGCTGTTGGTGGCGTCGGGCGCCCTGATCCGCCGGGCGGGGCGGCCGGCCGAGTCCCGCCCACCGTTGGCCGAAGCGCTCGAGGCGGCCGAGGCCTGCGGCGCGGCTCGCATCGGCGCCGTGGCCCGCCGTGAGCTCGCCGCTTCGGGCGGGCGGCGGCGGCGGCGCGGCGGCGATCCCACCGAACTGACCGGACAGGAGCGGCGTGTGGCCGACCTGGCGGCCAGCGGCATGACCAACCGGGAGATCGCCGCCGTCCTCTTCGTGTCGGCCAAGACGGTCGACCACCACCTCGGCAGGGTGTACCAGAAGCTCGGCATCGGCTCCCGTCGGGAGCTCATGCGCTCGAGGTCGGACGGCGGAGCCGCGACCGGCGACGCCTGAGGCGCCGTCGCAGGCGCCTCACCCGCCGCACCCGCCTCACCCCTCGGGAGAAGCCCCCAGGCGCAACCGGTCGATGATCCCCATCAGGCCGACCCACCCCTCGAACCGGGCCGGTGGTCCCGCCCCCGAGGTGACCGCGCCCCGCAGCCAGGCCGACTGGTCGATGACCACGGTCAGCACCAGCGACGGAGCTCCGTCCCGCTCGGGATCCGGGGATCCGCCGCCCACCGGGGGACTGCCGTCACCGGGCCCACTCACGGCTCGGTGACCGGGCGCGAGGCGCGGACGCTCGTGGCGACGAGGGCACCACCGAAGACGAGGGACAACCAGCTCCCGGCACCCAGGAACTCCGTGTGGAGCAGGAGCTTCAGGACGAGCAGCGCCATCGACGCCGCGCTCCCGCCCACCAGCAGCACCGGCAACTCGATCGGCAGGGCCGGTGGTCTCCACCCGCCGACCCGGGTGGCCACCACGGTGCCGGGGACCGCCAGTGCCAGCAGGAACGCCAGGACCCCGAGCACGCCGTCGGGCGCGCCGAGCCCCGTCGACGATGCCGACACCACACCCAGATCGACCTGGTGCCACGGGAGGAACGCCAGTGTCCCGGCGAGGAGCACGCCCGAGACCACGACGCCGACCACCGCCGGCGGCATCGACCGGAGCAGGTTCGAACCAGCCGTCCGCTGCCCTCCACTCTCCATGGTCGGCTCCACGCCCCACCTCCTCTGCCGTGCGCCGGGACCTTCGCCGGCGCCCTGGAGCAACGGTAGGGAGGGACCGCCCCGGCATCATCGGAGAAGTTCCCCATTCGTTTCCCCGGTCGACCCCACCGCCAGGGCTCCCGCTCGGGAGTCCCCGGCGGGGGCTCGCCACCGGTCGGGCTGCCGGGTCCGTAGCGCCCGTCGGGCCGGCGGCCGGCGGGCAAGCAATAGGGAGGTTCCCCGACGCTGCCGAGTGCCGCGTTCCCTACCGTGGCCTCGCGGCGAGCAGGCGAAGAGCCGCAGACGGAGAGGACGAGGAGGTCACGGTGACCGCAACGACGAACGTTCGAGGTGTCCCGACGCAGGGGAGGCCGGCGGGCAGCGGCGGCCACGCCGCGGTCGCCCGGCCGGTGCGGCGCGGCCTGGCGCGGGCGCTGCCTGCCGCCGCCGCCATCGCGCTGGCGGGCACCGTCGCCGCCTGCGGCGGGTCCTCCGTCTCGGTCCCCGGCGTGGGGACC
>JAJZAC010000110.1 GCA_021799615.1 Actinomycetes bacterium
CGGCCGCTTCTCACGAGCTCGTGGACGGTGGTCATCCCGACGCTGAGGCGTTCGGCGACGTCCTCGATGGTCAGGAGGTCCTTCGGTCGCCCCGCCTCACCGTTCCGGGTGACGTCCGCTCGGATCGAAGCGATGTGCTCCCTCAGGTCCCGCAGGTCCCCGGTGAGCAGATCGAGGCGTCGCTCCGCCTCTTGGAGGGCGGACTCCGTGCTCGTCGGGATCGCCGTCGTGAATGGGGTTGCCAGTGCCATACCCCTTCGAGGGCGGCGAATCCGGCGATTTGCTCGAAATCGGCGAACTTTCTCGCCGGCACGGGACCCTGACGGGGTGGGAACTCCCACAAAACTCCCACAAAGCCCCGTCGGACCTCTCGAGGCTGGGAAACAGCCTGAGCCAAAAACCCGCCTTGACCTGGATGTTTCTTCTGGTGGGCCGGGGTGGATTCGAACCACCGTAGGCAGAACCGGCAGATTTACAGTCTGCTCCCTTTGGCCACTCGGGCACCGACCCTCAGGCGGGACAGGATACAGGGTGCGGAGACGCTACTGTCACGCCATGCCCAGCTTCGACATCGTCTCCGAGGTCGACATGCAAGAGGTCCGCAACGCGGTCGACCAGGCGAACCGGGAGGCAGCCACCCGGTTCGACTTCAAGAACACCGACTCCCACATCGAGATCTCCGACACCGAGCTGGTCCTCCACTCGGCCACGGAGGACCGCCTGCGCGCCCTCCACCAGGTGCTCGACGAGAAGCTGGTCAAGCGTTCGGTGTCGCTGAAGGCATTCGACGCCGGGAAGATCGAGGAGGCGTCGAAGGGCACCGCCCGCCAACGCGTCGCCATCCGGGCCGGCATCTCCCAGGACCACGCGAAGCGGCTCAACAAGTTCATCAAGGACCTGGGGCTGAAGGGCGTTTCGTCGCAGACCCAGGGCGATCAGCTCCGCGTCACCGGGAAGAAGCGGGACGACCTCCAGGCGGTGATCGCCGCCTGCAAGGAAGAGGACTTCGGCATCCCCCTGCAGTTCAACAACTTCCGGGACTGACCGCCGGAGGGCTCAGGCCGCCTCGACGAGTTCGTCCAGCTCCTCCAGTGGATGGACGCGGAAGAGGCGGTTGAACAGCAGGTACTTGAGGACCCAGAAGATCCCGAAGGACAGGACGTTGGCCGCCAGGACCACGCCGGTCTGGATCACGTGGCTGAGGTGGTAGTCGACCCCGATCTGGTGGGCGATGGCGGCACCGCCCATCGAGACCACGATCCCGGCGGCCGACATCGCCCAGAACGGGATGATCTCCTTGGTCAGGTGGGACTTGCCCCCCTTGCCCCACGCCCAGTTGCGGTTGAGGTAGTACGAGGGGACGGTGGCGACCACGTTGGCGAAGACGGTGCACTGCACCTCGGTGCCCGCTCGCAAGACGCCGTAGGAGATGGCCAGGACGGCGAACGAGACGGCGGTCGAGACGACCGACACCATGGTGTACTTGAACAGTTTCCGGGCTTCGGGCGTGTCCCGCTTCTCCCACAGGTGGAAGGCCCGGACGATCAGCGCGCGCACGACCCGATCTTAGACGTCACGAAACCGTAACGTCGGCCGGGCGCCGGACAGCCACGGCTGGCGGCGGGTCAGGTGCCGTTGTCCCTGGCCACCTGACCGAACCAGGCGGCACTCGGCTTCGGCCGCCGCTCGAACGTGGTGCGGTCCACCTCGACCAGCCCGAACGTCGGCCCGTAGCCGAGGACCCACTCGAAGTTGTCGAGCAGGCTCCAGTAGACGTAGCCACGCACGTCGATCCCGTCGGCGATGCACCGGTGGAGGCCGGCCAACGCCCCCGCCACGTACTCGACTCGCCGGGCGTCGTCGGCGGTCCCCACGCCGTTCTCGGTCACGAACACGGGGACGCCACCGGATCGCTCCCAGGCACGCCGGACCGTCCCCTCGAGCGCCCCCGGCCAGAATTCGTATCCCATCTGGGTCACGTCGGCGCCGGGGTCGGGCGGGACGGCGCCGTCCGGGCCGATACGGGCCCGGGTGTAGGTCTGCACGCCGATGAAGTCGTCACCGCCGGTCGCGTCGAGGAACACGTCCTCCGACGGCTGGCGCAGCCGTTCGAGCCACGCCTCACCGCCCGGCTCGAGGTGCCAGTCGGTCATCGACAGGGTGAGACCGACGGGGCTGTCCCCGGGACCCGACCGGATGACGTCGACCGCCCGGCGGTGGGCGTCGACCAGCACCTCGTTCACCCGGTACCGCCGGTCACGGTCCCGCACCCGGGGCGGGAAGATCCCGTGCCGCCACCCCATGGTCGCCACGACGTTCGGCTCGTTGAGGGTGCAGGCGAAGCCGATCAGGTCGCCGAGATGGGCGATGGCCGCCTCGCAGTAGCGGGCGAAGCGCTCGGCCGCCGCCGGTGCTTCCCACGTCCCCTCGGCGGCCAGCCAGCGGGGGTGGGTGAAATGGTGGAAGGTGACCACCGGCACCACTCCCCGCTCCCGGCACGCACCGGCCACCCTCCGGTAGTGCTCGAGGGCGGCCCGCGAGAACTCGCCCTCGGCCGGCTCGATCCGACTCCACTCCAGCGAGAACCGGTAGACGTCGAGGCCCATGTCCGCGACCAGGGCGACGTCCTCGGCGAACCGGTGGTACGAATCGCACGCGTCGCCGCTGACGTCGACGCATCCCGACGTGGGATCGTGCTCGAAGGCCCACCAGTCGTTGTTGACGTTGCCCCCTTCGATCTGGTGGGCGGCGGTGGCGGTCCCCCACAGGAACCCGTCGGGGAACGAGAGCTCCGGCATGGCCGGACACCGTAGCCCCGGCGGGCGGACGGCGACAGGCATCGCGGCCGCCGGCACCCCCGCCGCCGGCACCCCCGCCGCCGGCACCCCCGCCGCCGGCATGGACGCCGGGTCGGCGCGCCTGGAACGATGGGCGCCGTGAGCGACGCACTGGACTTCCTCGTTGACCTGCTCGACCTGGAGGCGATCGAGGTGAACATCTTCCGGGGGCGGAGCCCGAACGAGGACCGTCAGCGGGTCTTCGGCGGGCAGGTGGCGGCCCAGGCGCTGATGGCGGCGGGCCGGACCGTGGCCGCCGGACGCCCCCATTCGCTCCACTCGTACTTTCTGCGACCGGGCGATCCGACCGTACCGATCCTCTACGACGTCGACCGGATCCGCGACGGCCGGTCGTTCACCACCCGCCGGGTCGTCGCCATCCAGCACGGCCGGGCCATCTTCAACATGCAGACGTCGTTCCACGTCGACGAACCGGGTCTCTCCCACCAGTTCCCGATGCCGGACGTCCCCCCGCCCGAGGACCTCCAGCCGCTCAGCGAGCGCCTCGAGCCCTACCGCGACGCGCTGGCGGACTGGTTCAGCCGCCCCCACCCCATCGAGCAGCGCCACATCGGCGAGCTCCCGTTCATGCACCACGAGGGCAAGGAGCCGCTCCAGCGGCTGTGGATCCGGGCCGACGGCACCCTGCCGGCAGAGACGGACAACCTCCTGCACGCCTGCATCGCCGCGTACGCGTCGGACATGTCGCTGTTCGACACCATGCTCGCCCCGCACGACGTGCGGTGGGACGACCCCGGCTTCATGGGGGCGAGCCTGGACCACTGCATGTGGTTCCACCGGCCCTTCCGGGTGGACGAATGGCTCCTCTACGACATGGACAGCCCGTCGGCCTTCGGCGCCCGCGGCCTGGCACGCGGGTTCATGTTCACCCGGCAGGGCGAGCTCGTCGTGTCCATGGCCCAGGAGGGCCTCATGCGCCAGACGGCAGGCCCCCGCCACTGACGGCGGGAGCGCCGGCGACGACGGTGGCGCGACTGCCTGCGGGGATCAGCCCCGTTCGCCCATCGGCACGTACGGGCGCTGCTCGGCCCCGATGTAGAGCTGGCGGGGGCGGGCGATCTTCGAGTCCTGGTCGAGCATCTCCTGCCAGTGGGCCAGCCAGCCGGCGGTCCGGGGGATGGCGAAGAGGACGGGGAACATCTCGAGCGGGAAGCCCATGGCCTGGTAGATGAGGCCCGAGTAGAAGTCCACGTTCGGGTACAGCTTGCGGGAGGTGAAGTACTCGTCCTGCAGGGCGATCTCCTCCAGCTTGAGCGCGATGTCGAGCAGGGGGTTCTTGCCGGTGATCTCGAAGACCTCGTCGGCGGTGCGCTTGATGATCTTGGCCCGCGGGTCGTAGCTCTTGTAGACGCGGTGGCCGAACCCCTGCAGGCGGCCGCCGGTGCCGGCCTTCACCGACGCCACGAAGGGCTCCACGTTCTCGATCGAGCCGATCTCGGTGAGCATGCGGATCACCGCCTCGTTGGCGCCACCGTGGCGGGGGCCGTAGAGCGCGGCGCACGCGGCGGCGCACGCCGAGTAGGGGTCGGCGTGGGAGGAGCCGACCGTCCGCATGGCGGTGGTGGAGCAGTTCTGCTCGTGGTCGGCGTGGAGGATGAAGAGGATGTCGAGGGCCCGGGCCAGCGCGGGGTTGGCGTCGAACCGGGGCTCGGCCGTCTTCCACATCATGGACAGGAAGTTCGAGGTGAACTCGAGCGAGTTGTCGGGGTAGACGAACGGCATGCCCACGCTGAACCGGTGGGCGGCGGCGGCCAGGGTGGGCATCTTGGCGATGAGGCGGATGATCTGCTTGTGGCGGGACTCGACGTCGAAGATCTGCTTGGCATCGAGGTAGAAGGTGGAGAGGGCGGCGACGGCGGAGACCAGCATGCCCATGGGATGGGCGTCGTAGTGGAACCCGTCGAGGAAGCGCTTCCGTACGTTCTCGTGGATGAAGGTGTGGTGGGTGATCTCGTGCCGCCACGCCTCGAACTGGGCCGGGTTGGGCAGCTCGCCGTTCAGCAACAGGTAGGCGACCTCGAGGTACGTGGAGTGCTCGGCCAGTTCCTCGATGCCGTAGCCCCGGTACCGGAGGATCCCCGCCTCGCCGTCGAGGTAGGTGATGGCGCTCTCGCACGCCGCCGTGGAGACGAAGCCGGGGTCGTAGAACCAGAGGCCCGGCAACAGCTTCTGCCACGCGGCGGCGGACACGCCGCCGTTCTCGATGGGGATCTCGAGGGTCTCCCCCGTCCGGTTGTCGGTGATCGTGATGCTCTCGGTCACGAGGTCCGTTCCTTCTGCTCACTCGCCGGTCACGGATGGCGGCGCCGGCTCCTGCCGTCGTCTTCTGCTGTCGACCCCGATCCTAGAGCGCACGGGCGCTTCCGCCCACATCGCCCCGTGGCGTCAGGAAGCCACCACCACGGGCACGGTCCAGGTGGCGCCGACCACACCGGCCGGGGTGGTCGCCGCCGACGTCGTGACCGCCACCGTCAGCGTGTAGGTGCGGCCGTGCACCGACGTGAGCGCGGGGAGGGTCGCGGCCACCGACCCCCCTGGCGCCACCAGGCCCACCCGTGCCGTGGCGGTGACCGCCGGCGTGCCACCTGCCGCCGGGGCCAGCGAGGCCGTGACCTCGACACCCGTCTCCACGACGTTCCCACAGTTGGTGACGGTGGCGGACACGACGACGTCCGTGGTCGGGGGAAGGACTGCCGGGGTCGGGGGGGCCGGGGGCGGCGTGGTCCCACGGCACCCCTGGCCCATGGCGCCGCTCCCGCCGCCGGCGGCCGGGGGCGAGAGCCCGAGGGCCGAGACGATGGTCCGATGGACCGGTCCGAGCCCCGGGGCCGCGACGAGGGCGTCGGCCGTGGCACCCAGCGCCGACGGGGCCAGCGGCGCGGTGGCACCGGCACCGGGCGGTATCCAGGCTGATGCCGGCAGGCTGGCGCCTCCGGGCGCGGCACGGAGGGCGCGCGCCACCGACGCGTAGGCGGCGTCGGCCCGGACCAGGCTGGCGCCCTCGGCGGCCAGTTGGGCGGCCGCGGTCCCGGTGGGCAGGATGGTCGTCGGCAACGCCGGCACCGGACCCACGGGCGCGCCGGCCACCGGCAGGGGATCCATCCCCAGCAGCCCGTCGACCGTGGCCCGGATGCCGACGACGGCGGCGGCCCGTTCGGCGAAGACGGCGGCCAGGCGGCGGGGCAGCGCCCCGGCCGGTCCCGGTGGGGCGATCCGCGCCGCCGACGACGCCTCGTTGGCCGAGTCGGCGGTGGCGGCGTCGAGCCCCTGCTCGAGGCTGGCTCGGTTGGTCGTCGGAGCGGGGATGGCCGAGAAGAGCACGGCCAGGGCCTTCCCCGTGGCGTTCGACGCGTCGACCACCGGGGCGGCCAGCGCGACGTAGCCCCGCCCGACGAGGACGCGGTAGGGACCCGACCGGGCCGAGATCGCCGCCACCGATCCCACGGCCAGCCCGACCACGACGGCCACCACGACCAGTGCGGTCACGAGTGGTGCGACCGGCCGGGCGCGGGAGCGCGACCTTCGGCGTCGAGGCATCCCGGTGACGTTACTGCCGGCTGGTGCCGGCAGGTGGGCGTGGGCCCGGTCAGCCCTCGGTCGTGGCCGACAGGGCGCTTCCCGAGGTGGCCAGCGAACTGGCCGTCTCGCGCCACTGCACGGTCGGCCGGATGGCGTCGGGGTCGACCCGGTCCCGGTGCTGGCGCACCGAGTCGAGCAGGCCGCGGATGACCTCGCTCGTCAGCAGGTGCGGCTCGAGCCCGAGGTCGAGGAGCTTCGTGTGGGCGGCGTTGTAGTAGTGGTCTTCCTTCTCCACCCGGGGATCGGGAACGCTGGAGATCTCGACCTCGCCGTCGAAGGCCTCCGCCACCATGTCGGCCATCTGCCCCACCGAGAACGACTCGGTGAACTGGTTGAACACCCGGAATTCACCCGGTTCGGCCGGGTGCAGCACGGCCAGCTCGACGCAGGCCAGCGTGTCGAGGATGTTGAGCATGCCGCGGGTCTGGCCGCCCGAGCCGTAGACGGTGAGCGGGTGGCCGACCACCGCCTGGACGCAGAAGCGGTTGAGCACGGTGCCGAAGACGCCGTCGTAGTCGAACCGGGTGGCCAGCTCGGGGTGGCGCGCGGTCTCCTCGGTCTGCTGGCCGTAGACGATCCCCTGGTTGAGGTCGGTGGCCCGCAACCCCCAGATGCGGCAGGCGAAGTGGATGTTGTGGCTGTCGTGCACCTTGGAGAGGTGGTAGAAGGAACCCGGCTGCTTCGGGTAGGGCAGCACGTCGGTCCGGCCCCGGTGGGTGATCTCGATGTACCCCTCTTCGATGTCGATGTTGGGGGTCCCGTACTCACCCATGGTGCCCAACTTGACCAGGTGGATGTCGCGGTTCTGGGCGGCGATGGCGTAGAGCAGGTTCAGGTTGCCCACCACGTTGTTCACCTGGGTGTAGACGGCGTGCTGCCGGTCGATCAT
Source organism: Actinomycetes bacterium (assembly GCA_021799615.1). Lineage (GTDB taxonomy): Bacteria > Actinomycetota > Acidimicrobiia > Acidimicrobiales > RAAP-2 > JAJZDI01. Next base: position 7,327 of record JAJZAC010000110.1, read on the forward strand.
CGAGTAGGGGGCGGACCGCTGCTCGGCGAAGTGGACGATGGCGTCGGGAGCGAAGGCGGCAAGGGTGGCGGACACGAAGGCGGCGTCGGTCAGGTCACCGATGTACGTGTCGAGCGAGTGACCGCTCACTTCCTTCCACCGGCGGACCCGCTGCTGGAGGTTGACGATCGGCACCAGGCTGTCGACGCCCATCTCGAGGTCGTAGCCCCGCCGTGCGAAGTTGTCGACCACACCGACGTCGTGGCCGCGGCTCGACAGGTACAGGGCTGTGGGCCATCCGAGATAGCCGTCGCCGCCGAGTACGAGCACCCTCACGATCAGTTCCTCCTCGTTCTTCCTGCTCCGGCGGCGGGCGATCCGCCTCCACCGGACGTCGCGCCCGGGTGCTGCC
>JAJZAC010000029.1 GCA_021799615.1 Actinomycetes bacterium
CGGTCAGCCTCACCGCCGCCGACTCACAGCGGCGGTCCCCACACTCCGGATTCCTGGGTCACGAGGGGCCCATGCCTACTCGCGGATGTAGGTCTGAGCGGGCTGCTCCCGGCGGTGACCTTCGACCCTGGCGGCCGGTGCTGCGGCCCGGCTCAATTCCAGGTAGTCGGGCGGGCGTGACGCACGCCACGCCGAGGCCACCCGACCAGGACCGCTGCGGCGTCGCGCTCGCCGGCGGGGGAGAGGAGCCGACATGGACGGAACGCAGGTGGAGACGGTGGCTGGGCCGCAGGCGGGCAGCGGGTTGCACCTGGCCCGGCGGGTGACCGACGGCGACGGGATCGACGGGATCGTGGCCCGCCTACGCGACATCGCCGCCGCCCTGCCCCGGCACCAGGCGACGATCTCCGACGGCGAGGCATGGGCCAGTTACGACGTCGCCGCCGCCGAGCTCTACGCGGCCATCGTGGCGCTGGAGGAGCTCCACGGCCTGGCCGGCGCAGACGAGGTCCGCAGCGCCTAGCGGCCTGGCCGAGGCGGGTCCGCAGCGCCGGGCGTCAGGCCGGGTGCTCGGCCCGCACCCAGTTGCCCGAGCGCCCGCCGCTCTTGTGCCACAGGGTCAGGTCCTCGATGACGACGTCGGGGTCGCCCGGCTGGGTGGCGGCGACGATGGTGAGGGCTGCTGCCGCGCAGGCGGTGAGGGCCTCCATCTCCACGCCGGTGGGACCGACGACCTGCGCGGTGCCCTCGATCTCGACGCACCCGTCGGCCAGGGCCAGGACCACCTCCACCCGTGCGCTGGTGAGCTGGTGGCACAGGGGGATGAGCGTGGACGTGCGCTTGGCCGCCTGGATGCCGGCGATACGGGCGGTGGCCAGGAGCTCCGGCCAGGTCGGCGCCTCGTCGTCGGGCGCCCAGGCCGGGGCGGGAACGCCGGCCCCGGTCAGCCCCGGCACCACCACGCGGCAGCGCGCCAGTGCCAGGCGATCGGTCCACGGCTTGGCGCTCACGTCGACCATGTGAGCGCGTCCCCGGGCGTCGACGTGGGTGAGCTCCCCGCCGCCCTGCGACGTTCCCGTGATGCGGCCAGGCACGGTTTGCACGCTAACGCGGTCCGGGCCCCACCAGCGCGCCGGAGAGGCCATGCTGGTGGCGATGGGCATTCCCGACCACGGTCCGGTGCCGGCGGCCATCCTCCTGACCGGGGGCGGCAGCCGGCGGATGGGGTTCGACAAGGCGGCCATCGACGTGGCCGGAACCCCGAGCGCCGTCCACATCGCCCGGCAGCTCCTCCAGGTGGTCGGAACGGCCGTCGAGGTGGGTCCGGGTCGCTCCGGCCTCCGGGCGGTCCGCGAGGAGCCGCCGGGCAGCGGTCCCCTGGCGGCGATGGTGGCCGGGGCCCGTGCCCTCCGGGCCAGCGGCCACGAGGGACCGGCCCTGGTCGTGGCATGCGACCTGCCCGGCCTCACGGTGGAGGCGCTGACCATGCTGGCCTGGTGGCCGGGGGAGGCGTCGGTGGTGCCGGTGGTCGACGGGCGCCCCCAACCGCTGTGCGCCCGTTGGTCGGCCGGCGCGCTGCGGCGGGCCGAGGGACTGGTGGCGGAAGGGGAGCGGTCCATGCGCGCCGTGCTGGCCTCGCCGGGCCGGGGTGGCCTGGAGCTGGCCGGCCCGGACCGTTGGCCGACCGGAGTGACGGATGCCGCGTTCGCCGACGCCGACACGCCCGAGGACCTCGAGCGGCTCGGCCTCGGGCGCCGGGAGGTGCCGCCCGCGGCCCGCTCCCGGTGAGCCGGGCTCCCACCCGCTGCCCGGTCCGGTGGGGTCCGAGCGGGCGGGCGACACTACGATGACGCAGGTGATCGACGCACCGGGCGGAGCCGACTGGCTGTACGCCGGCGATGAGCCGCTACCGGCGGCCGGCGCCATGGCGTGGGCCGTCCAGCCCGGCTGCGGCGCGGTGGTGACGTTCTGCGGCACTGTTCGCGACCATGCCGACGGGCGGCCCGGCGTCGTCCATCTCGACTACGAGGCCTATCTCGAACAGGTGGGCCCCCGGCTGTCGGCGATCGTGGCCTCGGCCCGGGAGCGCTGGCCGGAGCTGGGACGGGTGGCGCTCCTCCACCGGCTGGGGCGGATGGCGGTGGAGGAGGTGTCCGTGGTGGTGGTGGTGTCGGCACCCCACCGGGGTGAGGCGTTCGACGCCGCCCGCTACTGCATCGACACGGTCAAGTCGTCCGTCCCCATCTGGAAGCGTGAGACGTGGGACGGCGGCTCCGACTGGGGCCTGTGCGCCCACGACGTCGTCGACGCCGCCCCGCCGGGCGGCCGGGTCGGCTGAGGGCGGAGAGGACGATGGAGACGCCGGTGGGGGATCGCAGCCTCGGCGTCCGGTCCCTCGTCCCGGTGGCCGACGCCCGTGCGTACGTCCTCGACCGGTGCCGAGGGCTGGCACCGGTGGAACGTCCGCTCGACGAGGCCGGCGGGCTGGTCCTGGCCGTGCCGGTGCACGCCGCCCACGACGTCCCACCGTTCGCCAACTCGGCCATGGACGGCTACGCACTGCGGGCTGCCGACACGGCCGGCGCGCCGGTGACGCTGTCGGTGGTGGGCGCGGTCATGGCCGGAGAGACCCCGGTCACGCCGGTCGGGCGCGGGCAGGCGGTCCGCATCATGACTGGCGCTCCCGTCCCCGGCGGTGCCGACGCCGTGTGCAAGGTCGAGCGGACCCGGCCCGGTGACGACGGGACGGTGGTGGTCGAGGCGACCGTCTCGGTCGGGGACAACGTGCGCCTGCCAGGCGAGGACATCGCCGCCGGATCCGCGGTGTTCGGGCCGGGGACCGTGCTGGCCCCGTCCCACGTCGGCGTGCTGGCCAGCCTGGGCATCGAGACGGTCACCGTCCACCCGCGCCCCCGTGTGGCGGTGGTAGCCACCGGGGACGAGCTCGTCGGCGGGTCGGACCCGCTCGCGCCGGGCAAGATCCGCGACGCCAACCGGCCGGCGCTGCTGGCCCGGCTGCGGGCGGACGGCTTCGACCCCGTCGACCTGGGCCGGGTCGGTGACGAGCCGGCCGCTGTCGCCGCCGTCCTCGCCGCCGGCGCCGCCGCCTCCGACGCCGTCCTCGTCACCGGCGGCGTGAGCGTGGGGGACCGGGATGTGGCCAAGGCGGTCCTTGCCGACCTGTGCGGCGACGACATGCGGTGGATGCAGGTGGCGGTCAAGCCGGGCAAGCCGTTCGCGTTCGGCATCCTGGCGTCGACGGGCACGCCGGTGTTCGGGCTCCCCGGCAACCCGGTCTCCGCCCTCGTCTCGTACGAGCTCTTCGCCCGTCCCGGCCTGCGGCGACTGGCCGGTCACGTGGCCGTGGACCGGCCCCGGCTGGCTGCGGTGGCCCTGGCCGACCTGCGTCGGCGGTCCGACGGCAAGCTCCACCTGGTGCGGGTGGTGGTCGAGACGGGGCCCGACGGGTGCCTCGGCGTCCGGCCGGCCGCCGGCCAGGCGTCGCACCAGTTGCGGGCCATGGCCGAGGCCGATGCCCTGGCCATCGTCCCCGACGGCGACGGCGTGCCGGCGGGGGGGCGGGTCGAGGTGCTGGTGACGGATGCCAACCGGGTGGCCGGCCCCGACCGGACGTGGCCGTGACGAGCCCGGCCGGCGGCGCCGTCCCCGTCGCACTGGGGCGCCGTGACCGGGCCCCCGGCCCGATGCCGACCGGCGGCCCCCTGGTGGACCGGTTCGGCCGGGTGCACACCGACCTCCGCATCTCGGTCACCGACCGCTGCAACTTCCGTTGCGTGTACTGCATGCCCGAGGAGGGGGTGCCCTTCCTGCCCCGCGCCGAGATCCTGAGCTACGAGGAGATCGCCCGGGTGGCCCGGGTGGCACGGGAGCTCGGGGTGCAGTCGGTGCGCTTCACGGGGGGGGAGCCGCTCCTTCGGCACCACGTCGCCGACCTGGTTGGCATGGTGGCCGCCCTCGGCTTCGACGACGTGGCCCTCACCACCAACGGCACCGGGCTGGCCACCCTGGCGCCCCGCCTGGCCGCGGCCGGGCTGCAGCGGGTGAACATCAGCTGCGACTCCCTGCGCCCAGAGCGGTTCGCCGCCATCCGCCGTCGGGGCGACCTGGCCACCGTGCTCGGCGCCATGGACGCGGCCGAGGCCGCCGGGTTGACCCCCGTGAAGGTCAACGTGGTGGTGCTGGCGGGCGTCAACGACGACGAGGTCGTCGACTTCGCCGGTTTCGCCCGCGATACCGGGCGGCTGGTGCGCTTCATCGAGTACATGCCCCTCGACGCCGGTGGCGGATGGCGCCGGGACGAGGTGGTGCCCGCCGCCGACATCCTGGCCGCCATCGCCGCCCGGTGGCCCCTCGAACCGCAGGCGCCGACGCCCGGCGACCCGGCGCCCGCCGAGGTGTACCGGTTCGCCGACGGTGCTGGGGCGATCGGGGTGGTGGCCAGCGTCACCCGGCCCTTCTGCGGGACGTGCAACCGCCTGCGGCTCACGGCCGACGGCTCGGTGCGCAACTGCCTGTTCTCCGACGACGAGCGTTCGGTGCGCGCGGTGTTGCGATCGGGTGGCGGTGACGACGAGGTGGCCGCCGTGCTCCGCCAGGCGGTGTGGGGGAAGCATCCGGGGCACGGCATCAACGACCCCGGGTTCCTGCGCCCGTCCCGCTCCATGTCGATGATCGGAGGCTGACCGTGGCCGGCCTGCGCCTGTTCGGGCCGGCCGCTGACGCGGCGGGGACGCGCAGCGACACCGTCCCCGGTGCCACGGTGGCCGACGTGGTCGCCGAGGCCGTCCGGCGCTACGGCGACGGGTTCGCCCGGGTGGCCGCCATCTGCCGGGTGTGGGTGAACGGTGACCAGGCCTCGCCCGACACCCCGGTCGGCGACGGCGACGAGGTCGCCCTGCTGCCGCCGGTGTCGGGGGGCTGACACCGGGCCGGGGCGGTCGGGTGCCGCGTACTGGCCTGTCGGCGTTCGGAGGTGGTGCGGGGTCAGCCCCCGGGGAGCCGGTCCTACCCGTGGGTGTCGCCGTGCCCGTGCGGGTGGGGATCCTCCCCGGCAAGGAGGGCGAGGGCGTGGGGTACCACGTCGAGCACGGACGCCAGGCACGTGGTCGCACCGGCCGGCGACCCGGGGGTGTTCAACACCAGGCACCGGCCGACGGTGCCGGCCACCCCGCGGGAGAGCCGGCCCTTGCGGTCGGCCAGCCGCATGGCCTCGGCCAGTCCGGGGGCCTGGCGCTCGACCACCGACAGGGTGGCCTCGGGCGTCACGTCCCGGGGCCCGAAGCCGGTGCCGCCGGTCGTCACGATCACGCCAGCGAAGCCGGCAGCCAGCTCCCGGAGTGCGCCGGCCACCGGCGCCTCGCCATCGGGGACGGTGCGCACCTCGACCACGTCGAACCCGGCGCCGGTCAGCGCCTCGGCCACCGCCGGGCCCGAGCGGTCCTCGGCCGCCCCCGCGTGCACGGAGTCGGACACGGTGACCACCTTGGCCGCCGGCCGGGATCGCTGGTCGTCCGGGGCAGGGGGCACGGAGGCAGCGTACCGGCAGGGGACATCGCTAACATCCGTCCGATGGAGACGGACATGCGGGCATGGATCGACCGGTACACGGCGGCGGTGGGTGGCGGTGCACTCTCCGACGAGGACGTCGAGGCACTGCTCGACCTGGCCGGGGTGGCCGCCCACGCCGCCGTCCGCCAGGCTGCCCCGCTGTCGTGCTGGCTCGCCGCTCGGGCCGGGCTCACCCCGGCCGAGGCGTTGCAGCGGGCCAGGGACCTCGCCGCCGAGCTCGGCGAGAGCTGACCTCGTCCGGCACCGCCGGGCCGGGCGACCAGGCCGAGGCAGCCTGGGGACGGGTCGGGCCCCTACGCTGCACCCATGGCCGACTACAGCGTGGGTGAGGTGGCGACCGTCCTCGACGTGAGCCCGGACACCGTGCGCCGCTGGGTGGACAGCGGCCACCTTCCCGCCACCCGCACCCCGGGGGGGCGTCGCCGGATCGACGGCGTGGCCCTGGCCCGGTTCGCCGCCGCCCTGTACGGCGGCCCCGATCCCGAGGTGACCCGGCGGGAGTCGGCCCGTAACCATCTGGCCGGCATCGTGACCCGGGTGGTGAAGGACACGGTGATGGCACACGTCGAGGTCCAGGCCGGCCCCTACCGCCTGGTGTCGTTGGTCAGCCGGCAGGCCGCCGACGACCTCCAGCTGGCCGAGGGTGTGATGGTGAGCGCGGTGGTGAAGGCCACCAACGTCTCACTGGAGCGGGCCGGGGACTGATCCCGACATCGCCCGCCTGCCGCCGGCAGGGGCCCCGGTGGCCCACAGGTGCAGCGCACCGGGAGCCACCACGATGCGGCACCGCGCACCTGGCGCGACCGCGTCGACGCCCGGGTCGAGCACCTCGATCTCCGCGCCGTCGCCCACGTCGACGACGCTCGTCACCGTGGCGCCGAGGCCCGACGCGTCGACCACCACACCCTCCATGGACCCGGGCCGGTCGTCGTCCGGACTGGTGAGGGCGAGCTGCTCCGAACGCACGGCCCAGTGGACGGGCTCCCCGGGTGCCAACCCTGCCGTGTCCGCGTCGAGCACGCTCGAGCCGATCGCCACCCGCCCCGGGGCCGCCACCCGACCGGTGCCGCGGTTCTGGTAGCCGACCAGGCCGGCCACCTCCATCGAGTCCGGGGCGGCGAACACGTCCGCCAGCCTGCCAGCCTGGAGCACCCGACCGTCGGCCAGGACCACCACCTCGTCGGCCAGCCGGGCGGCCTCGGCCGGGTCGTGGGTGACGAGGACGGTGGACAGTCCGGCGCCGCGCTGCAGGCGGCGCAGCTCGGCCCGCAGCTCGTCCCGCACCGGCGCGTCCAGGGCCGAGAACGGCTCGTCCAGCAGGAGCAGGCGGGGGGCGCGGGCGAGGGCCTGGGCCAGGGCAACCCGCTGGCGTTGGCCGCCCGACAGCTGGTCGGGCCGGCGGTCCTCCAGGCCCGACAACCGGAGGCGCCCGAGCCAGTGGGCAGCCAGGCCGGGGTCGGCGCCGACGCCGAAGCACAGGTGCTGCCAGACGGTGAGGTGGGCGAACAGGCCGTCTCCTTGGGGCACGTAGCCGATGGCGCGCTCCTCGCACGCCCGGAGGTCGACCCGGTCCTCCCCGTAGCGGACGGGACCGGCACCGGGTCCGAGCAGCCCGGCCACGGCCCGCAGCGTGAGCGTCTTGCCCGAGCCCGACGGCCCCAGCAGGGCCAGGCGGTGGCTGGCGGCGGTGTAGGCGGCCCGTACGGCGAAGGTCCCCACGGTCACGTCGAGGTCGAAGGCGACCGGTGTGGGCGGCGTCGGTGCTGGCGGCACCGATGGCGGCACCGACGCGGCCGGGGCCGGCCGGCGGCGGTGCAGGACGCCGGCGCCGGTGACCAGCGCGGCCACGGCCAGCCCCAGCACGGTGGCGCCCCGGGTGGTGGGGATGCCGCTGCCGGAGAATTGGACGTAGGTGTAGACGGGCAGCGTGTAGGGGTGGTAGCTGAGGATCACGGTGGCCCCGTACTCGCCGAAGGCCCGTAGCCACGTGAGGAGCAGACCGGCCCGGATCCCCGACGCGGCGAGGGGGAGGGCCACCCGCCAGAACCGGGCCCCGGCCCGGTGACCGAGGGCGGCGGCGTGGTCGAGCACGGCGGGGTCGATGCGGGCGAAGGCGCTGCGGGCCGAGATGACGAGGAACGGTGCGGCCACGAACGACTGCGCCAGGACGATGCCGGTCATCGAGTCGGTGAGGTGCCGGCCGAACAGCTCGCCGAGGGGCGTGTACGGGCCCACCAGCTCGACGAGGAGGATGCCGCTCATGAGCGGGGGCAGCGCCAGCGGGAGCTGGACGAGCACGCCGGCGGCGGCCGCCAGCCGCCCGGTGGACCGGGCCAGGGCGAAGGCCAGCGGGATGCCGAGCAGGGCGACCGCCGCGGCCGAGATGGTGGCGGTGACCACCGATACGGTGAGGGCGCCGGTCAGCCCGGGGGTGGCGAAGCCGCGCCTGCCCGCCGCCGCCGTCCGGACGAGGAAGACGGCCACCGGCACCGTCAGGTACAGGGCGAGGATGCCTCCGAGCCACGGCAGCGGCGTGGACCGGAGGCGCCCGGTCATCGGAGGCCGAGGGTGGCGCGCAGTGACGGTGGGACCCGGGCGGCTCCCGAGACCGCGGGCGGGCGGGCGACGTCGAGCCCGTCGCGGGCCAGCAGCGCCTGCCCGGCCGGCCCGAGGAGGAAGCGGACGAACGCAGCGGCCGTCGCCGGGTGGGGTGCCCGGTCCACCACCGTCACCGTGTAGGTGGCGCCCAGGTGGACGGGACCGAGGGGGACGGTGGGGATGTGGGCAGCCACGGCCTCGTTGGCGTAGAAGAAGCCGGCGTCCAGCTGGCCGGCCTGGAGGCGCCCGACCAGGGCCTCCTCCGGAAAGATGCCGCTGGTGGAGGAGGCGAGGGCGGCCAGGGCGGGCAGGTGCTGGGCCTGCGCTGTGGTGTCGAGGGCCTCGACGGCCAGCGCCCCCTTCGGGTCGACGGCCGGATCGGTCCGCCCCAGTAGGAACCCGGGCGACGTGACCACGTCGTACCACGGGCGCGACCGCAACGCGGCGGCGAACCTCGAGCCGGGGTTGTAGCCGATGACGAGGGGGGCGGTGGCGAACGTCGCGTACCACGACACCCAGTTCCCGTTGGTGGCGCCCTCCAACGAGGCATTGACCGCCGGGCTGGCGCTCACGAACACGTCGGCCTGCTGGGTGCCGCCCCGGATCTCGGAGGCGAGCCCGGTGGAGCCACCGGCGAAGCCGTCGAAGGTGGCGCCGGTGGCGCGGTCGAAGGCGGGGCCGACGTCGTGCTCCAAGATGTGGACGAGCGAACCGGCATAGAGGACGTCGACGGGTCCCGGGGTGCCAGCCGCAGCCGGCGAGCGGGGAGCGGGGGTGCCGCAGGCGGCCAGCGTCAGGGCCAGGGCGGCGGCTCCGACCGCGGCCGCCACCCGCGTCCGACGGGCACCGGCGGGCGGGACCTCGTGGCGGGGCATGCCGTCAACGTACCACGCAGATGCGAGAAAAACGAAGCTCTGGACCAGCACACACAAGCAGGAATAGAGCAACTGTGTGCACGTCCGAGGAACACTGCCCCGGAATCGGTGCCGTCCCAGGTCCCGGCATCGTTGCACAGCATCCTACTAAAAGTAGATCATGTTTCTATACAAGTAGTAAGTAGGTTGACTTAGGGTCGGCCGGGGCAGTACAAGGGAAGCAGCAGCGGATCGACCGGTGGTGGCGTGTCCGGAGTGTGACAGCGCCACCGTGGTCCAGGGAGGGGAGCGACGTGGACGTCAGGGACGTGATCGAGCACCCGCGCACCGGAACGAAGGGGGTGGAGGACGCCTACCGGTCCCGGTGGTCCTGGGAGTCGGTCGGATGGGGCACCCACTGCATCGACTGCTACCCGGGGAACTGCCCCTACCGGGTCTACTCCTCGGGCGACCGGGTCCTGCGGGAGGAGCCGGCGGCCACCTTCGAGCCGACCGAGCCGGGGGTGCCGGACGCCAACCCGATGGGGTGCAACAAGGGGGCGTGCTGGAGCCAGCAGCTCTACGACGGCGACCGCCTCCTCTACCCGATGCGGCGGGTGGGCGAGCGGGGGAGCGGCGCGTGGGAGCGCATCAGCTGGGACGAGGCCGCGGACCAGGTGGCCGACGCCATGCTCGACGCCATCGCCGCCGGGGGGCCGGAGTCGATCGTGCGGGAGGGCACCCCCGAGGTGGCCGCCGTGTTCCCGACCGACCGCTTCTTCAACGTGTTCGGCGGGCGGACCCTCGACCTCCACCCGTCCTTCAACGACTTCTCCATCGGGCTGCACGAGACGTTCGGGAAGTGGAACCCGGTGTCGTCGGCCGACGACTGGTTCCACTCCGAGCTCGTGCTCATCTGGCACATGAACCCGGCCTTCACCCGCATCCCCTTCTACCACTACATGCTCGAAGCCCGGTACCACGGGGCCGAGGTGGTGTCCATCTCCCCCGACCTCAACGCATCGCACATGCACGCCGACTACCACGTGCCCGTCACCCCCGGAGACGACGCCGCCCTGGCACTGGCGATGGTGCAGGTGATCCTGGAGGAGGGCATCGCCGACACGACGTTCATGCGCGAGCAGACCGACTTGCCGTGCCTGGTCCGCACCGACACCGGGCGGTACCTGCGGGCGTCGGAGGTCGTCGGCGGCGACGCCCGCGAGGACCAGCTCTACCACTGGGACCCGGCGGCGGGGCTGGTGGAGGCCGATCGGGGCAACCTGCTCCTGGGCGGCAGGGAGGTGGCCCTGGAGGGCACCTACGCCGTGACCCTGGCCGACGGGTCCACGGTGACGGCCGAGCCGGTGCTGGCCATGCTCACCCGGCACCTGAACGAGCGGTACACGCCGGAACTGAGCCAGGCGATGTGCGGAGTCCACCCCGACGTGACCCGCATGCTGGCCCGCAAGGCGGCCACCAAGCGCACCAACATCATGCTCGGCTGGAACTCGTGCAAGTACTACCACGGCGACCTGATCGAGCGGGCCATGTGCCTCCTGCTCGGGGTGACCGGGAACTGGGGCAAGCACGGCACCGGGATCCGGTCGTGGATGATCGGCATGGCCGACGGGATGTTCACCCTGATGGTCAAGACCGTCCCGGGGGTGGAGGGCGCCGAGCAGCTCCTGGCCGCCCAAGAGGCGGGCACCGCCGCGCTGCGCGAGGCCGACCCCAGCATCACCACCGACGAACTGGCCGTGCGCGAGCTGTCGCGCCTGACCAACCAGGTCCGTGCCGCCGGCGGCCAGGTGATGGGCATGCGCGGGTCGCCGCCGGCCTTCTGGTGGTACTGGCAGGGGAACTACAAGGAGCGCTGGAACCGCAAGGAGTGGGGGGACGCCACCCTGCCCCGCACCTTCGACGAGTACGTCGAGGAGGCCATCGCCTCGGGCTGGTGGACCGGCCTCGACGAGCCCCGACCCGAATCGCCGCCCCACGTCCTCATCGAGTGCGGCGGGAACATGCTGCGCCGGACCCGGGGCGGCTCGACCCAGCTCGGTCCCAACCTGTGGGACAACCTCGACCTCATCGTGTCGATCGACTTCCGGCTCAACTTCACCGGGCTCAACTCGGACATCGTCCTGCCGGCGGCCCAGCACTACGAGAAGGTCAACTTCCACATCCCGACGTCGCACACCATGCGCCTGACCTTCTCCGACCGCAACGCCACGCCGGCCGGCGAGGCCAAGTCGGAGTGGGACATCTACCGGCTCCTCCTCGAGGCGCTGGCCCGGCGGGCGGCCGAGCGCGGCATGTCCGAGTACACCAACCGGACCGGTGCCGCCTTCCACCCGGCCGACATGCTCGACCGCTACACGCTGGGCGGCTACCTGGCCTCCGACGAACAGGTGGCCGACGAGATCCTGCGGGACTCGGTCTACATCGGCACCCTGCCCGAGGGCACCAACCTGCGCACCATGCGGGAGAAGGGCTACGAGCGGTTCATCGGGTGGGGCACCAGCCCGTTCGCGCTGGCTCAGGCGTCGCCGTTCGAGACGTCGAAGACGCACTCGCCGTTCCGGAGCCACGTGGAGGACGGCCATCCGTTCCCCACCTACGCCCGCCGCGCCCAGTTCCTCATCGACCACCCCTGGTGGATCGAGGCGGGCGAGGCCCTGCCCGTCCACAAGCCCAACCCGCCGTCGGGTGGCGACCAGCCCCTGCGGATGACGTCGGGCCACAACCGGTGGAGCATCCACTCGATGAACCAGGCCAATCCGGTGATCCTCCAGACCCACCGGGGCGAGCCACTGGTCGAGGTGTCGGTGGAGGACGCCCGGGCACGGGGGGTGGCCGACGACGACCACATCCGGGTGTGGAACGACATCACCTCGTTCGAGGCCCGGGCCAAGGTGGCACCGGGGGTCCGGCCCGGCCAGGTCATCTCCTACAACGGCTGGGACGGCCACCAGTACGCCGGGTGGAAGGGCGCCAACGAGATCGAGGCCGGCATGGTGAAGTGGATCGCCTTCGCTGGCGGCTACGGGCACATCAACTACTCGATGGGCGAATGGCAGCCCATCCCCGTCGACCGGGGTGTGCCCTGTGACTTCGAGCGCATCGGGGCGCCCGACGAGGGAGGTGACGCGTGACCGACCTGACCGCGCAGGAACTGGGCGCCGAGGCGCTGGCGCCGGACGACCCGGCGTGGAACGCGGCCGAGGCGGTGCGCGTGCCACTGGTCCCGGTGCCCGTCGACGCCCAGCCGAACGCCTACATCCGGGCCGCCTGGCACGACCGCTCCTACGGTGCGACGCCGTCCGCCTCGGTGGCGGTGGCCACCCACGGCGACCGCCTGTTCGTCCGGCTGGAGTGGGACGGGTCGGGACCCGTGGCCGGGGAGTTCCCCGACGCCTGTGCCGTCCTCTTCCCTGCGGGCGACGGGCCGGACACGCCGGTGACCATGGGCGACCACGCGTCGCCCGTCGAGGTCTGGCAGTGGCGGGACCGGCTCCCGGTCCAGGAGGCGATACCGGCCGTCCGCCACCTGGTCTCCACCGGCCCGGGCATGTTCCGGCCCGGCGCGGCGGACGCCGACCTGGCCGCGGCAGCGACGGTGGACGGGACCCGGTGGTCGGTCGTACTGGCCGGCCCCCGATCGGCGCTGGGCGCGCCGGCCCGGGTGGCGGTGGCCGTGTGGAACGGCGCCAACGAGGAGCGGGCGGGCATCGGTGCGGTGAGTGACGAGTGGGCGGCGGTGCAGGCATGAGGCACGGGAGCGGCACAGCCGCGGACGAAGGACGGTGCAGGCGATGACGGAACAGGGGGCGGCCGGCCAGCTGGCCATGGTCTTCGACCTCAACAAGTGCATGGGCTGCCAGACGTGCTCGGTGGCGTGCAAGGTGCTCTGGACCCGCGAGGAGGGGGAGGAGCACCACTGGTGGATGAGCGTGAACACCCAGCCCGGATTGGGCACCCCGAAGGGGTGGGAGGACATGGGGGGCGGGTGGCGTGACGGCACCCCCGTGCCCGGTCACCAGCCGACCCGCGCCGAGTTCGGCGGCGGGTGGGAATTCAACCACCAGGAGGTGCTCTTCGGCGGGCGTGGCCGTGACACCCACCTCCAGCCCGTCGACCGGGGCGACGGCACCACCCGGTGGGGGATGAACTGGGACGAGGACCAGGGCGGCGGCACCTATCCGAACTCCTACTACTTCTACCTGCCCCGCCTGTGCAACCACTGCACCCACCCCGTGTGCGTGTCCGCCTGCCCGTCGGGTGCGATGTACAAGCGCCACGAGGACGGGATCGTCCTGCGCGACGAGGCGGTGTGCCAGGGTGCGCGCTTCTGCATGGAGGCCTGCCCCTACAAGAAGATCTCCTTCAACTACGTGCGGGGCGTCAGCCAGCACTGCATCGCCTGCTTCCCCCGGCTGGAGGAGGGGGTGGCCCCCGCCTGCGCCCGCCAGTGCCCCGGACGCCTGGTGTTCGTGGGTGACGCCGCCGATCCGGCCGGCCCCATCCACCGACTGGTGCACGAGTGGAAGGTGGCGCTGCCCCTCCACGAGGAGTACGGGACGGGACCGAACATCTTCTACGTGCCGCCCCTCTCGCCCTACCGGCTGCACGACGACTTCTCCATCGACGAGGAGACCCCACGCATCCCGCCCGAGTACCTCGAGTCGCTGTTCGGCCCGCGGGTCCACGCCGCCCTCGACACGCTGCGCGACGAGATGGCCCGGGTGCGGGCCGGTGGGACCTCGGAGCTGCTCGACACGCTCATCGTCTACCGGTGGCACGACCTGTTCGGCCCCTACACGGTGGACCCCGCCAGCCTCGACCGGTCGCCTGAGCGGGTGGCGGTGCAGCTCGGCCGGGCACGGGTCGGAGCGACGGAAGGGGAGTGACGCCATGTTCACCTACTCGCTCCAGGGCCTGGAGCTCACCGCGGCCGACACCGGACCGGTCGAGGTCGAGGAGAACGAGACCACGGCACGCAGCGCCGTCTACCAGTTCTTCGGTGGGTGGTTCGCCACCGGCCCGGCCGACCTGTTCGACCAGGCCGTCGAAGGCAAGTGGGTGGCCGGCCTGACCGAGGCGGCCGCACTGCTGCCCTTCGGCCTCGACATCGGGACGGTGGCCGTCCCCGCCGGCGCCGACGCCGCGTCGTTCACCGCCGACCACGAGCGGGTGCTGGGCGGCGCCGCGCTCCTGGGTGGCGCCGGCCGGCCCGACCGGGACGGGGAGATCGCCGCCGTGCGGCGCGAGTACGAGTACTTCGGTCTGGCGGCGTCCGACGACGCTCCCCGCCCGGCCGACCACCTCGCCACCGAGCTCGACTTCCTCCAGTACCTGTGCTTCCGCGAGGCTGCCACGCCCTCGCCGCGGCTGGCCACCTCGTTCCGCCGCGCCCAGCGCGACTTCCTCGACGCCCATGTGCTCGACTGGGTGCCGGGTCTCGTCGGGTCGGCGGGTGCCGACGCCGGCCCGCTGGTCGGGTGGACGCTGGGCCGGTTGGGCGCGTTCCTGGCGGCCGACCGCGCCTACGTGGTCGAGCGGCTCGGTGGGTGACGGCGGCGACGCAGCTCCGGCGAGCGCGGGCGACCGGCCGGGAGGGCACGCCACCGCGGACGGGTACCGCTCGCGGTGGACCTGGGAGCGGGTGACCTGGGGCACCCACTGCCTCAACTGCCTGGCCGGCTGCCCCTACCGCGTCTTCACGCGCGACGGCCAGGTGGCCTTCGAGGAGCAGGCCGGCACCATCGACCCGGTGACCGGCGGCGTGCCCGACATGAACCCCCTGGGCTGCCAGAAGGGCGGAGCGTGGAGCGCCCAGCTGACCAGCGAGGACCGGGTCCTCCACCCGCTGCGGCGGGTGGGGGAGCGGGGCAGCGGTCAGTGGGAGGAGATCTCGTGGGACGAGGCGCTGGCCGAGGTGGCCGAGGCGGTGGTCACCGCCATCGACGAGGACGGCCCCGAGTCGGTGGTGTTCGAGGAGAGCGTGGAGGGCGGGTTGCTGGCCCAGGCGCCGTTCCTCCGCCTGGCCGCGCTCCTCGGGGCGGTGACGCTCGACGCCAACGGCCTGGTCAACGACTTTCCCACCGGGCAGCACCTGACCTTCGGCAAGTTCTCGTGCGCCAGCACGGTGGACGACACCTTCCTCGCCGACGTGCTCCTCCTGTGGCACTCGAACCCGGCCTACACGTCGATCCCCTACCACCACTTCATCTCCGAGGCCCGCTACCGGGGGGCCCGGGTGGTGGCCATCGCCCCCGATTACAACGCCTCGGCGGTCGGGTCCGACCTCCACGTCCCCGTCCGCCCCGGCACCGACGCCGCCCTGGCCCTGGCCATGTGCCGGGTGCTGCTCGACGAGGACCTCTGGGATCGCCCGTTCGCCACCACCCAGACCGACCTCCCCCTCCTGGTGCGCACGGACACCGGTCGCTACCTCCGCCAGCGCGACCTGCGGGCCGGCGGTGACGAGGAGGTCTTCCACGTGTGGGACGGGGCCGCCGGGCTCACCGCCGCCCCCCGGGGCACGCTGGACCTCGGCGGGCTGGTCCCCGACGTCGACGGGACCCACACCGTCACGCTGGCCGACGGCTCGACGGTGGAGGTGACCACCGTCCTCGCCATGCTCCGCCGCCACCTGGAGGGCTACGCGCCCGAGGATGCCGCCGCCGTGTGCGGCGTGCCCGCCTCCACCATCCGGCACCTGGCCCGCCTGGTGGCCGGGGGCCGCTGCAAGATCCTCGAGGGCTTCAACGGGCCCAAGTACTTCCACGGCGACCTGATGGAGCGGGCCATGTGCCTGGTCCTGGCCCTGACCGGCAACTGGGGCCGGCCGGGGACGGGCATCCAGGGGTTGGCCCTGGCCGGTCTGGACGGCTACCTGCTGTTCTCCATGAAGACCCGGCCGGGGGTCGAGGAGACGGCCCGCATCCTCGACGGCATCGACCAGGCCATGGCCCAGATGCGCCGCCGCGACCCGGACGCCACCGACGAGATGCTGGGGAACCAGCTCCTGGCCCTGGCCACGAGCTCGGGCACGTCGGCACCGCCTGTGTTCTTCAACTACCACCACGCCGGCTATGACGAGACATGGAACCGGACCGAGTGGTCGGAGCCGACGATGACCAAGCCGTTCGGCGACTACCTGCGCGACGCCCTGCGGCGCGGGTGGTGGGGCGGGGTGGCCCGGCCGGGCGCGTCCACGCCGCCGCGCATCCTCTTCACGGTGGGGACCAACCCCCTGCGCCGCTCCCGGGGCGGCCGGGCGAACCTGGTGGACACCCTGTGGCCCAAGCTGGACAAGGTGGTGGTGGTCGACTTCCGCATGTCGACCACCGCGCTGCACGCCGACATCGTCCTGCCGGCGGCCATGCAGTACGAGCGGGTCAACGTGCAGTACCCGATCACCCACATGCTGCGGCTGGCCTTCTCCGACGCCGCCACACCGCCCCGGGGCGAGTCCCGTACCGAGTGGGAGATCTTCTCCGCCCTGGCCCGTGCCATCGCCGAGCGGGCCGTCGCCGCCGGGCTCGACGAGTACGACGACGCCCGCCGCCAGGTCCGGCACGTGGCCCGCCTCGGCGAGGACTTCGATCTCGGCGGTCAGCTTGCCGACGAGGAGATGGTGCTGGACGAGTGGGTGCGGGACTCGGCCGACGCCGGCACCCTGCCACCCGGCAGCTCGGTCGAGCGCCTCCGGCGCGACGGCAGTATCCGCTTCACCGGCCTCGGGACGTTCGCGCCGGGGCTGTCGGTGGCCGCCGACGTGCGCGACGACGAGGTGATGACGGCCTTCCGCTGGCACGTGGACCGGCACCTGCCGTTCCCCACCCTCACCCGGCGGGCCCAGTTCTACATCGACCACCCCTGGTTCCTCGAGGCCGGGGAACAGCTGCCGACCCACAAGGAGCCGCCCCGCATGGGCGGCGACTACCCGCTGGTGCTGACCAGCGGCCACTCCCGCTGGACGGTGCACTCCATCGGCATGGGGAACCGCCACCTGCTCGGCACCCACCGGGGCCGGCCGCTCGTGGTGATGAGCGAGGACGACGCCGCCGCACGCGGGGTGGTCGAGGGCGGGGAGGTGCGGGTGTCCAACGACCACGGAGCGTTCGAGGCGATGGTGCGGGTCACCGGGCGGGTGCGACCCGGCCAGGTCATCGTCTACAACGGGTTCGAACCGCACATGTTCCGACGGTGGGAGGGCGCCAACGAGGTCGAGCCGGGGATGGTCAAGTGGCTCCACCTGGTGGGCAAGTACGGGCACCTTCGCTACCTGCCGTTCGGATGGCAGCCGGTCCCGGCTGACCGGGCCGTATTCGTCGAGGTCGCCCCCGTGGCGGCGGAAGGAGTGGCCGGCTCATGATCTTCTCCCGGCGAGAGCCCGGTGGTGACGGCGCCGCGTCGGCGCCGGCGGGCGGCGATCCCGACCAGGTGGCCGCCGCCTTCACGTCGGGGCCGACCGTGTTCCAGCTGCTCGCCACCGCCCGCACCCGTCGGATGGGTCTGGGCTACCGGGCCGAGACCGGCGAGGAGGAGGCGTTCTCCTGGTCCGGTGACCGGACGGCCACCCAGGCGGCGGGGCCCCTCGCCTACGCGTCGGCCGCCGACCCCCTGCCGCTGTCGGAGACGGAGGCCGCCCTCGTGTGCTGGGCCGCCGCCGGGCCCAACGGCACGGTGCTGGCCGACATCCCGGTGCAGGGGGCCCTCGCCGGCATGCTCCACCGCCGGGGCCGGACGGTCCCCTCGTCGTCGGGCGATCTCGGCGTGGACCTGTTCGTGATCGACGACAGCGGGGTGGCGATCTACCGACCACAGCCCGACCCGCCCCTGCCGGTGGAGATCCGGGGACCGGACGACTACGGCAAGATCCTCGACTGGTACCGGGAGGGGCGCATCCGGGTGCTCGACCACCGCCCCGACGTGGCATGGCCGGGCACCCCCGAGGGCACCCACAACGTGCGGCCCATGGGGGCCGGCCAGTACAACCTCAACCGGCCGGGGAGCACGTGGCTGGTGCCCGTGGGCGACGTGGGCCTCGAGTGGTTCAACCAGCTCCTCGTGTCCTACGAGTGGTCGGGCTTCTACCTCCAGGATCCCGACACCGGCGATCCCGCCGGGTGCGAGGAGTGGATCCGGCCCGGGTTCCTCGAGGTGGGCTTCCCCATCCCCGCCTTCGACGAGCTGGCACTGCTGCTCCACACCGGCCAGGTCGGCTGCATGGTGCAGAACATCCGCCTGGCCTGCGAGGCGCTGGGGCTGGGCGCCTGGACGACGGGGTCGTACGCCGACGACTTCCTCCTCGGCGCCTACCCGGAGATCTCGCCCGGGCTCGGGTTCACCTTCCGGGAACGCGACCCGGCCACCAACCCGACGGCGACGGCCACCTGCACCGGGCTCCCCGGGGTGTTCGAACCGGTGGTGGTGCCCTCGCCCCGGTTCCCCGACGCCGCGTCGGCCGTGCGCTACGTGCGGTCACTGCGCGACGGGGCCGGCGGCGCCCTCGACGCGCATGGGGGGCCGTGGCGACCGGAGGTGGCCGACGAGATCCGCGCCCATCCGCGTGCCCACCTCTCCGACTGGGCCGAAGAGGCGGCCATCGCCACCGTCGAGCACATCGTGGCCAAGCACGGCTGCTGCCCGGCCTACGTCAACCCGGTGCGGGCCAAGCTCTCGGTCCAGGTCCACCACGTCGACACCGCCTTCTACCGCCGGTACTTCGTCCCCGACGGCGGCGCCGACGGCCTGACTCCGGCCATCGAGGACCACGTCGCCACCTGGCACCCGGGCCAGCCCGATCCCGGTGCGACGGCGGGGGACGGGGGCCCGGCGTGACGGCCACGTGGGTCCAGGTCCTCGCCTCCTACCTCCACCTGCTGGCGGTGGCCGTCTACGTGGGCGGCTCGGTGGCCATGGAGTTCGTCCTCGGCCCGGCCCAGCGCTTCGTCCCCCCGGCCCAGGCCCAGGTGCTGGCCCAGAAGTCGGCCGACCGGTTCCTGGTCCTGGTTTGGAGCTCGTTGGCCCTGCTCCCCGTCAGCGGCATGTTGCTGTTCTTCTCGCTGTCGGACCAGCACCTCGTCTCGAGCGGCGACATCGTCTCCACCGGCTCGGGGCGCACCCTGCTGGCCATGATGGTGCTGTGGGCGGTCCTGGCTGTGAACGGGGCCGTCATCACCTTCGTCTACCGGCCCCGTCTGGCCAGCAAGGCCAGCGGTCGGGGCGGCGGTGCCCGGGTCGGCGAGCAGCTGGAGGCCATGCAGCGAGCGGCGAGCCGCGTGTCGTGGCTGACCCGGGCCGACCTGGTGATCGCCCTCGTCGTCGTGCTCCTCGGCGCGTCGCTCGCCTACGGGAACGGGATCCTCTGATGCGTACCGCCCTCGGCTACGCCTTCACCGTGGAGTGGGCGGTCTACGTGGGCGGCGCCCTGTTCATGGAGCTGGTGTGGCGACCCGTCCAGCGCCACGTCCCGCCGGGCCAGACGGGCGTGCTGTGCCACACCATGGGCCGCCGCTACCGGTGGCTGGCGCTGGCCTGCCTGGGCGCCATCGCCGCGACGTGGGCGGCGTGGCAAGAGGCGGGCGGCCCGGGCGCGGTGTCGGTGGCCCGGTGGTCGGGCCTGGCCGCGGCGTGGCTGGCGCTGGTGGCGCTGGTGGTGGTGATGGGCCTGCTGGTCCACCCGCGCTCGCATGACCGCCTGCGGGAAGGTGAGGACCGGGCCGAGCTGCGCCGTCGCCGGCTCCGGTCGATCCGGGTGATGGACGCGCTCCTGCGGGTCGAGCTGGCGGTGGCGCTGGTGGGGGCGCTGGTCGCCGCCTGGCCCCACGGCGCCGGACCGGGACCCTCGCTCTGATGCCCAAGACGATCGCCACCACTCCGTCGTGGTACTGGCCCGAGGGCGTGCCCCGGGTGCTCGGCGTCCCGGCGCTGGCCGTCCCGGTGCTGGCCGTCGACATCGCGGCACGTCGCCACCCGGGAGCGCTGGCCCTCGCCGCGGCGGGCACCGAGGTCCCGGCGGCGTCGTTGGCCTCGCTGGTGGCCGCCGTCGCCGGCCACGTGCGCCGATCGGTCCCGGACGGCGGCGCCGTCGCCGTGTCCGCCGGGCCGTCGGCGGCCGGCCTGGTCGCGGTGCTGGGCGCCCTGGCATCGGGCCGGGCCGTCCTCCTGGCGCCGCCGGGTGACCGCGGCGCGTCGGGGGTACTGGCCGCCGGCACGGCCGGAGCCGGCCTGGCCGACGCCGACGGCATGCGGGTGCTGGCCGACGCCGGCATCGACGCCGTCGACGTCGACGCGGTCGCCGGTGCCCCCGGCGGGGAGGGACCCGGAGGTCCCGACGGCGGCACGGGAGCTGCCCCACTGACCGCCGGTGCCCTCGGCGACGCCCGGGTGTGCCTGGCCGGCGCGTCGGGTCCGGTGTGGCACTCGCACCGGTCGGTGCTGGCCGGTGCCCTGGCCCTGGCCGCGTTCTTCGGCCCCCAGCCGGGCGATCGGTGGCTGCTGGTGCAGTCGCCGTGCTCGTGGGACGGGCTGGTCACGGCCGTGGCCGCCCTGGCTGCCGGGGCCGCGGTGGTGGCCGCCGGTCCGGGCGCCGGTGCCACCGACGCGGCCGAGCGTTACCAGCCGACGTGGATCTCCGCCTCCCTCGACGACGCGGCCACCACCTGGTCGGGGGGCGGCGGGCGCCGCCGGCGTGGCCAGTCGGCGACGGGGCGTTGGTTGGTGACGACGGTCGACGGGCCCTTCGACCCCGACGAGCGGCGGGCGGTGGGTGGCGCCGCCGGCGCTGGCGTGCTGACGTTGTTCGGGATGGCCGAGACGGGTCCGGTCATGGCCGCCCACCCCAGCTGGTACCTGGACGAACCGGTGGGGATCCCCCTACCGAACATGCACCTGCTGCCGGCCGACCCCGACACCGGCGAACCGATCGACGTGATGTGGGAGCTCCTCGACCACGCCATGGTGTCGGTGTGGTCGCCCTCGCTGGCCGTGTCGGGCTTCGAGCCCGGCCCCGGACGCCCGGCCGGGCGGCGGTTCGTCACCGGCGCGCTGGCCGCGTCCGATCCGAACGGCATGCTCTACCTGGTTGACGGATGAGCGCCTGGCGCGATCTCGTCGCCGACCCCGGTGACGCCGATCCCGGTGAGATCGATCCCGGTTCTCGCGTCGCAGCGGCGCTCGCCCTGCCGGTGGCGCGCCGCCGCGCCGCGTTCGCCGAGTTCTTCGGCGCCCACCCCGGCGCCGGACGGCGCGGGCTCGGCCTCGGCACCGCGCTCGACGACTTCCTGGCCTGGGAGGTGGCCAGTGGGCGGGTAGTGGACGGCCCCGGCGGGTCGCCGTGGTGGAAGGCGGTGAACGGGCTCATGGTGCTGGACATCGCAGCCGCTGCCGCGGGCGGACCCGGCCTGCGGTCACCGGCTGCCCGCGCCTGGGCCGCCTACGCGGCCGGTGCGGGCCCCGATGACCAGGCCGCCCTGTGGGAGGCCCACGGCGCGTCGATGCACGCGGCGGTGGCGGCCGTCCGGCCCCTGCTCGATGCCGAACCTGCCGCCGAGCCGGCGTTCGTGGCCGTGGTGCTCGACGTGCTCGACCGGGCCACGGCCCGGTGCTCCGCCACCGACGGGCCCGGCCTCGGCGACCAGGCCCGGGCCTCGTACCCCGGCGGCTACCCGGCGGCAGCGGAGGAGGTGGTTGCCCTGCGGGCCGCCGTCGCCCGGCGTTCGGGCCCGCCTGCCGAGCGCACCTGACGGCGGCAGGCCGGTGCCGCTGACGGGTGTCCCGTCAGGTGGCGAGCGAGCGGGGGAGTGCCATGGCCGGGAGCACCGATGCCAGGCTGAGCCCGGCCAGCACCCAGAAGACGGTGACGACGTCGTGGCTGTTGACGAGGAACCCGATGCCGAGGACCAAGAGGGCGCCGATCCCGTTGGCCAGACCGAGGGCGATGCCCGAGCCCATCGACCGGTTCTCCGGGAAGATGTCCTGGCCGATCAGCACGGTGGTGGAGGCAGTGAGGAAGAGGGCGACCCCCAGGGGGGCCGCCGCCACCCACAGCCCGGCGCCGTGCACGGTGGCCATGGGGACGATCAGGGCGGCGGTGGCCACGGCGGAGGCGACGAGGACGACCCGCCGGCCGGCCCGGTCGGCCAGGTTGCCGCCGGCCAGGTTGCCGATCACCCCCACCACGATCATCGTGGTGATGATGGACGCCCCGGCCACCAGGCTGCCGCCCCGTGCGTGCCACATGACGGGGATGAAGGTGGCCAGACCGTAGGTGGTGAGCGCCCGGATCCCGCGGTAGGTGACGAGCAGTGTCAGCGGGCGGCCGTGCTCGCTCCAGCGGATGGGGCTGCCGGTCCTCGGCCGGGGAGGGAGTGCCGGTGCCCACCGGAAGACGAGGGCCACGGTGACGAGACCCGGCAGGGCGATCAGCCACAGGTAGCCGAGGCCCAGCGTCGACGCCACCAGGCTGGCCGCCGTCGGCCACACGCCCCGCCCCAGCTCGCCGCCCACCAGGAAGACCGAGGTGAGGAGGCCCGAACGCCCCTGGAGCAGGCTGCGCACGCCGGCCAGGGCCTGGGGATGGAAGCAGGCGCTCCCCAGCCCGATCAGCAGCAAGAGGACGATGAGCACCGCGGCGCTGCGGGTCTCGCCGAGGAAGGCGCCGCCGAGGGTGCTGAGCAGTAGTCCGGTGGCCACCATGCTTCGCCCGCCCACGCGGTCGGCCACCCACCCCATCACCGGCTGGAGGGCCTGCCCGACGACGAGGGACGCCATCAGCAGCCCCGCCATCTGCACCGGGAGCCGGACGGCCACCAGCACCGCCGGGAGCACACCGGGCAGGTAATTGGCGGCCCCGTCGTTGAGCAGGTGGGCCCAGGTCAGGCCGGCCAGGCGTCGCCCGGCGTCGCCCTCCCGGCCCCCGGCGAGCGAAGCCCGCAGGCCGGTGCTGGTTCCGGTGGGAGGGGCGCCCCCGGCAAGGCGTGGCGCGATCCTCACCGGCGCCCGCCGTCCGGGTTGCCGGGGACGGCGGCAGTCCCGAGGGCGTCGTCCAGGACCGCCAGCAGCGAGCGGAGGGCCTCGATGCGTTCCCGGCCGATCAGCTGCACCAGGGTCCGCTCCCACGCGTCGGCGCGCTCGGCCAGGTCGCGGCAGGCGGCGTCCCCAGCCGGGGTGAGCTCGACGGCCCGGCGCTGGCGGTGGTCGGGGGCGTTCGACGTCGTCACCAGCCCAGCCGCCTCCAGGCGGTCGACCAGGCGGCGGACGTTCATGGGGTCGGTGTGCAGCCGGCGGGCCAGCTCCCGCAGGCCGGTGGCCGGGCTGTCGGCCAGCGCCCGCAGGACGGCCGACTGCGGGGCGCTCAGCCCGGTGCCGGCGAGCAACGTCTCCCATCCTTCGCGCACCAGCCGGTGGGTCCGGCCCAGCCGGAACCCGAGCTGGTCCTCGAGGGTGGCGGCGGTGGGGTCGTGCCCCGGGCCAACGGTCGGTCCCCCGGTGGCCACCGTCACCGGCCCGCCCCCGACGGCGGGCCGGGTGCCGGCGCTCCGGGGCACGCTGGTGGGCGTCCAGAAACCATAGTGATGACTACAGTAATCCAGCTGCCGGTCACCCGGTCACCCGGTCGGCGGGCAGCTGGGACCATAGAGGGATGAAGATCCGCTTCGCCGTCTCGCCCGGTCGGGCCGCAACCGACCTGGAACGTTTCGTCGGCTTCGTCACCGACCTCGAGACCCTGGGCTTCGACGGCATGTGGCTGTCGGACGTGCCACTGGGCCCGACGGCCGATCCGGTCGTCGGGCTGGCCTACGCCGCCGGGACCACCTCCCGGCTCAAGCTCGGCTCCACGGTCGTACCGCTGGGACGGAACCCCCTGGTCCTGGCCAAGTCGCTCGCACAATTGGACCGGCTCTCGGCCGGGCGTCTGCTGCTCAGCTTCGTCGTCGGCCTGGACCAGCCGGGGGAACGCCAGGCCCTCGGTGTGGCCGGGCGCCACCGGGGCAGGATGCTGGAGGAGATGGTCCCCCTCCTGCGGGCGTGGTGGGCGGGCGGCACCGTCGACCACCAGGGTGCGTCCTTCGAGGTCCGCGGGGTCGCCTCGCCGGCGACACCGGTCCAGGACCCCCTCGAGGTGTGGTTCGGCGGCCGGGGGGCCGAGGCGTTGGCCCGGGCCGGTCGGGTGGCCGACGGTTGGTTGGGCGCTGCGGTCACCCCGGCCGAGGCCGAGGTGGCCGTCCGGCGGATCGCGGCGGCGGCGTCCGAGGCCGGTCGGGCCGTCGACCCCGAGCACTACGGGATGAGCATCCTCTTCGCGTGGACCCAGCCGCCGCCGTCGGTGGTGGCGGCCCTCGGTGCTCGGCGTCCCGACCTGCCGGCCGAGGCGCTGCTACCGGTCGGGGGAACGGCCCTCGGTCGCCTGGTGGACCGGTTCGTGGAGGCGGGGGTGTCCAAGTTCGTGGTGCGCCCGGTCGACCCGGACGGCGACGGACGGGCCGCCCTGGAGGCATTGGCCGGACTGCTCCTGCCGTTGCAGACGTAAGCCGAGCGCCGCTCGGCGGGTTCCTCGCCGCCGGCCCGTCCGGCCTCAGCCCCGGATCGACTTCACCAGGACGACGGCCTCGAGGAACTGCTCGGGAGCGAGCGTGGGTGGTGCACCCGCCACCAGTGGCCAGATCCGGTTGGCCAGGTCGATCCCCAGGCGGGCCCGAGCCTCGGGTGCGTAGCCGTGCCGGTTGGACAGGAACATCCCGGCCAGCATCACCTCGTTCGGTCCGACGGCGCTGACGTCCCAGTGGGCCAGCTCGGCCGGGACCACGCCGGGCCCGGCTGGCGAGGTGGGGACCCACCCGCGGCCCCCTCCCACGGGCGCCGTCCACTGGCCCGGGTCGGCCCACGACCGGGCGCCCATGGCGGTGACGGCCCCGGTGCGCTGGCGCACCACGACCGTCCCGGCGGCGAGATCGCCGAGGCGCTGGTTGCGCGGGGTGGCCAGGATGAGGACGCTCCCCACCAGGTAGAACGACGGCAGGACGTCCACCAGGCGGAGCACGTTGCGCAGAATGCTCGACCAGAACCCGACCGGGCCACCGCCGACGCGGACCACCCGCAGGCCGGTGATGCGTTTGCCGGGAGAGCGCCCCGACCACAGCAGGTCGAAGACGACGAAGTAGCCGATGAGATCGACGGCGGCGAACAGGGCGAAGGCACCACTGGCCACCAGGGAGCTGGTCTCGCCGCCGTTGCGCACCAGCGCGCCCAGCGCCAGGGCGAATACGATCAGTGCCACCCCCTGGAACAGGGCGTCGAGGAGGTAGGCGGTGAAGCGGGATCCCAACCCGGCCAGGACCACGCTGAGCGACACGCCCTCGGGGGTGGCGGCGATGTACCGGTCCTCGAGGTCCACGGTATGAACCTAGAGCGTTTCCTGGCCGAGCGGGCCGGTGCGTGGGGCGAGCTCGAGGCACTGGTCGACCGGTGCGCCACCCGCCACGACCAGCTGGCGCCGGCCGAGGTGCTGCGGCTCGGCACCCTCTACCGGGCTGCAGCGGCCGACCTGGCACTGGCCCGTCGGCTCTACCCGATGGCGGCCGGGACCGAACGCCTGGGGGCGCTGGTGGTGCGTGCGCACGCCGCCGTGTACGCCCGGGCCACCCGCACCCAGACGGCGGGCGAGTTCTTCGGCCGGGGCCTGTGGGAGCAGGTGTGGGCGCAGCGGGCCAACCTGGCCGTCGCCGGCGGCGTGATGGTGGGCGCGGTCGTGCTCGGCGTGCTCTGGGCCCTGTTCGACCCGCTGTCGGCGTCGGGCATCCTCCCGGCCGGGTCCCACGTCACGGTGGGGTCGCGCGGCGCCTTCTACGGGATCTCGGTCCCGGCCCGGGGCGGCCTGGCGGTGGAGATCTTCGTGAACAACATCGAGGTGTCGATGCTGGCCATCGGGGGCGGGTTCACCTTCGGGATCCTCACCGCCTACTCGCTGGCCTACAACGGCGCGCTCCTCGGCGTGCTCGGGACGCTCGAGTGGCGGGGGGGCGGCTTCGACCAGTTCGTCCGGCTGATCGTGCCTCACGGGCTGCTCGAGCTCTCGTGCATCGCGCTCGCCGGAGCCGGCGGGATGGCCATCGCCCGCGCACTCATCGACCCGGGCCGGCGGTCGCGGGCCGACGCGCTGGCGGCGATGGTGCCGTCGCTCGGAGCGCTCGTCCTCGGCGTGATGGCCTTCCTGGTGGTGGCTGGGCTCACCGAGGGGTTCGTCACCCCGTGGGACCTGCCGGCGCCGGCGGCCGTCGGTCTCGGGGTGGTCCTCGCCGGGGGCTTCTGGTCCATGGTGGTGGTCCGGGGGCGGCGCGTGTCGGCGGCGGGGGAGCTTCCCGCCACGGACCGGTCGGGCACCCGGGTCGTCACAGCCGTCCCGACTGCTTGAGGCGGAGGTAGGCGGAGACGCAGGCCGGTCCCAGGGTGTCGGGTCGGGCCTCGACGACGGCCACGCCCATCCGGTGGAGGAGGCCGACGGTCCGTCGCCGAGAGGCGAGCAGGTCGAGAGCGACGACGGCTCGCAGCGCCTCGCGCTCATCGGACGGCGGGGTCCCGAGGGCGGCGGCGAGGTCGGTGTCCGTCGAGCTCACCACCATGAGGGCGTGGTGCCGGCTGAGCACGGGGACGGCGGCGAGCAACGTCCGCGCCGCGGCACCGTCGACCAGGTCGGTGAAGAGGGCGACCAGCGCCCGCTTCCGCCCCACCACGGCCTGGAAGGCGCGGTCGTAGTCGCTCTCCACCTCGGCGGGCTCCAGGTCGAACAGGGCGCGCACCACGGGCTCGGCGCCGTTCCGGCGCGGCGGGAGCTGGCGGACGACCGAGGCGGCGAAGGCGACGGTCCCCACCCGGTCGCCGGCATCGTCGGCCGCCACGGCCAGCACGGCCAGCGCGTCGAGTGCAACGTCCAGCCGTGTGGCGTCGCCGAGCGGCGACGCCATGAGCCGGCCGCAGTCGACCATGCACACCAGGTCCCGGTTCTCGTCGATGCGGAACTGGTTGGACATGGGTCTGCCCACCCGCTCGGTGGCGAGCCAGTTGACCTGACGGATGTCGTCGTCGGGCGAGTAGTCACGGATGGTCTCGAACTCGGTGCCGAGCCCCAGGCGGTTGCGGATGCGGCCCTCGTCGGTCGAACGTCCCCGTCGCCGGGCAGCGGCCAGCCGGCGGGCGCGGGGGAGGTCCGGGAGCACGGTCACCCGGTCCGACGGACCGCCGGTGTGGTCGCACGTGGCGAGGCCGAGGGGCCCGGCCACCCTGGCCACCATGGGCGGCAGGAGGTGGACACCCCGCTGGCGCCCGACGAGCGAAGCGCGCAGAGCCGCCCCGGGGACCTCCGCCGGCTCGATCCCGAGCTCGGCCGGTGCCGGCTGGCGGAGGCGGCCCACCCGGGCGCCGCCACCGCCGGCGTCGGCGGCGAAGGGCACCGGGGTGCCTCGGGCCAGGGCCGGCAGCTCCGGGCGCGCCAGGGTGACGGCGGCCCGTCGGGCGGCGGCCATGTCGACGACCACGGCGCCGGCCACCAGCGCCAGGGCCCCCACCACCACCACCGGAGGCAGGCGGAGGACCGCGGTGGCCACGGCCACCCCGGCCACGGCGAACGCCGCCCGCCGGCTGGGACGGGCTACGGGCCGTCGGGGGCGCGCTGCGGCGAGGGCGGGCTCGGGCACCTGGCGCTACCGGGGCACCGGCACGGACGCCAACGCCGTCTGGAGGGCCTGTTCCGGTGTGAACTGGTCGAGCTCGGCCTCGGGGGTCAGGACCAGGCGGTGACGGAGGACGGCAGGGACCAGGGCGACGACGTCGTCGGGGATCACGAAGGTGCGGCCGCTCAGCCTGGCCCAGGCCCGGGCCGTCGCCAGCAGGTGGACGCCGGCCCGCGGACTGGCCCCGAGGGAGACGGCCGGTAGCTCGCGAGTGCGGCGGACGAGGGCGGCCACGTAGGAGATGATCGGCTCGGCCACGGCGACCGCGTCCACTTCGGCCCGCAGGGCGGCGATGGCGCCGGCGTCGGCCACGGGGCGCACGTCGTCGAGCGTGGCCGGAGCGACCCCCGTGTGGCGCAGGCGGAGGAGCGCCTCCTCGTCCGCCTGCGACGGGTAGCCGACGGCCAGCTTCATGATGAAGCGGTCCAGCTGCGCCTCGGGGAGCGGGTAGGTGCCCTCGTACTCGATGGGGTTCTCGGTGGCCAGGACGACGAAGGGATCGGGTAGGCGATGGGCGGTGCCGTCGATCGTCACCTGGCGCTCCTGCATCGCCTCGAGGAGCGCAGCCTGTGTCTTCGGGGGTGTCCGGTTGATCTCGTCGGCCAGCAGGACGTTGGTGAAGACGGGGCCCTGGCGGAACACGAGCTCGCCGCCACGCAGGGCCAGCGACCCGGTGAGGTCGGAGGGGAGGAGGTCGGGCGTGAACTGCACCCGGCGATGGTGGAGACCGCAGGCCCGGCCCACCGCCGAGGCCAGGAGGGTCTTGGCGACCCCCGGCGGTCCCTCGAGGAGGAGGTGACCGCCCACCGCCAGGGCGGCCAGGACGGCGTCGACGGTGTGCCCCTGGCCGACCACCACCTTGCCGACCTCGGCGTGGAGGGCGGCTCGCAGCCGCGGGGTCACGGCGTCGGTGGGTGCGGATGTCATGTGGTTCCTCCCGTGTGTCGCTCGAGCCAGGCGAGGGCACGACCCGCCGCCACCAGGTCGGCGTGGTCCGGATCGACGATGGGCCGTGTCACCTCGGCGGGGACCCCGGCAGCGGCGGCCGCGGCGGCCAGGGCGCCGTCGGGGGACGCAGCGGGTATACCGGCGCGCCGGGAGAGCAGTGTCCGGCCCTCGTGCACCAGGGGACCGAGCGCCTCCGCCTGGCGCTCCGCCGGCAGCGAGGCGAGGAGGGTGGCCACCGACTCGGCGTAGGCGATGCGGGGCGGGATGAGCGCGCGCTCCTGGGGCTCGACCGGGCCGAACCGGCGCGACGCGGACAGCACCCAGACCAGGAGGGCCAGGAGGGCGGTGCCGAGTGCCCACTGCCACCACACCGGCAGGCCGGCGAGGCCGTTCCCCTGGTGCCCGTAGCCGTGGTCGTACTCGTCGAAGACCACGGGGTGTGACGCCCCGCCGGCCAGGTCGAGGGCGAACGCCGCATTGTCGGACTGGTCGAGACCGGCGTTGGTGAGCGGACCGCTCGATGCCAGGAAGATGGCCGTCGGCTCCCCCCCGGGGGACGGTCGGCCGGCCACGGCGAAGGTGCCGCCGGACCCGACGAGGATGGCCGGCGCGGTGCCGGTCGCCCGGATCGAGCCGGTGGCGGCACCGGCCACGTCGACCGACGTCACGCCGGCGGTGACCGGGCTGGAACCGACGGCGGCGACCTCGGGGAGCGAACCCGGGGCGACGGCCGGAGTCATCGACCACACCGGCCGCCCCCGGGCACCGAACATGGTGCCGACCAGGGCGGCGTCGGGTGGTTGGCCGGTGAGGACGACCCGTCCCCCGGCGGCCAGCACGCGGGCCACGGCACTCGTGTCGGCGGACGTCCACGACGACGGGTCGATCACGAACAAGGTGGAGCCCGCCGGCGGTGCCGCCTGGGCGAGCGGCGCCGCCGACCGAACGACGGTGTGGCCCCGGTCGGCGAGCAGTTGGGCGAGGGCGGCGGTCCCCGACGGCGACGTGTCGAAGGTCGACGGCCCCGAACCGGCCGGCGTGCTGCCGACGATCCCGCCGGCGAGGCCGAGCACCACTTGCCCGGCGGCGATGGCAGCCACGGCCACCACCACCACCTTCCAGCGCAGAGGCGTCGCCCGCCATCGCTCCGGGACCGTGGGGCGCTCCTCGTGCTCGACGCCCCAGGGGATGGTCACCGAGCAACTCCGGCGAGGTCGCGAGGATTGCGGGCCTCGCCGGGAACCCGCGGCCAGTTGCGGCGGGCGTCCTCGTCGTCGGCCGGGCCGGCCGGATTACCGGCGTAGGCCACCGCCTGGTGCCGGCCCGCCAGGTGGTCGAAGGTCGGCGAGCCCAGCCTGGTCGAGACCTCGTGGGCGGTCCGCACGGCGGCGTCGGGCACCAGACCGGCCCGTTCGAGCCGCAGGAGCCCGGCTTCGAAGCGGGCGCGCAGGGCGCCGGCGAAGTCGCCCGCCGCCGCCAGCCGGTCCGCCTCGGCGTCGAGGTCCGAGGGATCGGCGGTCGCGGAGGTCTGCCGGGCGTCGGTGGCGTGGCGGCCGATGCGGGCCCGGCGTCGGATGGCGAGGAGTGCCAACAGCCCGCCGGCGACGACCACGAGAAGGACGCCCACCAGCGGCGCCCAGCCCCCGAAGGCGAGGTGGAGCCCGTGGCCGATGGGATGGAAAATGGTGCGGACCAGCCACCGGTATGGCGGTCCGAAGATGTCACCCAGCAGATGGCCGATGTCGTGCAGGAGGCCGGCGAGCGGCCGCGGTGTCGACCGGTGGGCGCCGGTGTAGGCGGGCTGGGAGAGGATCTGGTGCGCCTGCTGGCGCGCCGAGCGGGCGAATCCGGGGTCGGTCGGCATCGTCGCTCAGGTCGGAGGTTGTGCGGGCCCGGGGGGCGAGAGGTCCGGCACGCTGCCCGGCTGGGTCGTGCCGGGCGGGTACGGCGGTGTGGGCGGGGCGGGTGTCGCCTGCGCGCGCTCCGACAGGACATGGTGGAGCGGCGGTGGGGGTGGGGGCTCGGCCTGGGGCTGGCGTGCCGGCGCGGTGCCGCCCGGCGGTGGGGTGCCCGGTTGCCCGTAGCCCGGGGGTGGCCCGTAGCCCGGGGGTGGCCCGTACGCCGGTTGTCCGTACGCCGGTTGTCCGTAGCTCGGGGGTGGCCCGTAGCCGGGGGGTGGCCCGTAGCCGGGGGGTTGTCCGTAGCTCGGGGGGGGGCCGTAG
>JAJZAC010000111.1 GCA_021799615.1 Actinomycetes bacterium
CTACACGGCACTCGGCCCGATGGGCGCGCCCGTCCTGCTGCTGACCACGCGCGGCTCCCGTTCCGGCCAGCCACGCACGACACCCCTCCTCTACGCCCGCGACGCCGACGACCTGGTCGTCGTCGGGTCCAACTTCGGACAGGAGCACCACCCGGCGTGGACGGGCAACCTGCTCGCCGATCCCCACGCGGTGGTGACCATCGGCGGCACCGACGTGCCGGCCATTGCCACCCTCCTCGAGGGGGAGGAAGCCGAGGCGGCGTACGCACGGATGGTCGAGGTGGCCCGCACCTACGACGCCTACCGGTCGCGCACGGCGCGGCGGATCCGCGTGTTCCGTCTCACCGCCGACGGGGGGGCGTGAGGGGGGCGGTCGGTGTGACCCGACGCCGGGCGCGGTTCACCGCTGCCGCCTTCCGTCACCGTTCCGTCACCGGCGCCGGAGCTCCCGTCGAGCGGGGCCGTCGCCGGTGCTACCCGGCCGGCGTGGCCCCCACGAGGACGAATGCCACCCTGGCCGGGCGCCCCGACCGGTTCCGCCAGCCGTGCCGGGTGCCTCGCTGGACGACGACCGTGCCGGGGCGGACGGTGGTGGTCGCCCCGTCGTCGAGCTCCAGCTCCAACTCGCCGTCGAGCACGATCCCGTAGTCCACCGAGTCCGTGGCGTGCATTCCCGGGTTGTCCGGCTCCAGCCGGGCGACCAGGTCGGGCACCTTGGCCTGTGCCTCGCCCAGCGCGGCGGCGAACGACGCAGCGTCCATGGTGCCGGCCCCTCCGTCGTCCGGGGCGTCCGGGGGGAACGTGACCACCCGGCACACTGTCCCGCCCGGAGGGGGGAAGTAGCGGGGGATGCCCGGACCACCGAGGCCGTCGGGCATGGCCGGGGTGGTGTCGGTGTGCCACAGCTCGATGGTCTCGAACCCGGGCATCAACGACAGGGTGACGGGATCGACCGGGCCGTCGTCGGTGACGACGGCCCGCCCCCGGTCGTCGCGACCGGTGACCACCCGGCGAATCGGCTCCATGGCGACCTCCTCGGGTTCGGGATGCCCGACGGCGACGTCGGGGCGGTGGGCTGTGAGCGGTGAGCAACGTTCGCGCCGCAGGCGGGACCGGGCAATCGGCACCGGTGCCGGTGCAGCCCCGACGACCGGGTGGCGTGCACCAGTTGTACCGGCCCAGCCCTCGTCGCGATGCCGGTGACGGGTCCTCTCGGGCCGTGTCGGCACGGGAGGAGACGGACAGAGCGCTCGGACGCCGACTGCCCCTGTCTCGCCGCGGGGGCGCTCGTCGGGTTCAGCCGGTGCGGTTGGAGGACTGTCGCCGTGAGCGTGCGAGCAATCGAGGGGCCGGACATGACGGCACACCTCTCGCGTCGACGGCAGTGGCAGCCCGAACCTGGCATGGCGGCTGGCGTCGATCCACACACGGCCGGACCGGCGGACCATCCTCTACGGGGTGCCCGATCTTGCCGACCGCACAGCCGAGTCGCGGGAAGGAACGGGCTTGGCCGGGCTCGGGCACGCGCCGCCTAGGGTGACCGGGTGACCAGGGGAGGGGACGGCACCGGCGCCGTAGGTGAGCGCCCGTCCATCCCCCGGACCCGTGAGGAGTCCGAGCTCGAACAGGTGGAGGACGCCCTCCTCGACGCCGACGTCTCCTACCGGCGGGGCACGGCCCAGGCCGCCCTCCGGCACCGCGACTTCCGCATCGTCTACTTTGGCTCGTTCGCCTCCAACATCGGCACGTGGATGCAGAACGTGGTCCTCGGCGCCTACGCCTTCACCCTGACCCATAGCGGCACCTACGTGGCCCTGCTCTACTTCGGGCAGCTCGGCCCGCTGCTGTTCCTGTCGCTGTGGGGCGGTGCCCTGGCCGACGCCGTCGACCGGCGACGGTTCCTGGTCGCCACGCAGATCGCCCAGGGACTGCTCTCGTTCGGGCTGGCAGCGGTGGCCCTCTCGCCCCACCCGTCGCTGGTGCTGCTGGCCGCGCTGGTGTTCGCCATCGGGATCGCCAACGCGCTGGGTGCCCCCGGGTTGAGCGCCATCCTGCCCACCCTGGTCGAGCGGGAGGACCTGCCCGGCGCGGTATCGCTCATGTCGACGCAGATGAACCTGTCGCGGGTGATCGGCCCCGCCGTCGGCGGGATCCTCTACGCCCGCTTCAACGTGTCCCTCGTGTTCGGGCTGAACGCCGTCACCTACGTGTTCGCCATCGTGGGCCTGCTGTGGGCCCGCTACGCCCGCCGTGCCGGCGGCCCGCCGGCGGAGCACGGCCTGGCCCGGATCCTCTCGGGCGTCCGGATCGCCCGGGGCGACCCGTTCATCCGGCACATCCTCCTCACGCTGGCCTCGTTCTCGTTCCTCTCCCTCGCCTTCGTCGGGCTGATGCCCCAGGTGGCCCAGCACGCACTGGGCATCGACCCGAAGAGCACCCACTACGGGATCCTCTACGCCAGCTTCGGGTTCGGGGCGGCGCTGGGGGCGATGACGGTCGGGACCGTGCTGGCGTCGGTGGACAAGGTCAGGTTGCTGCGCCCCGGGTTCGCCGCCTTCGCGCTGCTGCTGGCCGGGTTCGCCCTGTCGCGGGGACCGCTGGTCGGCGACCTCGCCGTCGGTGCCCTCGGGTACGCCTACTTCGTGGTGGTCACCAGCCTGTCGACCCTGCTCCAGGAGCGGGTGGACGACAAGCGGCGGGGCCGGGTGATGGCGCTGTGGATCATGGGCTTCGGGGGGACGGTTCCCCTCGGCGTCCTCGCCGCCGGACCGTTCTCCGACCACTTCGTCCGCGAGGTCCTGTTGGTGGGGGCGGCGTGGGCGGTGGTCCTCGCCGCCGCGTCGGGAGCGACCCGTCTGGTCCGGGCCCGTGGTGTCGAGCCGGGCTGGATGCGGGACGGTCCCGGGTAGCCTCGAGCCGGACGGCACACCCCCGCTGCGGGGAGCGAGAGATCGAGGTGGACATGAGCGAGGTCAACGACTGGAACGCGCAGATCATCGCGGAGTTCCGCGCCAACAGTGGCAACGTGGGCGGCCAGTTCGAGGGCGCACCGGTCCTGCTGCTGCACACGACGGGCAAGCGCAGCGGGCTCGAGCGGGTCAACCCGATGATGTACCTGGACCTCGACGGGCACCGGTACGTGTTCGCCTCGAAGGCGGGGGCCGACACCGATCCCGACTGGTACCGCAACCTGGTCGCCGAACCCACGGTGACGGTGGAGGCGGGCACCGAGACCTACACCGCCACGGCGACCACCGTCACCGGTGCCGAGCGGGTCCGCATCTACGACGAGCAGGCCCGCAGGTACCCGGGGTTCGCCGAGTACGCGGCCAAGACCTCGCGGGTCATCCCCGTGGTGGAGCTGGCGCGTAAGGACTGACCGGCGGCCCGGCAGTGCCGACGGTTCCGATCGCCGACCCGCCTACCGCGCCATCTGGCGCAGCATGTAGGGCAGGATCCCGCCGTGGCGGTAGTACTCGGCCTCCATCGGGGTGTCGATCCGCAGGCGCACGCTGAACTCCACGACCCGATCGCCGTCGACGGCCCGCACCGCCACCTCCTTCGGCAGCTCGCCGGCACCCAGCGCTGCGATCCCCGTGATGTCGACGACCTCGTGGCCGGTGAGCCCCAGCTCCTCGACGCCCTGGCCGTCGGCGAACTGCAGCGGCAGGACGCCCATGCCGACCAGGTTGGAGCGGTGGATCCGCTCGAAGCTCTGTGCGATCACCGCCCGCACCCCCAGCAGGCTCGTGCCCTTGGCCGCCCAGTCGCGCGACGACCCCGACCCGTACTCCTTGCCGGCAAGCACGACGAGGGGCACGCCCTCGCCCTGGTAGCGCATGGATGCGTCGTAGATGGAGGTCTGCTCGCCGTCGGGGAGGTGGAGGGTCACCCCGCCCTCGGTGCCCGGGGCCAGCCGGTTGCGCAGCCGGATGTTGGCGAAGGTGCCCCGCATCATCACCTCGTGGTTGCCCCGGCGGGCGCCGTAGGAGTTGAAGTCGGCCCGGGGGACGCCGTGGTCGGTCAGGTAGGCGCCGGCCGGCGTGCTGGGCCCGATCGAACCGGCCGGGGAGATGTGGTCGGTGGTGACGCTGTCGCCCAGCACGGCGAGCACCCTGGCACCGGTGACGTCGCCGGCCGGGTGGGGCTCGGGCGAGAGCCCCTCGACGAACGGCGGCCGCAGCACGTAGGTGGACGAGGCGTCCCACGAGAAGGTGGCGCCGGTCGCCGTCTCCACCCGCTGCCACCGCTCGTCCCCGTCGAACACCGACGCGTACCGGTGGCGGAACAGGTCGGAGCCCACCGCCTGGCGGATGGTGGCGCTCACCTCCTCGGGGGTGGGCCACAGGTCGGCCAGCATGACGGGCGACCCGTCGGTGGCCGTCCCCAGGGGGTCGGTGGTGAGGTCGATGTCCATGGTGCCGGCCAGGGCGTAGGCCACGACCAGGGGCGGTGACGCCAGGTAGTTCATGCGCACGTCCGGGTGGATGCGCCCCTCGAAGTTGCGGTTGCCCGACAGCACCGAGACGACCGAGAGGTCACTGGCCGCCACCGCCTCGGACACGCCGGGCAGCAGCGGGCCCGAGTTGCCGATGCAGGTGGTGCAGCCGAACCCGACCAGGTCGAAGCCGGCCTCGGCCAGGGGCTCGGTCAGGCCGGCACGGTCGAAGTAGTCCATGACCACCCTGGACCCGGGGGCGAGGGTGGTCTTCACCCACGGCTTGGGGGCCAGGCCCCGCTCCACGGCGCGCTTGGCCACCAGCCCGGCCGCCACCATGACCTGGGGATTGGACGTGTTGGTGCAGCTGGTGATGGCGGCCACCACCACGGCACCGTCGGGGAGGTCGACGGTCGAGCCGTCCGACAGGGTGGCCTGCTGGGTGCGGATCTCCCGGCCGAGGGCGGTGCGGAACGCCGTCCCCGCACCGGCCAGCGACACCCGGTCCTGGGGGCGGGACGGGCCGGCCAGGCTGGGCACCACGGTCGACAGGTCGAGCTCGATCGTCTCCGAGAACACCGGCTCGGGGGCGTCGGGGCTCCAGAACATCCCCTGCGCCCGGGCGTACGCCTCCACCAGGGCGACGTGCTCGTCGTCGCGCCCGCTGAAGCGGAGGTAGCCGAGGGTGACGTCGTCGACCGGGAAGATGGCGCACGTGGCGCCGTACTCGGGCGACATGTTGCCGATGGTGGCCCGGTTCTCCAGCGGCACCGCCGCCAGCCCGGGGCCGTAGAACTCGACGAACTTGCCGACCACGCCGCGCTTGCGCAGCAGCTCGGTGATGGTGAGCACCAGGTCGGTCGCCGTGGTCCCCTCCGGTTGGCGCCCGGTGAGCCGGAACCCGACGACCGGCGGCAGGAGCATCGACAGCGGCTGGCCCAGCATGGCCGCCTCCGCCTCGATCCCGCCGACGCCCCAGCCGAGGACGCCGAGGCCGTTCACCATGGTGGTGTGGGAGTCGGTGCCGACGAGGGTGTCCCAGTACGCCTCGCCGCGCTCGGTGCCGAAGACCACCCGGGCCAGGTACTCCAGGTTGACCTGGTGGCAGATCCCCGTGCCCGGAGGCACCACCCGGAACCCGTCGAACGCCTGCTGTGCCCAGCGGAGCAGCTGGTAGCGCTCGATGTTGCGCTGGTACTCGATGTCGACGTTCTCGTCGTAGGAGGTTGCCGTCCCCGACGCCTCGGCGATCACCGAGTGGTCGACGACCAGCTCGACGGGCACGAGGGGATTGACCTTGGCCGGATCTCCCCCCAGCTCGGCCAGCGCGTCGCGCATGGCGGCCAGGTCGACGACCCCGGGCACGCCGGTGAAGTCCTGCATCAGCACCCGCTCGGGGGTGAAGGCGATCTCGGCCGCGTCGGCGCCGCCGACGCCGTGGCGCTCGGGGTGGCGACCCCAGCCGGCCACGGCCTCGACGTCCGCCGCCTGCACGGCGACGCCGTCCTCGTGGCGGAGGAGGTTCTCCAGCAGCACCTTGACCGAGAACGGGAGGCGGGCGACGTCGAACCGGTCGGCCAGGGCGTCGACCCGGTAGATGGTGTACGTGCGGTCGCCGACGGACAGCTGGGAGCGGGCGCCGAAGGAATCGAGCGAGGGCGTGGTGGGGGAGGGTGCCATGGGTCCATTCTGGCCCCAGCGGTCCCACCCGGGCGAGCCGGGCCCCCACCGGCCGGCTCTGGTAACGTCGAGCCATGGCGCACGTCGTGGTCGACGGGTCGGAGCTGGTCGTCTCACTGGACGGCGCGGACAAGCTGTGGGCCTTCCGGGGGCACCTCGCCATCCCGCTGTCGCACGTGGCGGGGATCCGCCACGACCCCGACGAGGTCCGGGCAACCGAGTGGACCGGGGTGAAGGCCTACGGGGCGCGGATCCCCGATCGGATGGCGGTCGGCTCCTTCCACCAGTCGGGCGACTGGGTCTTCTGGGACGTGCACGACCCGGACCGGACCGTGATCGTCGAACTGCACGACGAGCACTACGCCCGGCTGGTGGTCGAGGTGGAGGACCCCGAGCAGGTCGTCGAGGCGGTGGCGACCGCGCTCAGGTCCGGGAGCGGTAGCGCCACACCGCCAGCGGGCTGAGGACCACCAGCAGCCCGGCGCTCCACACGACCGACTGGACGATCCACGAGCCCGCCGGGTGGCCGAGCATCAGGTCGCGGCAGGCGGTCACGGTGGCGCTCACCGGCTGGTAGGTGGCGAACCCGCTGAGCCACGAGGGCATCTGGCTCGGCGGGACGAACGCCGACGAGGCGAAGGTGAGGGGGAAGAGGAGCGGGAACGACATGATCTGCGCCGTCTCCGAGTTGGGTGCTGACAACCCGATCACGGCGAACCCCCACGACAGGGCGTACGCGAACAGCAGGATCACCAGCAGCGCGCTGACGTAGCTCACCACGGTACCGCCGGGCCGGAACCCGACGGCGAAGCCCACCCCGGTGATGATGATCACCACCGCGACGTTGCGCACCAGGTCGGCGGTGGTCCGCCCGGCGAGCACGGCCGAGCGGGCCATGGGCAGGGTCCGGAACCGTTCGATCAGGCCCTTCTGGAGGTCCTCGGCCAGGCCGATGCTGGTGCTCACCGCTCCGAACGCCACGGTCTGGACGAAGATCCCGGGCATCAGGTAGTCCACGTAGGCGACCCCGTTGCCGGGATGGATCGACCCGCCGAACACGTAGCGGAACAGCAGCACGAACATGACCGGCTGCACCGTGGAGAAGAACAGTGATTCGGGGATGCGGACGATGGCGAGGAGGTTGCGCCGGGTGAGGGTCAACGTGTCGGTCACCGTCCACCGCACCCGGGCCAGGCCGGCCGGCGCGTTCGGGGCTGCGGCCCCGGTCATGGCGGGTGCGATCGCGCTCACGGGTACTTCCCCCGCCGGCCCGCCGCCGGAGCGGCGTCGGCCGTCTCGACGTCCCCGTCCGCCTCTTCGGCCCGGTGGCCGGTGAGCGAGAGGAACACGTCGTCGAGGCTCGGCTCGCGCAGGGCGAAGGTGGCCGGACGGAGCTGCTCGCCGTCGAGTGCCCGCAGGGCGGTGACGGCCACGGCCGCTCCCGGCACCCAGGCTTGGTGCCCGACGACGAGAGCCAGGGGTGCCGCCAAGGCC
This sequence comes from Actinomycetes bacterium, assembly GCA_021799615.1. Lineage (GTDB taxonomy): Bacteria > Actinomycetota > Acidimicrobiia > Acidimicrobiales > RAAP-2 > JAJZDI01. The sequence continues at coordinate 7,613 of JAJZAC010000111.1, forward strand.
AGCTGGCCGACGAGCGACATCGAGCACCAACCCACGAAGTGGAGGTGGCCGGTGCGCACC
>JAJZAC010000112.1 GCA_021799615.1 Actinomycetes bacterium
GGTGCTCTTCGCCAAACTGGGCCTCCGGACGGGCACCACCTGGTTCGTGCGGGCCGGCGACACGCCCGTGCTGGCGCTGGCCGGGTTGACGCTGCTGGCCGCCTGGGCGGGGATAGGCTCCACGCTGGCACGCCGCCGGTGGGGGGCGTCGTGGACAACCGACCGAATTACCTGAAATCGCGGTGTACCAGCCGACACGTAGGGGCGGAGGACGACAACGCCATGAACTGCGCATGACACACGTCGATGACCTGCCGACTGCAGTCGGCGATCACTACGCCGGTAGGGGCGGTCCCGCTGGCACAGCGCCACGCGGGAGACGTGCTACACCACATCGGAGGGCACTCGGTCGGCGCCATGCCCTGCTCGGCATCGCGATGCTGGTGCTCGTGGGCGGTGGCGCGCTTGCCGCCGGGGTCGTGCCGACCGGCAGTAACGTGGCATCGGCCCACACCACGAGATCTCTCCCGCCACCGCCACCGGCGTCGGCAGCGGCGCCGGCAGGCGTTGTGCTCAAGGTCAACGCACCCGACCCATACGTCTACGTCGCGAAACACCGCGACTACTTCTACTCGGCCGGCGTGGGCTACCACATCTCACCCCACGTGCAGGTCATCCCGTTCCATGACCTGCGCACCCTTGCGTCTGACGGGCCGCCGACCGACGCCATGCCCCAGTTGCCTGCCTGGTCGACCGGGTGGATCTGGTCGGTCGATGTCAACAAGGTGGGCCGGACGTACGTGATGTGGTTCACGTCCCAGGCAAACGACGTGTACATGCCCAACGGGGTGAAGGCCAAGTGCATCGGGGAGGCACTGGGCTCCAGCCCGCTCGGACCGTTCGTGCCCCAACCGGATCCGGCCGTCTGCCAGCAGTGGGGCAGCATCGACCCGCAGACCTTCGTGGCCCCGGACGGCAGCCGGTGGCTCATCTGGAAGGCCGACCTCAACTCCGACACCTTCACGAGGATCCCGACGACCATCTGGTCACAGCGGCTCGCCGGCGACGGCGAGACCCTGGTGGGCTCACCGACGCAGATCGCGGTGGCGTCGCAGCCCTGGGAGAACAGGTTGATCGAGGCACCCCAGCTCGTCGAGCACGACGGCCGCTACTACCTCATCTTCACAGGGAACGCCTCGAACAACCCGGCCAGCGGGATCGGCGTCGCCACCTGCGCCGGTCCCCGTGGGCCGTGCACCGACAGCCGCACGGCCCCGCTCATCGCCACCAACACCCAGGGGCCCGGGCCAGGCGAAGAGAGCATCTTCGCCGACGGCGGGGCCGAGTGGCTGATCTACTCGCCAAACGCCATCTTCGGCCAGTACATCTTCCGGCTGGTCGCCGTCGCCCGAATTGGCTTCGGGCCTTCGGGCCCCTACATCGGCCAGTTCGACGGGGCAGTTCCCGGTCACTGACCGGTCCAGCCGCGCTTAGGGTCGGGCGCGATCGGAGCCGGGCTCGTCGTAATAGCCGGAGTGGAGGTACACGCAGGGCACGCCCTCGGCGTGGAACATGGCAAAGTTGGACGGGTCGTCCTCGAATGCCAGCCGCAGGTCGAACCCGGCCGCCCGCAGGTCCTCCACGACCGCGCGCTTGTACCCGGTCACTTGTGCGTAGCCGCCCCGGTTGCGCATGACCAGCAGGTCCCACCGCAGCCCGTAGCGCTCGAGCCAGCTCAGGGTCTGGGGCTGCACCCGCAGGGGCCGGCCGGTGAGCAGCACGATCCGGAGCGCCGGATCGAGGAGCTCGAGGAGGCGGGCCACCTCGGCGATGACCGGGTCGTCGCCACAGGCGTCGAAGAAGCGGTCCCAGTCTCGCCGCCCGTCCTCCAGGAAGTGCTGGCGCCCGACGGCGTCCGACAGGACCCCGTCGACGTCGAAGACCACCGCCGGGCCCGGCGGCGCGGGCGGGGTGCCGTGCCAACGCCAGTTGGGGTGGGTCGGTGTGGTCACGGCTCCCTCGCCGCCGCACGTGCCCGCACCCGGATCTCCTCGACGACCGACGGGTCGGACAACGTGGTGGTGTCACCGAGCGGGCGGCCCTCGGCCACGGCTCGCAGCACCCGGCGCATGATCGTGCCGCTGCGGGTCGTGGGCAGCTCGTCGGTGAAGATCACCGTGCGGGGCCGGGCGATGGCGCCGATCTGACCGGACACGTGGTCCTGGAGCTCCACTCCCAGTGCCTCGGTCGGGGGGCCGGAGCCCGAGCGCAGGGTGACGAACGCCACGACGGCCTGGCCGCTGGTCGGGTCGGAGACCCCGACCACCGCCGCCTCCGCCACCGACGGGTGGTCGGCGAGCGACGACTCGATCTCGATGCCCGAGATGCGGTGACCGGCGACGTTCATCACGTCGTCGACCCGGCCGAGCAGCCAGAGGTAGCCCTCCTCGTCGACCCGTGCACCGTCCCCGGTGAAGTACCGCCCCTCGAGACGGTCCCAGTAGGTCTGCCGGTAGTGCTCCGGTTGGCCGTAGATCCCGCGGAGCATCGCCGGCCACGGCCGGGTCAGCGTGAGGTAGCCGTTGCCGACGTCGACGGGCCGGCCGTGGTCGTCGACCACCTCGGCCCCGATGCCGGGAAGTGCGAACGTCACCGATCCCGGCTTGGTCGTCGTCACGCCCGGGAGTGGCGAGACCAGGATGGCGCCCGTCTCCGTCTGCCACCACGTGTCCACCACCGGGCAGCGGCCTCCGCCGATCACCCCTGCGTACCACAGCCATGCCTCGGGGTTGATCGGCTCGCCGACCGAGCCGAGGACGCGCAACGAGGACAGGTCGTGTCCGGCCGGGAAGTGGTCGCCCCACGCCATGAACGTGCGGATCGCCGTCGGGGCGCAGTAGAGGATGGTCACGCCGTAGCGCTCGACGACCGACCACCACCGGTCCCGCGCCGGGTGGTCCGCGACCCCTTCGTAGAGGACCGACGTGGCCCCGTTGGCCAGCGGCCCGTAGACGGCGTAGCTGTGCCCGGTGATCCACCCGATGTCGGCTGCGCACCAGTACACGTCGGTGTCGGGCCGGAGGTCGAAGACGGCACGGTGGGTGAAGGCGACCTGGGTGAGATAACCGCCGGTGGTGTGCATGATCCCCTTGGGCCGGTCGGTGGTCCCCGAGGTGTGCAACAGGAACAACAGGTCCTCGGAACCCATGCGCTCGGGTTCGCAGACCTCCGACGGGGGACCGCCCACCATCGGGTCGTCGCCGCGCAGCAGCTCGTCCCACCAGTGGTCCCGTCCCGCGACCATGACGACCGGCAGGGCTCGACCCACCCGGCGGACCACCACCACGGCATCGACGGGAGGGCCCCCGGCGAGCGCCTGGTCGACGTTGGCCTTCAGCGCCACCGCCTCGCCGCCGTGCCATCCGCCGTCCGCCGTCACCACCACCCGGGCACCGGCGTCCTCGATCCGCTCGCGCAGTGCTCCGGGCGAGAACCCGCTGAACACCACGGCGTGGACGGCGCCGATCCGGGCGCAGGCCAGCATGGCCACCGGAAGCTCGGGGATCATGGGCAGGTAGAGGGCGACCCGGTCCTCCCGGCGGACGCCCAGGCCGAGGAGGACATTGGCGAAGCGGCTCACCTCGGTGAGGAGATCTGCGTAGGTGACCGTCCGGGTGTCGCCCGGTTCACCCTCGAAGTGGAAGGCCACCCGGTCCCCCCTGCCCGCGGCCACGTGCCGGTCGAGGCAGTTCACTGACGCGTTGAGCGTCCCCCCGTCGAACCAGCGGGCGAACGGGAGATCCCATTCCAGCACGGTCTCCCACGGGCGGAACCAGTCCAGCGCCCCCGCCTGCTCGGCCCAGAACCCCACCGGGTCGTCCGCCGCCCGGACGTAGATGCCGGTATCGGCGACCACGGCAGCCTCCCTGAACACCTCGGAGGGGGGGAACCTTCGCGGCCCACCGGCGTGCGATGGCGCCGACGCACCCCCGCCACCCGCCGCCGGCTGGGCCGGATCCAGATCGGCCATGGCGCGCACCCCTTCCTCCGGCTCGCCGGCGGCCGGCCGCAGGCCGCCGTCACCGAGCCTACCGCCGGCGTTCCGTCGGTCCCGGTGGGCAGGACCATCTACGCTGGTTCGGTCGTGAGCGAACCAGTACTCCAGCCGGACCACGGTGGCAGGGCGGACGCCGTCACTGTGGTCGAGGTCCCCGTAGGGCGGCGCGTGATGGTGGTGAGCGATCTGCTGCTCACCTCGACGGCCACACCGGCGTCGACCCACCTGGCCGGCCGGCTTGCCCGCACCCTCCAGGCGTGGAACGGCCCGGGCGTGCTCGTGGTGGCCGGCAACCTGTTCGATCTCTCGGGTTCCGGCCGGCCTGCCTCCGAAGTCCGGGGTGCGCTCCAGGCGCACCCGGCCCTGTCCGACGCCATGCGGTCCTTCCTCGGGGAGGAGGGCCGGCGGATCATCCGGATGACGGGGAGCAACGAGCCGGGGTTCGCCGACGACCCGGAGATCGGCGCCGAGCTGGCCGAGGTGGGCGTGGAGCGCTCCGGCCCTGTCGACCTGGTCCTCACCACGTCGACAGGGACCCGCCGGGTGCGCGTCGAGCCGGGTGCCTGCGCCTACACGGCCGGGGGCGACGTGCCCGACACCGAGCTCGACCCGTCGATCGACGCCAAACCGGGCGCGCTCGGCACGGCCAGAGCCGGTGTGGCTTGGCAGCAGCTGGCCGAGCGATCGGCCGACGACGCACCGTGGCTGGGCGGCATCGACCGGCTGAGCGACCCGTCCGCCCTGTCCCGCTTCGTCACGTCACGCACGCTGTACCGCCGGCTCGGCCGCTACGCCTGGTGGCTCCTCGTCCCCCTGGCCGTCGCCCTGCTGGTCCGGATCGCCGTCACTCCCTGGGTACTGCACACCCTGGGGACGGGGGTGGCCGGGCGGGCGCTCCGCCAGGCCCACGCCGCCGACTGGCAGGACCGGCTGGTCGTGTCATTGGTCGGTGCCCTCGCCATCCTCGCCGTGCTGACGGTGGTGCTCGGCCTCCTCAGCCGACGGATCTGGACCGTCCTGGGCGGCGGTGCCCTCGTCGAGGTGCGGACCGAGGCCGGCCCGAACGACGCCGCACGCGACGCGGCGCGCCGGCTCGTCGGCCAGGGCTACACGGGGCTGGTCGCGGCGGCGACGTTCCAGCCGGAGCTCACCCACCTCGGTGTCGGGTTCTTCGCCAACGTCGGCGCCAACGCCGAGGTCGTCGAGGAGCGGCGGGCCCACCTCGGGCTCCCTCCCGTGTTCGTCCACCGCCGTCGCTCCGGCTGGGTGGAGATCGAGACGGGGGCCGAGCTCCACGTCCGCCTCGTCCTCACCGAGGAGGACCAGACGCCGGCCAGCATCCTCGAGCGGCTGGCGGTGCTGCGTCCGCCGTCCTCGGCGCCGCTTCCCGAGGTGGTCGCCTCCTACCCCGGTGGCGCGTCGTGGCCGCCGGCCCCCGACCTCCGGCGGGCCCACCGGCGGACCCGCCGTGTCAGGCGGTGGGCGTCAGCGGCCATCCTGGCCGCCGGTGCCGTGGACGTGGTCGACGCCGTCACGCCGCCCCTGCGGGCCCGCCTGCACCTGCTGCTCGAGGTGCTTCCCCTGCGCGCCACCCAGGCCGCGGGGGCGCTGGTGGCCCTGTCGGGCATGGCCCTCATCGCGCTGGGGCGCGGTGTGCTGCGCGGCCAGCGGCGGGCATGGCGGGTGTCCGTCGTCCTCCTGGCCGGGACGGTTGGCCTCCACCTGCTGGCCGGTGGCGACGTCGAGGAGACCCTGCTGGCCCTGGCCGTCCTGGCCATCCTGCTGGCGAACCGCCGTGAATTCCAGGCGTCGAGCGACTGGAGCTCCCTGCGTTCCGCGCTCCTCACCCTGGTGGGTGGGGCGGTGGGCATCACCCTGCTCGCCACCGCCTCGATCCAGCTGTTCTCCCACGTCGGCCACCATCACCACACCCCCGCCGTCTGGACCTCGTTCTGGGCGGCCGCCGAGCGCCTGGTGGGCATCCGGACCATCGAACTGCCCCGGCACATCGACCGCGTCATCTCGCCCAGCCTCCTCCTGGTGGGCCTGTTCCTGGTGGGGGTGTCGCTGTTCTTCCTGTCGCGCCCGGTCGTGGACCGCCGGCTCGTCTCGGGGCGCGCCGCCGAGCTGCGGGCGCGCGACATCGTCCGCCGACACGGGGCCAGCACGCTGGACTACTTCGCCCTCCGCTCCGACAAGCGATGGTTCTTCCACCGGGACAGCCTGGTGGCCTACGCCATCTACGGCGGGATCTGCCTGATCTCCCCCGATCCCATCGGACCGACCAACGAGCGCACCCAGGTGTGGGGGGCCTTCCGCCAGTTCGTCGACCAGCACGGTTGGGTGCCGGCGGTGATGGGCGCCGGCGAGGAGTGGCTCCCCGTCTACCGCGAGTCGGGCATGCACCACGTGTACATCGGAGACGAGGCGGTCGTGGACGTCCGCCGGTTCTCCCTGGCCGGGGGGGAGAAGAAGGGGCTCCGCCAGGCCCACAACCGCATCGCCAAGAAGGGCTACCACGCCACCTTCCACGACCCAGCCCACCTCGACCGGCAGCTGGCCGACCGGCTGATCGACCTGATGGGGCTCAGCAGGCGCGGCGAGCACGAGCGGGGGTTCTCGATGATGCTCGGGAGGGTCTTCGACCCCCGCGACACCGGCCTGCTCCTCACCGTGGTCCACGCTCCCGACGGCGCTCCTGCCGCCATGTGCCAGTTCGTCCCGTCGCCGGGGATCAACGGCTACTCGCTCGACCTCATGCGCCGCGACCCCGGCGAGCATCCCAACGGGCTTCTCGACTTCGCGCTGTGCTCCACCATCGAGCACCTCCGCGAACAGGGCTTCGACGGCCTGAGCCTGAACTTCGCGGCCATGCGCTCGACCCTGGCCGGCGAAAAGGGGGACGGTGCCGTCCAGCGGAGCGCCCGGTGGGCCCTGAAGCGGCTCTCGAGTTTCGTCCAGGTCGAATCGCTGTGGCGGTTCAACGCCAAGTACGACCCCGACTGGCTGGCCCGCTACGTGGTCTTCGACACGGCCGAGCATCTCGCGCCGGTGGTCATGGCCATCTTGCGGGCCGAGTCCCTCTGGGAGGTCCCGCTGCTCGGGCGGCTGCTCGCCGCGGGGGCGGAGCGACGCATGGAGGCCGCCCGCCAAGAGACCCGCCAGGCGTTGGACGAGCTCGGCGGCGCCGACGCCGGCGGCGCCGAGTCGGGCACGCCCGTGCCCCTGACGACGGACGGCACCGGTGCCGCCGGCGGTGCATCGGCGCCGGTCGACCTCGGGGCGCATCCAACCCGCAGCTGATCGACGGCCCGGACGCTCCCCCGCGACGACGCGGCGGCACGTCGTCGCACGAGTCGGCCACGCGGTCCGCCACTGGGCCGCCCGGTGCCCGACCGAGCGCGGGCCCTCAGGCTGCCGTGCCCCGGCGCCGGTGCTGCCGGCGCCGCCAGACGACCAGGCGATCGAGGCCGGCACCGACCAGGGCGGTGGCGATCAGCACCCAGATCAGGGGGACGGTGGCCGAGGCGAAGACGAAGCCGAGCTTGACCGACTGGCTGTTGTCGAGCACGAAGGCGACGAGGACGACGACGATGACGCCGGCGGCGACCAGACGAACGACGTCGCGCGACGGGCGGGACCTGG
>JAJZAC010000113.1 GCA_021799615.1 Actinomycetes bacterium
GGCCCAGCTGGCCGCGGTGCTCGGGCTCCACCCCAACCCGCCGGTGATCAGCTTCGACGGGGACGCTGCCGGACGCGGCTCCAACGAACGCATCGCCCGGGCCGCCACCGATCGGGGGCACCGGGTCACCGTCGTGAGCCTCCCCGACGATCACGACCCGGCCAGCTGGCTGGCCGAACAGGGTGACGCGGGCCTGGCCGTGTGGAGCCGTGGCGGCCACGATCACGACGGCACCCCCCGACCATCGCTCCGTGCCACGGCAACCGTCACGCCTGCCCGGGACGACCGCGTCGACCTCGAGACGAGCGGAGTCGACCTGTGAGCTCCGTGTTCGTGTCGCGACAACACCCTGCTGCCACCCGCACGGCGGCGGCGAGGTCCGCTATCGAGGTGGCCGAACAAGCCTGGCCGCAGCCGGTGGCTCCTCAGCCGGCGACACCGCCGCCGACGCTCAGTCCCCTCTTCACCACCGACCAGGCCGCCGAGTACCTGCAGATCTCGGTCCGGTCGGTGAAGAACCTGCTGGGGGACGGGCGGATCCCGTTCATCAAGATCGGGCGGGCCACCCGCATCCACCGGGACGACCTCGACGGGTTCATCGCCCGGAACCGCCGCCGGCAACGCCAGGCGCTGCGCCCCACCTGACTCCCTACAGCCCCACCCGCCTCGCTCGTCGGAGCTGTTCGACCCGGGCGGCGGCGTTGTCCGCCGAGTCGGACAGCAGGTGGGCGTAGAGCCGCTTCGAGGTCTCCACGTCGGCGTGGCCCAGGATGAGCTGGACCTCCAGGTCGCTGGCTCCAGCCGCCCACAGCAGCGCGGCAGCCGTGTGCCGGAGATGGTGCGGGGTGAGGTGCCGTAGACGTTCCGCTTCGGCCCGGACCCGGTCGGTGGCTTCTCCCCGTCGCCAGCCCTCCTGGACGAGACGGCGCCGTTCGATCGCCGCCCACCGGACCGCCGCCGAAGCGACCGCTGGCCGGAACGTCCGCTCGACGTAGTTGTTCCAGCGGAACCCGCCTCCCTTCGGCCCGACGAACAGCGGGGCATCGTCACCGGCGTCGGCCCGGTCGGCGAGGTGCTCCTTCAACAGGTCGGTGAGCTGCGGGCCGACGATCACGGACCGGTGACGTCCCCCCTTCGGTGTGGGGTTGCGGACCAGGCGACCCTCGACCTCGACCACGGGCTGGCGGATCCACACCCTGCTGGCCGCCAGGTCGACATCGCCGATACGCATGCCCGCGACCTCCGAGCGCCGTCCGCCGGTACCGAGCAGGAGCTCGAAGACGAGGCGGTCCTGCGCCGTCGGCAGTCGGGCCTCGAGCAGGTCGATGAACCGGAAATCGGGGACGACGATCTCCCGGACCCTGTCGTGGGCCGGATCGACGGTGAGGCGGACGTCGGCCATCGGGCTCGCCGGGAGCACGCCCTGGCTCACGAGCCAGTTGCAGAACGCCCGCAGCATGAGCCAGTGCGTCCGGAGCGTGTTCGGTGCCCGGCCGGCAGCCTCCATCGATCGCAGGACGTCGGCGATGTCGCTCGACTCGAGCGTCTGCGGCAGTCGGGTGCCGACCGCTGGCGACCACCACGTGCGCCACTGTGCCCGGTCCCGTGCGCTCGTCGACGCCGCCCCGCCCCGTCCCCCACCGACCCTGACCACTGATCGCCGGGCCTCCTTCGCCGCCTGCCAGCGCTCGAACCACTCGTCGCAGCGCACGCCTCCCACGGTGACGTTGACTTCGACGTCCGGCGGCAGGTCGGGGGCGAGGTCGGGATCGTCAGCTGGCAGGAGCTGGGTCATCCGCCAGCGTGCCTGGGCCCGGACGGCTTCCTCTTCCGTTTCGAACAGGCCGTAGGTGGCCTGCCGGCCGTTGGAGGAGACCCGGAGGCGCCACCGTCCACTGGGCCGCTGGTCGATCGTCCCGCCGTTCTTCGGCGCTCTGCGCCGCTTTCGCCTGGCCATTGCGCTCCTCCGCCGCGGAGCTGCCGGACCCCGTTCGGAGGCACTTTAGTCCCGTTTAGTCCCGCCGGTGTCCTACGGGCCTACCCAGCCGATCAGCGCAGGAGCGGACAAGCCGCTGACCAGGAACTTTCCGAGTGGAGGTGAGCGGACTCGAACCGCCGACTTCTACGTTGCGAACGTAGCGCTCTACCAGCTGAGCTACACCCCCGGGGCGTAGGAGAGGTTAGCCGAACGGGTCGATCCCACCTGCGCCGGAAGGGACCTCCCCTGCCCGGTGCATCAACCCCGGACCGGGCCCGCCGCCTGGTGGCGGTACCTCATCCTGTGACCGTCCCCACCTTCGCCGTGCCAGCCCCCGGCGTCGAGGTGGACGTGCCGGACGAGCTCGCCGATGCCGATGCCGATGCCGATGCCGCGGCAGCGGTCGTGGTCGTGGGTGGAGTGGTCGTGGTCGTGGTCGTGGGTGGAGCGGTCGTCGTGGTCGTGGGTGGAGCGGTCGTCGTGGTCGTGGGCGTGGGTGGAGCGGTCGTCGTGGTCGTGGGTGGCGACGCACCAGTGTCGGACGGCGCCGGGAACGTGAACGCAGCCGACACGCACTGGACCGGGTTCACGGCGAGGACCAGGTCCGTTCCCGGCATCGTCGCCAAATGCCAGACCTCGGGCGGCGTCCCGGTCTCCAGGCAGGCCAGGGCGGGAACGCCGGTCTGGAACGCCTGGAGCGGGCCGAGATCCGTCGCCCCGGCAAACGACTGCAGGCTCGGTGCCGACACGGCCGTCAATTGGTACCACCGCCCCTGCCACTCCGCCGTCGTCTGGCCACCCGTCGGGCTCGCACCGCCATCAGGAGCAGGCGTCCCCGTCGTCCCCGTCGTCGCCGGGGTCGCACTCGCCGTGCCCGGTGGCGACACGGAGCTCGACGTCGACGTCGGCCCGGTGGAGTAGTCCTTGACCGGCGCCGCCTTCCCCACCAGCGCGGCCAGCATGGCCGGGTCGTTCCCGTCCATGCCCAACGCCCAGATCCCCACGCCGCCGATCCGGTAGAAGCTGGCCAACTCCGCCTTGAGGGCGAGGGAGACGGGATTGTCGAAGAACGTCTCGTGCCACTGCCCTCCCACCTCGTACGACGTCCAGGCCGTCTGAGTGCTCGGGTCCCAATAGGTGGGATGGCCGGCAGCCGCGATCTCCCCATAGCTGAGGGGTGTCGGTGCCCCCATCGACTGCGCGGATCTGGTGCCGTCCGTCGTTGGCCAGTCGTACCCGTAGTAGGGAACGCCGAGGATCACCTTGGCGGCGGGCACCACCGCGGTGTACTGGGCCAGCGCCTCGTTGTCGTTGAACCCACCGCCCACCAGGGGTGCCGTGGCGCTCGGCACGACCGGGTCGTTCATGTCGTACGCCATGACGAAGAAGCCGTCCATGGCCGGCGCCAGGGCGGCGACGTCGTAGAAGCCGTTCGGGTCCCCGGCCGCGCTGGCGTAGGTCGCCATCGTCACCTGCCAGTGGGGGTTCGCGGCATGCAGGGAGTGGGACACCGAGGTCAGCAGCTTCGTGAGCCCAGCCCGGTCGGCACTCCCCGTTCCCTCGAAGTCGAAATTGACCCCGTCGAGGTTCTTGGCCGCCACCAGGGGGACGAGAGCTGACGACAGTGTCCCGGCAGCCTGCGGGTCGGAGGTGATCTGGTCCAGTGCCGACTGGCTGAAACAGGTGACAGTGAGCACGACCCGGTCACCGGCCGTATGGGCCCGGTCCACCAGGTTCACCAGGTCCTGGCTCTGGTAGCCGTTCCATCCGGGACCGGACTCGTCGATGGAGCCGTTCCCGTTGGCGTCGACGCTGAAGTACGCCAGCGTCGTGAGGTCGGCGACGTTGAACCCCGTCGATTCGGGCAGGGTCCAGTACGGGGCGTACCCGAAGACCTCGTGAGGACGGAGCGCCGGCTGCCCGACGAGGGACGGAGGGGCGGCGATGGGGCGGCTGGTCGCCGGGGCCAGGTGGACGGGCACGGAGGCCGCTGCCGGCACGAGAGCGGTCATGTCCCGGTTGCCCACATCCAACGGGGCGTGGTGGATCGTCCGCGCCCCGGCGGAGGCGACCGTCGTCGCGCCGCCAGCGAAGACTGCCAGCACCATCCCCGCGGCGACCAGCGGTGCCAGGCGCCTCCGCTCCCCCAGTCCGTGGGCGGGGTTCCGGACGGCCACTCGACGCATGGCATCGGTACCGGCGGCGACCCACCCGATCTGCTGCACCTGCTCCCACGCCAGGCCCGCGACCGCCCCGGCACGCTCGCGGATCCCGGTGATCCCGGCACTCGCCCGGGCTGTGACCCGAGCCAGGATGGACGAGCCGCCCCGGGCCACCGCCCACCGCTGGGCCCATGGGACCATGGCGGTGACCAGGGAAGACACTTGGGGAGCGCTGGCTGCGAAGCGATGCAGGGCGACCGTGGTGCCATCCGGCCGAGAGCCGACGACCACGAGCAGGTGCCCCACCCCCCCGCCGGGCAGGGCGACCTGGCGGTCGGCATCGAATCCGGCCAGGCGAGGCCAGGGCACCAGTTCGGGGACAGTCGACGGGCCGGTCCGGCCGGCGCGCTCGGCCCGGACTTCGAGCCCGGCCGGCGTGAGGGTCAGGCTGATCGTGTCGCGCGCCCGGTCCGCGACCAGGGCGGGACCGAGCGCGACCAGGCCGCGGAGCACGGGCTCCGTGGACGAGGCGCCGACTGTCGGCGTGGAGGAAGTTCGGTTCGGCATGGTCGGTCCGTGCACCTCGGGCGCCGGGGAGGCCCTCCAGTCTTGTCGAGGCCACGACTTCGATCAATAGGGTGTTTGGTCAGCCACGCAGAGTGACATTTCCCTGGTGATGTCGACACCGGTGTCTGCTGCCGTTGGGCGGCCGTCGTGCCCGAGCCGTGCACGAGGCGCGTCGAGCCGCGCCACCGGACGCCCGGGGTGGACGTGCACGGGTCGTACGTCCGGTCAAGGCGCCGAGGCCGGCACCGGACACGGCATCAGACACCGGACCGGGAGGCCCCACGGCTAACGTAGGGGCGGATGTTGTTCGTCGAAGTGCTCCGCTTCATGATCGTCCTGGCCGGTGCGGTCGGTGGGCTCGAGATCGGGCACCACGTCGCCAGCGGATCGCACGGGCCGATCGTCGGCATGCTGCTCGGAGCGGGCATCTTCTACGTCGTCGGCGGCCTGGTCGGGAGACTGCTCGACCGAGGCCTGCAGCGGACCGTGTTCCAGCTCCGCAACATGCCTCCCGGTGAGGTCTTCGCCGGCACGATCACCGGCACCAGCGGCCTCCTCCTGGGCCTCGTCATCGGCCTGCCGCTCCTGGTGCTGTTCCATACCGGGTTCGAATTGGTCATCACGGCGGTGGCTGCCTGGATCCTGGCCACCCTCGGATGGCGGATCGGCGTGGCCAAGGGCCGCCAGGTGGTGGCCGCCGCCGGGCTGTCGCGCATCCTCGCCCCCCCGAACGACCCACCGCCCGGGTATGCGCTCCTCGTGGACGCGTCCGCGATCATGGACCGGTTCCTGCTCGTGCTCGGCCGGTCAGGCCTCCTTCCCGGCGGGCTGGTCGTGCCCCAGTTCGTCCTCGACCAGGTGCAGACCCTGGCCGGCGGCCCTGATCCGGTGACGTCGCGGCGAGCGCGTCGCGGCCTCGAGGCCCTCGAGTACCTCCGTGAAACAGGCGTGTCGGTCCACGTCGCCCCCGACGAGATCCCCGAGACCGACGACACGTCGGCGAAGCTGCTCACCCTGGCCCGCCGCCTCGGACTCCGCATCGGCACCTGTTCCACGGGGCTGGCCCAACAGGCGGGCGCCTGGGAGCTTCCGGTCGTCGACCTCCGCCGCCTGACCGCCGACCTCACGCCGGAGCACGCCCCCGGCGAGCGCCTCGTCATCGACCTGGTCAAATCGGGGAACCAGCCGCGCCAAGCGGTCGGCTACCTGCCCGACGGGGACATGGTGGTGGTGAACGACGCCGTCCATCTGGTCGGCACCGAGGGTGTCGCCGTCACCGTGCTGTCGACCCGCCCCACCAGCCAGGGCCTTCTGGTCTTCGCCCGGCTCGCCCTGGATCCGGTCGAAGAGCCGGCGAGCTGACACCTCCGACGTAACCCGATCGCCTGCGGGGATCGGAGTGCGCTCGCGAACGGGCACCTGCCGCGAATCCGGATCCGACCTGGCCTCTCAGCTCCCGAATCCGACGATCGGTGCGTTCAGTTGATGACCGCCGAGCGACCCATAAAACGGCGCAGCCCCCGTGAAGATTCCGCCGTCCGCGCTCGTGAGCCAGTAGCCGCCTGTTGCGACATCTGCCGTGATGCCCACAACTGGCGCCGCAAGCGGGAGGCCTGCGGCTGAGCCGTGGAACACTGCGTCTCCAAACGCGAACACACCACCATCAGATGCAACCAGCCAATAGCCCCCGCCATCGGGTGACGCAGCCATGCCGGCAACTGGGGCATTGAGCCGATGCCCTGCCCCCGATCCGAAGAACCCAGTGTCGCCGAAGGTGAAGACGCCGCCATCCGACGCGACGAGCCAATAGCCCCTGCCGTCCCGGGCAGGAGCCATGCCGACGATCGGAGCATTGAGATGAGCGCTCCCGAGCGAACCGTAGAAGTGGGCGTCGCCGAAGGTGAAGATGCCGCCATCCGACGCGACGAGCCAGTAGCCCCTGCCGTCCGGCGTGACGATCATGCCATTCACGGGCCTATTCAGGTGATGTCCACCCATCGACCCGTAGAAGGCCGCACTCCCGAACGCAAACACCCCACCGTCGGAGGCCACGAGGTAGTAGCCCCGCACAGTACCGGCACCGACGACCACGTAGGTTGCCGTGGCTGGGCCAAGATCCGCCGAAGTCTCGAGGACGAGCCGTTCTGAACTCGACCCTACGAGCGGATTTCGAATCGAGCGAATGACAATGGACACGCTGTCCGATGGGGTGATACTGCTCATACCGAACGTGATGTCGGCGGACGGGCCGACCCCACCAGACCCCGGCTCGACCATTACGTTGGTTACGGAGGCAGTCCCAACGACTGCGCTAACCGAATAGTCAGAAATCGCCGTCGGGATCATCGTCCCCGATGCGAAGCTGATCACCGCATTTGACCCTGCGGCCAATGCGCCAGAAGCCGACGTCGTGAATCGGATCGCGTAAACGGCAAGCTCGTCCGTGCCGTTAGGAACCAGCGAAACGCTCAGCCTCGACACACTGGTGGGAGCCCCGGGGACCGCTGTCGGGGTGACCGAGTTGGAGGCGGCCGAGGCCGGGCCGGTGCCCACGGCGTTGGTGGCGGCCACGGTGAAGGTGTAGGCGGTGCCGGGGGTGAGCCCGGTGACGGTGGCGCTGTCGGACGCGCCGGGGGTGGGATCGGTGGCCGAGCCCGTCGCCCCGGCCGTCACCACCACCGGCGTGGCTGCGGTGGTGCCGACGTAGGGGGTGATGGTGAACGAGGTGATGGCGCTCCCGTTGTTCGGCCCCACCGTCCAGGCCACGGTGGCCTGGGCGGCGCCGGGGGTGGCCACGCCGATGGTGGGAGCCCCGGGGACCGCTGTCGGGGTGACCGAGTTGGAGGCGGCCGAGGCCGGGCCGGTGCCCACGGCGTTGGTGGCGGCCACGGTGAAGGTGTAGGCGGTGCCGGGGGTG
>JAJZAC010000114.1 GCA_021799615.1 Actinomycetes bacterium
GCCGCCGGTGCCGCCGCCCACCTCGCCGGCCGCTACGGCAGCGAAACGGCTGCGGTCCTGGCGCTGGCCGACGGACGGCCCGAGCTGCTCGAGCCGCTCGTCCCGGGGCTCCGGTACCTCGCCGTCGAGGCCGTGTACGCCGTCCGGCACGAGATGGCCACCACCCTGGCCGACGTCCTCGACCGCCGGACCCGGGCGTCGTTGCGCGACGCCTGGGCGACGGCGGCTGCCGCACCGGCGGTCGCCGCCCTGATCGGTCCCGAGCTCGGCTGGACACCCGAGGAGGCTGCGGCCCGGGGCGACGAGTACGCCGCCGCCCTGCTGGACGAGCTCCACCGGGCCGGCCTCGGCGGGAGTACCCGCTCGAGCGTCGTTGCCGCCCACCCGGACGGCACTGCCCAGCCGGACGGCACTGCCCAGCCGGACGGCACTGCCCGCCCGGACGGCACTGCCCAGCCGGACGGCGCTGCCCAGCCCGATGGCACTGCCCAGCCCGATGGCACCGCCCACCCGGACGGCACCGCGAGTCACCGAGCGAAGGCGGGCAAGCCGTCATGACCGAGCCCACGCCGGTCACGCCGGTCGACGCCGGGCCCGACGAGATCGAGGAGTTCCTCCCCGGCCGGCGGGTGGCGGTCGACGACGCGTTGCGCCGGCGCCTCGAGGGCGTGTGCGCCGTGGTGACCGACGCCCCCGATGCCCGGTCGGACGCCAGCCGCGACTGGTGGCCGGTGGCCATCGGCTGGGCGGCCAACGGGATGGTCCCCGCCCTGCCCGCCGTGGTGGCGCGGCCCACCGACACCGCACAGGTCTCCGCCGTGGTGGCCGCCTGCGCCGAGGCCGGCGTGCCGGTCACCGCCGCCGGCGGGCGTTCGGGGGTGTGCGGTGGGTCGGTGCCCGTCCACGGCGGCGTCGCCCTCGACCTGTGCGGGTTGTCCGGCGTGGTGGCGGTCGACGAGACGTCGCTGGTGGCCGACGTGCGGGCCGGCACGTTCGGGCCCGACCTCGAGGCCGAGCTCCGGTCGGACCACGGGGTCACCCTGGGGCACTGGCCGCAGTCCATGGACCTCTCCACCGTCGGCGGCTGGCTGGCCTGCCGCGGCGCGGGCCAGTACTCGAACCGGTACGGGAAGATCGAGGACATGGTGCTCGGCCTGGAGGTGGTGCTGGCCGACGGCACGGTGGTCCGGACCGGGGGCCGGGGGCCGAGGGCGGCCACCGGGCCCGACCTGACCCAACTGTTCGTCGGCAGCGAGGGCACGCTGGGCGTGATCACCGAAGGTCGGTTCCGGGTGCACCCGCTCCCGCCGGCCGAGGGACGGCGCGCCTTCGGCTTCGCCACCTTCGCCGACGGTCTCGACGCCTGCCGGCGGATCCTGCGCCGGGGCGCCACCCCGGCGGTCCTCCGCCTGTACGACGTCGCCGAGTCGACGCGGTCGTTCGACGTCGAGGGCACCAACATCCTGGTCGTCCTGGACGAGGCCGACCCCCACATCCTCGACGCGACCCTGCGGGTGGTCGACGAGGAGTGCGCACCGGCCGACCGGCTCGATGACGGGCTCGTCGACCACTGGCTGGAGCGCCGCAACGACGTGTCCGCGCTGGCCCCTCTGTGGCGGCGGGGCGCCGTCGTCGACACCGCGGAGGTCGCCGGGCGGTGGGCCTCGCTGCCGGGTCTCTACGACGACGTGGTGGCGGCCATCGGCGCCGTCGGTGGCACGGTGGCCGCCTCGTCGCACCAGAGCCATGCGTACACCGACGGAGCCTGCCTCTACTTCACGTTCGCGGGCCTGCCGCCCGAGGAAGCTCCCGCTGGGTGGGCCGAGCAGTACTACACGGCGGCGTGGCGGGCCATCAACGAGACGGTGCTGGCCCGGGGCGTGGCGCTGAGCCACCACCACGGCATCGGGATCAACCGCGGCGCCTACCTCGAAGCGGCACTCGGGGGCGCGTTCGGCGTACTGACCACGGTGAAGGCCGCACTGGACCCGACGGGCATCCTGAACCCGGGGAAGCTCGGCCTGCCCGGCCCCTTCGGCGGCCAGGTGTGGCCGTGAGCCCCCACTCGGCGACGGCGCCCCGGGCGCCAGGCACGGCAGGCCCGGCAGGCACGGCAGGCCCGGCAGGCCCGGCGGGAACGGCAGGCCCGGCAGGCGCGCCAGGCGCGGCATGAGCATCCTGGTCATCGACGTCGGGACCTCGGGCGTCCGCGGCGCCGTCGTGCGGCCGGACAGCACGGTGGCCTGCGCCCATCACGTCCCCGTCCTTCCCGAGACGCCGTTCCCCGGGCTGGTCGAGTTCGACCCCCGCGCGCTCGCCGACGCCGCGCTCGACGTCGCCGGGCGGGCACTGGCCGATGCCGGTCCGGTCGACGCCGTCGGCATCGCCAACCAGCGGGCCTCGACGGTGCTGTGGGACCGGGCCACCGGCGAACCGGTCGGTCCGGGCATCGGCTGGCAGGACCTCCGGACCGTCGGGACCTGCCTCGAGCTCCAGGCGCAGGGCCTCCGCCTGGCTCCCAACTCGTCGGCCACCAAGCTGGCCGCGCTCCTCGACCTGGCCGACCCTGACCGCAGCCGGGCGGAGGCCGGCCAGCTCGCCTTCGGCACCGTCGACACGTGGCTGGCGTGGTTGCTGACCGGGCGCGACCGCCACGTCACCGACACCACCAACGCCGGCGTCACGGGCCTGGTGGACCGGGAGGTGACGCGGTGGGACGAGCGGGTACTCGAGCTCCTGCGCATCCCGGCTGCCGTCCTTCCCGAACTGGTCGACTCGTCCGGGGTGATCGGCCCCGCCGTCGCCCTCGACGGCGCGCCGCTGCTCGCCGGGCTCGCCGGTGACCAGCAGTCCTCGCTGGTGGGCCAGGGATGCACGCGACCCGGGATGGCCAAGGCCACCTTCGGCACCGGGGGGATGCTCGACCAGTGCACCGGGAGCGACGCGCCCGGGCTCGCCTCGCGGGGACCGGCGGGCACGTACCCCATCGCCGCGTGGTCCCGCGGGGGTCGGACCACCTGGGGATCCGAGGCCATCATGCTGTCCGCCGGCTCGTGCGTCGAGTGGCTGCGCGACGACCTCGGCATCATCGCCACGGCCGAGGAGAGCGAGGCCGTGGCGGCGGCCTGCACCGACACCGGCGACGTGTGGTTCGTCCCCGCCCTGCTCGGCATCGGGACCCCGGTGTGGGACTACGGGGCCCGAGCCCTCTTCATCGGCATCACCCGGGGGACGGGAAGGCCCGAGATGGTCCGGTCGGTCCTCGAAGGGGTCGCCCACCGGGGTGCCGACCTCCTGGAGGCGGCCGAGGCGGACACCGGCCTGCCCATCGCCTCGCTGCGGGTGGACGGCGGCATGTCGACCAACGGCGTCTTCCTGCGGGCGCTGGCCGAGGCGTGCGGGCGCCCGATCGAGGTCGCACCGGTGACCGAGGCAACCACGCTGGGGGCGGCCTACCTGGCCGGCATGGCCGTCGGCACGTGGGCGGACGAGGACGACGTCGCCGCTGCCTGGTCGCCCCGGATGGTCGTCGAGCCCGAGTCCGACGAGGACACCCGGTCCGCCCGCCGGCGTCGCTGGCTCGAGGCGCGGGCCCGGGCCGAGGGGACGATCCCGGAGCTCAGCGCGCTCGACTTCTGACCACCGCCACGACGTCGTCGCCGACCACCGCCACGACGTCGTCGCCGACCACCGCCACGACGTCGTCGCCGACTGGGCCGGGTCTGGTTGCCCCGTGCCCTGGCCGGTGACCTGTGGCCCGCTGCCCCGTGCCCCGGCCGGTGACCTGTGGCTGGCTGCCTCCTGGCCCGTGGCCGGCTGCCCCTTCGGGCGGCACCCCGGTAACGTGGTGCCACGGTCGGCGCGTGGGTCGCCACCACCGGCACTCGAACTCCACCCGAAGCGCGAGCCGGAAGATGGGCCACATGCCGACGACAGGAAGGGCAGGGACGAGATGAGCACCGGAATGGCCGAACCGGGGCCGGCCGGGGCCGGAGTAGCGCCAGGAGAGCCGGCAGGACCGGGCCACAACGGGTCCGCCACACCGATCGCCCAGTCCACGCCCGCCGGTGGCCACCTGCAGGCCCAGGGGGCGCCGGCGCCCCCCGCTTCCCCTGCATCCAAGGCCCAGGTGGCCAAGGCCCAGGTGGCCAAGGCCCAGGTGGCCCAGGCCCAGGTGGCCCAGGCCCAGGTGGCCCAGGCCCAGGTGGCCCAGGCTCCGGTGACTCCGGCCCACGCGCCCACAGCTCAGGCGCCCACGCCCACCGCCCCCTCCCCCATCGAGACGGCGGTGGCCGTCGCCGGTGCGTTGCACCGGGCGCTCTCCGGGGTCCTTCTGGGCACGCCCGGTGCAGTCACGGCCGCCGTGCTCGCCGCGCTGTCCGGCGGGCACCTCCTCATCGAGGACGTGCCAGGCGTCGGCAAGACCGTGCTGGCCCGTGCCATCGCCACGTCGCTGGGAGCCGGACTGGCCCGCATCCAGGGCCACCCGGACCTGCTGCCCTCCGACGTCACCGGCGTCAACGTCTACTCGGCCGACGCCGGCACCTGGGAGTTCCGACCGGGGCCGATCTTCTCGCACGTGGTGCTGCTCGACGAGCTCAATCGCACGCCACCCCGGACTCAGTCGGCGCTGCTCGAAGCCATGGAAGAACAGCAGGTGTCGGTGGACGGCGAGACCTGGGCCCTCCCGCGGCCACACCTGGTCGTCGCCACCCAGAACCCGATCGGCCAGCTCGGCACCTACCCGCTGGTCGAGAGCCAGCTGGATCGGTTCGCGCTCTCCACGTCGATCGGCTACCCCGATGCCGCCGTCGAGGCGGGACTGGTCCTGCACCATGGCGGACGGGCTGCACTCGACACCCTGGGGCCGGTGTGCACCGTCGAGACCTGGCAGTACGTCATCGACGCGACCGCCACCGCGCACGTGGCGCCCGTCGTGGCCGAGTACGCCGTCTCGCTGGTGCGGGCCACCCGCTCGTTGCCCGGCGTCCGGCTCGGGGCGAGCCCGCGAGCGGCCATTGCCCTGATCCGCACCGCGCAGGGCCACGCAGTCCTGGCAGGCCGGACCTACGTGACGCCGGACGACGTGCAGGTCGTCACCGCACCGTGCCTGTCCCACCGCCTGGTGTGCGACGGCGGGGCGGTGGAGGCGACGGCGCTCCTGCGCCAGTTGGTCGCCACGACGCCGGCACCGCGCCCGTAGGGTCGGCGGGGGACCGGAGTGCCAGGACCGTCGCCATCTGCCGGGGTTCCCATGCCACCGCCCCGCGCTCGATCCGCCGCCCCCACCGGCGGCCCCCCGATTCCCGGCACGCCAGCTCGATGGTCCGTCCGCCGGGCTACCGGCGCCACCCCCGCCGGCGGCCCAGGCCCGACCGCCCGCAGGCGCCGGCTCCGTCGCCGGACCCACCCGGTGGCGTGGCTGGGCCCCCTGTCCGGAAGCCTCTTCACCGTCGTGCTGTGGTTCGGCGTCGCCCGCTCGAGCGGGTCCGGATGGGTCCAGGCGGTGGGCGCCCTCCTCGCCGCCGTGCTCGCCGTCGGGCTCGTCGCACCGGCGTTCGCCGCCCGCAGGCTGCGGGTGGCGGTGGAAGCCTGCCCGGCCGATGCCGTCGCCGGTGCCCCGGTCAGCCTCCAGATCTCGGTGACGGGTCCAGCGCGTGTGTCGCCCCTGGAACCCCCCGGCGACCCCGTGATCGCCGGGGGCTCCCCCCGAGGCAGGCGCACGGCCACCGTCGACGTCATGCCACTGGGCCGGGGCGTGCTCGTCTCGGTGGCGGTCGACGTCGCCACCTCCGTCCCCTTCGGGATGCTCTGGTGGAGCCGTCAGATGCGCCTCCCCCTGCCCCGCCCCGTGCACGTGGCTCCCCGTGCCGGCGCGCCGGAACGGGCCGGCACGCTGCCCGATCCGGCAGACGGCGACAGCAGCGGACGCCAGCCGGCCGTCATCGGCGAGCCGAGGGGGGTCCGGCCCTACCAGCCGGGCGACCGGCGGCGGTCGGTCCACTGGCCGGCGACCGCCCACGCCGCACAGCTCATGGTGCGCGAGGCCGAGGCCCCGCTGGCCGAGCCGGCGGTCGTCCAGGTGCTCCTGGACCGGGACCCCGAGGAGGCCGAGCGCCAGGCCGAGCAGGCCATGGCCACCGGGCTCCGGCTCCTGGCCACCGGGATCCCCGTGCTCCTCGTCACCACCGAGGTGGACGGGCCGCACCGCGAGGTGGTGGCCGACCGGATCGCGTTGGGCCGGCGCTTGGCGAAGGCGGTGCCCGGATGACCCTCTGGCAACGTGTCGTCGAGGCCAACCGTCCCGGTCCACCCGAGCACTCGATCCCCTTCCGGGTTGCCTCGGCCGCCTGCGTGCTGACCGCCCTGGCCGCCTGCCTGGTCGAAGGCGAGCTCTCGGCGCCGGTCGCCGGGGTGGCGGCGGCCGCCACGGTGGTGGGCAACGTCTATTCGTACCGCCGCCGGGAGGCACCGTGGATCGGGATCAAGCCGATCCTGGCCGTCTGCGTCGTCGCCGGGTTCACGTGGTTCATCACGATCGCCGGGCGCTCGGCCACGCCGGGCGACATCGCCACCGTCGAGGGCCCGCTGGCTGTCCTGTTCGCCTGGGTGCTGGTCACCCACGCCTTCGACGTGCCCGCCCGCAAGGACGTCGCGTACTCGGTGGGCGGCTCGGCCGCGCTCATGGCCGTGGCCGCTTCCCAGTCGATCGACCTCCGGCTGGCCGGGTACGTGGCCATCTGGGCGGCGTTCAGCGTGGCCGCCATGGTGGCCATGTGGCAGTCGATGTCGGGGACGAAGGGCGTGCCATGGCGGGCACTCGCCGGGGCCGGCGCCGTCGTCCTGGTCCTCGCCGTGGTGTTCGTGGCCGTCGTGCCGCCACCGCACGTCTCCACCGACCTGGCCTTCCCGTCGTCGGCGGCGGGCGACCCCTCGGTCACCAGCCCGAACAACCTCACCGAGGGCGGGTCCGGTTCCCTGCCCGCCCACGCCGCCCCGGTCAACGGCCCCACCCGGGTCGGCGGGTACCTGGGGTTCGCCCGCTCACTCGACACCGGGATCCGGGGGACCCTCTCCAACCGGGTCGTGCTCCGGGTGCGGGCCAGCCGGCCCGGCTACTGGGTGGGCCAGACCTACGACACCTGGAACGGCCAGTCGTGGAGCCAGTCGTCGGGGCCGGGCGTGCCACCGACGCGTACGCTGAACGGCGGATCGCCGTTCAGCGTCCCCGCCACACCCGACGAACTGGCACCCCTGTCGGCCAACCAGCGGGACATCGAGACCTTCTACCTGGCCGAGAGCGGTCCCAACCTGATCTTCCACTCCGGCGTGGCCGGCAGCGTGTACCTTCCCACCTCCCACCTCCTGCTCACCGGGGACGGGACGATCGTCTCCGGCGTGGCCATGGGCAAGGGGACCATCTACACCGTGGTGAGCGACGACACCCGGGCGACGCCGGCGGAGCTGCAGGCCGCCACGGCATCGACGGCGGGCGGTGCGGCGGGCGGTGCGGCGGGCGGTGCGGCGGGCGGT
>JAJZAC010000030.1 GCA_021799615.1 Actinomycetes bacterium
CCGTCCACCGCTCGGCCTCGGCACCGGCCAGGGCGGCCCGGCGGCGGGCTTCCTCGACCAGGACGGCGGTGACGACGCCGCCGGCGGCCCGCACCCGCCAGCCGGTCTGCGAGAAGCGGTCGCCGTCACGGGTGACGACCACCAGGTCGGGGCGGGCCAGGGCCAGGTCGATGGCGGCGGACCAGCCGCTCCCGGTGCACACGGCGTCGGCCAGCAGGCGGTCGAGCAGCGCGCCCAGGCCGTCCGGGTCGGCGGCGCCGGTCCGGGCCCGCACGTGGGAGCGCACCGGTTCGGCGCCGGCGGGAGCCGGCGGTGGCGGCAGGGCGGCCGCCCCCAGGGCCAGCACGGCGCCGGTCGCCTGGCCGCTGCGGAGCAGGTCGAGGGCGCGGCGGGCGGCGGCGCTGCCGGACACGACCACGGCGGCCAGCGACCCGCCGGCGGCGGCCTCGAGGGCCGCCTCCCACCCCTCGTCCACCTCCACCAGGTCGAGCAGGGTGCCGACCACGCCGTCCACCCCGGCCAGGAGCTCGGCGCCGGCAGCGCCCCTGGCCTCGTCGAGGGCCCGTTCCAGGGCGTCGGCCCGGGCCTCGGCCCGGTGGTGCTCCTGTTCGGCCAGGCGCAGGGCCTCCTCCGCCTCGTCCAGGCGGCGCGCGACATCGGCGTGGGCGGCCTCGGCCCGGGCCGCCTCGGCCTGCAGGCGGTGGCGCTCGCGTTCGGTGGCGTCGAGCCGGTCCGCAAGCTCGATCTCCTCGTCGCCCAGGGCGGCGACACGCCGCTCCCCGGCGAGCAGGCGGGACTCGACCTGGGCCAGGTCGGCCCGGTCCCGCTCCAGGCTCCGGGTCAGGGTGTCGACGGCGCGCCGGCACTCGGCCACCGCCTCGGCCGCCGGTCTCGGTCCCCCGTCGGCGGCCCGGTCGCCGGCGGCGGCCAGGCGCTCAGCCGCCGCCTGCTCGGCGGCGGCGAGGGCGGTCCGCTCCGGTGCGATGGCCTCGGCCTCCTCCGCCGTCGCCGCCAGCTCGGCGTTCACCTTCGCCGCCTCGGCCTCGAGGTTGGCCACCACGTCGGCGTCGGCGGCGGCGTCGAGCGCGGCCTGCAGGCCCCGACGCCGCTCGCGCAGTACCCCGACGAGCCCCCGCGCCCGTTCCACCAGCCCCTCGACCCGGCCCAACGCGGACGACAGGTCGGCCTCGCGCCGCGCCGACAGCTCGTCGGTGGTCCGACCCGTCTCCTCGTCGAGCTCGGTCACGGTGGTCCGCCACTGTGCCTCGGCCGCCTGCAGCTCGGCCCGCTGGGCCCCGGCTGCCTCCCTGCGGGCGTCGATGGTGCGCAGCTCCTCGCCGGCCAGCGCCAGCCGCAGCCGGTGCAGCTCGCCGGCCAGCTGGTCGTGGGAGCGTGCCGCCGCAGCCTGGCGCTCCAGGGGGCGGATCTGGCGCTTGACCTCCCGCACCAGGTCGAAGAGCCGTTCGAGGTTCTCGTCGGTGGCGGCCAGCCGGCGCTCGGCCCGCTCCCGCCGGCGCCGGTACTTGAGCACGCCGGCCGCCTCTTCGATGACCGCCCGGCGGTCCTCGGGCCGGGCGCTCAGGATGGCGTCGAGCTGGCCCTGGCTGATGATCACGTGCTGCTGGCGACCGACCCCGGTGTCGGACAGGAGCTCCTGGACGTCGAGGAGCCGGCACGGGGCGCCGTTGATGGCGTACTCGCTCTCCCCGGACCGGAACAGGGTGCGGGTGATGGTGATCTCGGCCAGGTCGGTCGCGAGCTTGCCCGCCGCGTTGTCGATGGTCAGGCTGACCTCGGCCCGCCCGAGCGCGGGACGGGTGGCCGACCCGGCGAAGATGACGTCCTCCATCTTCGCCGAGCGCACCGTCCGCGGCCCCTGGGCGCCGAGCACCCAGGCGACGGCGTCGACCACGTTCGACTTGCCGCTGCCGTTGGGTCCGACCACGACGGTCACGCCGGGCTCGAACTCGAGCACGGCGGGGTCGGCGAACGACTTGAATCCCCGGAGGGTGAGGGTCTTCAGGAACACCGGGCGCTCACCCTACCCCTGCGCCGGCACGGCGGCGCCCGGGCCGGCCGGGCCCCCGACGGGGCGGCGGCGCCTCATACCTGGCAGTGATCGCACAGGTAGGTCGACCGCCCGCCCGACTTGACCCGGACCACGGTGGCCCGGCAGCGGCGGCAGGGCTGCCCCTCGCGGTCGTAGACCTGGTGCTGGCCCTGGTAGTCGCCGACCTCACCGAAGAGGTCCCGGTACTGCTCGTCGGCCAGCGACGAACCCCGGTGCTTGACCGCCTCCGACAGCGTCTCGACCATCGAGCGGTAGAGGCGGCGCACCTCCTGGGAGGAGAGCGAGTCCGACGTGCGGTCGTAGCGCAACCCGGCGGCGAAGAGGATCTCGTCGGCATAGATGTTGCCGATGCCGGCGACGAACTCCTGGTCGGTGAGGAGGGCCTTCAGGCCCGTGTGCCGGGCGGCGAGCATGGCCCAGAACCGCTCCCAGCTCATGACGTCGTCGAGGGGGTCGAAGCCGAGCTTGGCCAGTTCGGGCAGGGCGCGCCCCTCCTCGTCCGGGGCCGAGACGAACAGCTCGCCGAAGGTGCGGGGGTCGACGAACCGGAGCTGCCCGCCCTGGGTGAACGTGATCGTCACGTGGGTGTGGGGCACCTTCGGCTCCTTGGCGCTGCGGGCGCGCAGCAGCTGGCCGCTCATGCCCAGGTGGGCGACCAGGGTCTCGCCGCTGTCCAACCCCATGAGCAGGTACTTTCCCGCCCGCCCCACCGAGGTGACGGTGGCCCCCTCGAGCCGGGCGCGGAAGTGCTTGGCGCTCGGGTGCCGGCGAACGGTCCTCCCGTTGCGCACCTCGACCGCCTTGATCTTCCGCCCCACGACCTCGCCTTGGAGGTCCCGCCGGATCGTCTCTACTTCGGGAAGCTCGGGCATCCCTGGTCGCCTCTTTCGTCCCCCAACACGTCGCAGGCCGACCGTGCGGCCGCCTGCTCGGCGTCCTTCTTCGAACGCCCCTCCCCCTGGCCGAGGCGACGGTCAGCAACGTACACCGTGGCCACGTACCTGCGGGCGTGGTCGGGCCCGTGACCCGCCACCTCGTAGCGGGGGACCCCGTAACCGAGGTGGACGGCTGTCTCTTGGAGGCGGCTCTTGGCGTCGGACTCGCCCGGGTCCGAGACGGCCGCCGCCATGCGGTCGCCCAGCTCGTCGAGGATCAGCCGGGCCGCGGCGTCCGGGCCGCCGTCCAGGTAGACGGCGCCGATGACCGCCTCGGTGGCGTCGGCCAGGATCGACGGCTTCGTCCGCCCGCCGGAGCTCTCCTCGCCCTTGCCCAGCAGCAGGGTGGGGCCGATCCCCAGGTCGGCCGCCACCTCGGCCAGCACGCCGGCGTTCACCACCGCCGCCCGCAACTTGGCCAGGACTCCCTCGGCCAGGCGCGGATAGGCGTGGAAGGCGTGGTCGGCGACGACCAGGCCGAGCACGGCGTCGCCCAGGAACTCCAGTCGCTCGTTGGACGGCCGGCCGCCTCGCTCGGCACACCAGGACCGGTGGGAGAGGGCCTCGACCAGCAGGAGGGGGTCGGCGAACCGGTGGCCCAGGCGCTCGGCCAGGCGTTCGACGGCCGCCGCCCACTCGGGGCCCGGTTCGGTGGGCCGCGTCGCTCAGCCCTCGGACAGCTTGGCGTGGACGTAGTCGACGGCATCCCGGACCGTGCGCAGGTCCTCGAGGTCCTCGTCCTCGATCCGGAAGCCGACGGTCCGCTCGCCCAGCTCCTCCTCCAGCCCCTCGACCAGTTCGATGAGCGCCAGGGAGTCGGCGTTCAGGTCCTCGGCGAACGACGACGACTCGGCGATGGTGCCGGGGTCGATCTCCAGGATGTCGGCCAGCTGGTCACGGACGAGCTCGAAGATCTCCTGGCGGTCCATGGGACCCTTCTCGACGTGCGTCTCGGCTGGCACGGGCTCTCCTGTTCGTGTCGTGGGCACCGGCGGGTTCCGGCCGGGGACCGGGCGGTCCGCCGGACCGGGTGGTCCGGCCGGTCGCCCCAGAGGTCACATCGTACCGGAGCCCGGCGACCGGGCACGGCTCCCCGGGACCCCGGGAGGACGACCGGCCGGCGCGATCCGTGGGGTCCGGCGCCGCCGCCGACGGCCACCCGCCGACCGTCACCCCCGGGCGTTGACCAGGGAGCCGGCCGCCATGACCAGGTAGTCCAGGAGCTCGGTGCGGTCGGGTTCGCCCAGCCCCGAGCCGTCGACGGCGGCCAGCATGTGGGCCAGCCAGGCGTCGGCCTGGGCCCGCCCGATCACGAACGGCGCGTGGCGCATCCGTAGGCGGGGATGGCCGCGCGCCGCCTGGTAGTCGGGGGGCCCGCCCCAGTACTGGCCGAGGAACAGCGCCAGGTGGGCCTTGGACTCGGTCAGGTCGTCGGGGTAGAGGGGGCGGAGCACGGGGTCGGTCGCCACCCCCGAGTAGAACCGCTCGACCAGTGCGTCGAAGAAGGGCTGGCCCCCCCACTGCTCGAAACGGGTCGGTCCGGGATCCCGTCGGCCGCGTCGCTGCACCACGAGCCGATGGTAGCGAGCCCGGCGCCCGGTGCGACCGGTCCGGCGCCCGGTTGCCGGTCGGGCCCGGCCCTGCCGGTAGGGTGTCCGGCGCAGGGGCGCACCTCGCACGGGCGAGCGGCGCCACCAGTGGACGACACGACGGGAGGGTCACCGTGTTCGAATGGTCAGACGAGCAGGTGATGGTGCGCGACGCCATCCGCCGGTTCATCGACGAGGAGATCAAGCCGCACCTCGACGAGCTGGAGCACGGCGACCTCCCCCCCTACGACATCATCCGCACGATGTACGCCACCTTCGGCATGGACGCCATGGCGAAGGACCGCTTCGCGCGGCAGCTCGAGCGCAGGCGGGCCGGGGACGGTGCGTCGGCGCCGTCCGAACGCTCGGGCGACGGCGGGTCGGCGGCCATGACCCTCATCCCGACCATCGAGCTGTGCCGCTACTGCCCGGGCATCGTCACGGCCATGGGGGTGAGCGTGGGCCTGGCCGCCGGCACCGTGATGAAGCGGGGCACCCCCGAGCAGATGGAGCGGTGGGGCCTCGACCTCATGACGTTCGCCAAGGTCGGTGCGTGGGCCATCACCGAGCCGGACTCGGGCTCGGACGCCCTGGGCGGCATGAAGACCTCGGCCCGGCGAGACGGCGACGAGTACGTCCTGAACGGCAACAAGACGTTCATCACCAACGGCCCCTACGCCGACGTGGTGGTCCTCTACGCCAAGCTCGACGACGGCAGCGACACCCCGGTGCGCGACCGCAAGGTCCTGACGTTCGTCCTCGACAAGGGCATGCCCGGCTTCGAGCAGTCCAAGCCGTTCCGCAAGATGGGCCTGCACTCCTCGCCCACCGGCGAGCTGTTCCTCTCCGACGTGCGCGTCGGCACGGACCGGCTGCTCGGTGGGACGGAGGAGGAGCCCGGCGGCGGGGGGCGCCAGTCGGCGAAGGACAACTTCGTCCAGGAGCGGGCCAGCCTGGCCGCCATGGCCCTCGGCGTCATCGAGCAGTGCCTCGAGCTGTCGGTCGAGTACGCCAAGAACCGCACGCTGTGGGGCCAGCGCATCGGCGACCGCCAGCTCATCCAGCTCAAGCTGGCGAAGATGGAAGTGGCCCGCCTGAACGTGCAGAACCTGGTCTTCCGCTACCTGGAGATGGAGGCCGCCGGCAGGAGCCCGACCCTGGCCGAGGCGTCGGCCATGAAGCTGTACGCGGCCCAGGCCGCCTCCGAGGTGGCGATGGAGGCCGTCCAGCTGTTCGGGGGCAACGGCTACATGGCCGAGTACCGGGTGGAGCAGCTGGCACGGGACGCCAAGGTCTTCCAGATCTACGCCGGCACCGACGAGATCCAGGTCACCCACGTGGCCAAGGACCTGCTCAACCGGTGAGCACCCGGTCGGGGCGGCCGCGGGCGTTCAGGCCCCGGGCGCCTCGACCTCGGTGACGGCCGCGGCCACCCGGTCGACCAGCCCGCCGACGGCGAGGTCGTGGGCCACGGTGATGGCGTTGACCATGGCCGTGGCCGTCGACGACCCGTGGCTGATGACGCTGACGCCGTCGACACCGAGGAGCATGGCCCCGCCCGTCCCCTCGGGGTCGAGCTCGGCGGCCAGCGGCAGCAGCTCCGGGATCACCGCGGCGGCGTCGTCGGCCAGGTCGGGCCGCCCGAGGATCCCGGTGACGGCGCCGATGAGGAACCGCATCGACCCCTCCATCGTCTTCAGGGCCACGTTGCCGGTGAAGCCGTCGGCGACCACCACGTCGGCGACGCCGTGGAAGAAGTCCCGGCCCTCGACGTTGCCGATGAACTCGAAGGTCGAGCTGTACTCCCCGCCGGCCAGCAGGGCGTGCACCTCCTTCACCAGGGGGGTGCCCTTCGACTTCTCCTCCCCGATCGAGAGCAGCGCCACCGTCGGCCGGCCGGTGCCGTAGCGGGCGGCGGCGAACGCCGCGCCCATCTGGGCGAACTGCACCAGCATGGCCGGACTGCACTCGGCGTTGGCTCCCGAGTCGAGGAGCACGGTGGGGGGACGGCCCGAACCCGGGTTGGGGATGGGCGTGGCGATGGCGGGGCGGACGACCCCGGGCAGCCGGCCCATGCGCAGCAGGGCGGCGGCCATGGCCGCGCCGGTGTTGCCGGCCGACACCGTCGCCATCGCCGCGCCGTCGCGTACGGCCTCGGCCGCCCGGACCAGCGACGAGTCCTTCTTCCGGCGGACGCCCTGGGCCGGGTCCTCGTCCATGCCGATCACTTCCGACGCCGGCAGCTCGGGGAGCCCGCCCGTGTCGCCCATGCCGCCCGGCGGCCCGACCAGCGCGACGCGGATGCCCCCGTCCGCCGCCCGCCTGGCACCGTCGACGATGGCTGCCGGGGCGTTGTCACCGCCCATGGCGTCGACGGCCACCGGCAACGTCGCCAGGTCCGCGCCCCGCGGTCGGGGCGACCGGCGGCTCACTAGCCGACGTCGACGGCCTGGCGACCCTTGTACCACCCGCAGTTCGGGCAGACCACGTGAGGGAGCTTGGCCTGGTTGCACTGCGGGCAGGTCGAGCGTGCCGGCGCCCGCAGCACCCAGTTGGATGCTCGGCGGCTGCGGCTCTTCGCCTTGGAGGTCTTCTTCTTCGGGACGGCCATAGGGGCGACAGTCTACGCCGGGAGCGGGGGGTCGCCGCCACCCGGCCCGGCCAGGGCGTCGAGGGCCGACCAGCGGGGGTCGGCGGGGGGCCGGCAGCCGCAGGGAGCCACGTTGCGGTCGGCACCGCACTCGGGGCACAGCCCGGCACACGTCTCGCGGCACAGGGGGGCGAGGGGGAGGGCGAGCAGGACGGCGTCACGGACGAGCGGCTCGAGGTCGAGCTCGTCGGCCAGCTCGTAGGCCTCCTCGTCACCGCTGGCCGGGCCGCCCGGCACGCACCGCTCCCGCACCTCGGTGTCCACCATGCCGTCGATCGGTGCACCGCACCGCCGACAGGCGGCCCGCCACGGTGCCCGCACCCGGCCGGTGACCTCGATCCCGCCCGGGTAGGAGGCGAGCGATCCCGTCAGGCCGGCCTCCGCCCCGTCGGGCACGGCGACACCGGCCACCGCCAGGTCGGCCACGACCCCGTGGACGTCGACGACCACCGTGGCCCCCGGGTTGCGGCGCAGGCGGTGCACGTGGGCCACGAAGGCCCGACGGCCGGGGACGGTGCCGGTTGATCCCGCCGGTTCGGGTCGCCCGCGTCCCACGGCGGTCCTCAGTCGAGGTCCTGGTCGAAGAACCCGTCCAGCTCCTCGTCGTCGGCGTCGAGGACCCGACCGGTCGGGGCGGCGCCGATCCCGGACTCCAGGCTGACGTCGGGAAGCGGTGTGACCTGGAGCTTCTCCCGGCCGGCGCGGACGGTCTTCATCGTCCGGTCCAGGACGATCTCGAAGGAGGCGAGCTTCTGGTCCACGTAGTCCTCCGCCTCGCGCCGCAGCCCGCGTGCCTCCTCGTTCGCGTCGTCCAGGATCCGCTGCGCCACGTGGTTGGCCTGCCGGACGATCTCCGTCCGCTGCACCATGCGCTCGGCCTGGACACGGACCTCCTCGAGCAGGGCGTCGGCCTCCCGCTGCTTCTCGGCCAGGAACTCGTCGCGCTCCTTCAGCAGCCACCGGGCCTGGCGCAGCTCGTCGGGCATGCGGTCCAATGCGGCCTGGAGCAGGTCGGCGAGCTCGTCGCGCGACACCAGCACCGAGGCCGAGAGCGGCATCGCCTTGGCCGACAGCACGTGGTCGAGCGCCCGGCGCACCAGGCTGGCGGCGTCGTGCTCCTCGCCGCCGGCCCGGGGGTCGTCGAGGTCCTCGAACAGGTCGCTCACCGCGTGAACTTCTCCGCCAGCCGGTCGGCCACCACCTTGGGGACGAAGGCGGTGACGTCGCCGCCGAAGCGGGCCACCTCGCGCAGGAGGCGAGAGGCGATGAACGAGTGGGCCGACGACGTCGGCAGGAACAGGGTCTCCACCCCGGAGAGCTCCTTGTTCATCTGCGCCATCTGCAGCTCGTTCTCGAAGTCGGACACGGCCCGCAGGCCCTTCACGATCACGCCGGCCCCCACGTCGCGGGCGACGTTGACCACCAGGGTGGCCACCGAGACGATGCGCACGTTGGGCAGGTGGGCCACCGACTCCTCGAGCATCTCCTGGCGCTCGTCCAGGTCGAAGAGGGTCTCGCTCTTCTGCGGGTTGCGCAGTGCGGCCACCACCACCTCGTCGAACATGCGGGCAGCCCGCTCGATCACCTCGAGATGGCCGTTGTGGACGGGGTCGAACGACCCCGGGATCAGCGCGATCCTCACGGCGCCCCTTTCTGTCACGTCTGTCACGGTTCGCCACCATGGACGTGGCCGGCCCGACCGGACACGGCGGGTACGGCACCCGGGAGGGGGTCCCGAGCACCGGCCCCGGTCGTCGCCGGCTCCGCTCTGATCACGGTGACGAGCGTACCGCCATAGCGACGCGACCGGACGACCCCCCAGCCGTCGGTCACCTCGACCGGTCGGCGCGACTCCAGCACGGCCAGGTCGGCGGGCAGGGCGGCGAGCAGGGCACCCCACCCCTCGTAGTCGTAGGGCGGGTCGCAGAAGGCGATGTCGAAGCGGGCAGCGCTGCCGGCGATCCACGACTCGGCGGTGGCGCGCACCACGGTGGCGACGCCGTCGGACTCGGCCCCCCCGAGGCCCACCGAGGCCAGGTTGCGGCGCACGGCCGCCACCACCTCGGCAGACCGGTCGACGAACGTGGCCGACGCCGCTCCCCGGGACAGGGCCTCGATCCCCAGCGCGCCCGACCCGGCGAAGAGGTCGAGCACCCGGCGCCCCTCCACCCCGCCCAGGCTGAACAGGACGTCGAACATGGCCTCGCGCACCCGGTCGCCCGTCGGCCGCACACCGGCCGCGTCCGGCGCCGCCAGGCGCCGACCACGCAGCTCGCCGGCGATCACGCGCATCGCCCCACCCTACCGAGCGGCTCCGGGGACGGCGGCGCGCCGCAGCCCGTTCAGCTCTTGAAGAGGAACTCGGCCTCGTCGTCCTCGAGGAAGAGCCGGAGCTCGTCGGCCAGGAGGGGATGGGCGTCGAGGGTGCCGTCGGACCCGACGACGGTGGTGGCCACCTCTCGGGCCGCCTCGACCAGGTCCCGGTCCCCCAGCAGGTCGGCCAGCCGCAGGTCCGACCGCCCCTTCTGCCGGGCGCCGAGGATCGTCCCCGCCCCCCGCAGGCGGAGGTCGACGTCGGCCAGCTCGAACCCGTCGGTGGTGCGCTCCAGCGCCCCCAGCCGCTCGCCCACCTCGGGGGTCTCGGCGCCCGAGAGCAGGAAGCACCACGACTGGTCCGAGCCCCGCCCGACGCGCCCCCGGAGCTGGTGGAGCTGGGCGATGCCGAACCGGTCGGCGTCCTCCACGACCATGACCGTCGCCTCGGGCACGTCGACCCCGACCTCGATCACCGTGGTGGCCACCAGCACGTCGAGGCGACCGGCGCGGAACGCGTCCATGACCGACGCCTTCTCGCCCGCCGGCAGCTGGCCGTGGAGGAGGCCCACCCGCAGGCCGGCGAGCTCCCCCGCCGCCAGGCGGGCCGACTCGTCGGTGACGGCCGCCGCTTCCACCCGGTCGGACCCCTCGACCAGCGGGCAGACGACGAACGCCCGGTGCCCGGCGGCCACCTCGTCCCGCACCCGCGCCCACGCGCCCGCCACCTGGCCGGGCGTCCGGGCCCACTGGGTGACGATGGGCGCCCGGCCCGGCGGGAGGTCGTCCACCACCGTCATGTCGAGGTCGCCGAAGACCACCATCGCCGCCGTGCGGGGGATGGGTGTCGCCGTCATCACCAGGAGGTCCGGGTCGTGCCCGCCGCCGTCGGCGCCGCGCCCCTTGGCCCGCAGGGCCGCCCGCTGCTCCACCCCGAACCGGTGCTGCTCGTCGATCACCACGGCACCGAGCGAGGCGAAGCGGACGTCGTCGGTCAGCAGGGCATGGGTGCCGACGACCAGGTCCACGCTGCCGTCGGCCAGCCCGTCGCGGATGCGGCGGCGGGCGGCGGCGCCGGTCCGGCTGGTGAGGAGGGCCACCGACACCGGGCGGTCCGCGCCCCGGGCCGACGGGTCGGGGCGCTCCAGGCCGTCGAGCAGCGCGTCGATCCCGAGCCGGTGCTGCTCGGCCAGCACCTCGGTGGGCGCCATGAACGCCCCCTGGTGGCCGCCCTCGACCGCGCTCAACAGGGTGGCGACGGCCACCACCGTCTTGCCCGCGCCGACGTCGCCCTGGAGCAGGCGGTGCATGGGCCGCGGCCCGGCCAGGTCGGCCCGGATGTCGGCCAGCGCGCCACGCTGGCCGGCGGTCAGGGCGAAGGGGAGGCCGGCGAGGAACCGGTCGGCGAGGGTGGGCGCGCCGTCGGGCCGTTGGATGACGTGGCGGATCCCGCGGGCGTCACGGGCCAGGCGGGCCTGGCGGAGCACCAGGGCCAGCTGGAGCCGGAACAGCTCGTCGAAGGCCAGGCGCCGTCGGGCCGGCTCCCGGTCGGACATCCGGCGGGGCCGGTGGATCCCGGTGAACGCCTCGGTGCGCCCGACCAGCCCGATCCGCTGCCGCCAGACGGGATCGAGGGGGTCGGCGAACGTCCCCGCCCGGTCCAGGGCCTCCCCCACGAACCTGCTCACCTGGACCGAGGTGAGGCGTACCGCCTCCGACAGCGGGTAGACGGCGTAGATCCTGCCGGCGGCCGCACCGTCGTCGTCGCCCTCCGCCTCGTCCCCTGCCGTCCGGACCACCTCGACGGTGGGGTTCACCAGTTGGAGCCGCCCGCCGTACTCCGACGGCTTGCCGAAGAAGAGGGCGGTGGTCCCGGCCGGCAGCTGGCGGGCCCGCCACGCCTGGTTGAAGAAGACGACCCGGACGGTGCCGCTGGCGTCGCCCACCTCGAGCTCGACCCGGATCGGCGCCCGCCGCCCACGCGGGGCGCGCCCCGGCGGTCGGCGGGCGGACCGCACGGTGGCGAGCATGGCCGCCGGCTCCCCCACCGCCAGAGCTCCCGGGGGGACGAGCCGGGTGGCGTCCACGTGGCGGCGGGGGTACTGCGTCAGGAGGTCGAGGACCGAGGCGATGCCGAGCGCCTCGAGGTCGGCGGCGGCACGGGGGCCGACCCCCCGCAGCACGGAGACGGGCAGCTCGGCGAGCTGGGCCAGACGCCGGCCGGTCGGTGCCGGCCCGCTCGGTCCCGGCGCCGGGGTCACTCGATGGAGAACAGGTACGGGTAGAGGGGCTGGCCGCCGTGGTGGACCTCGACGTCGACCTCCGGGCGGTTGTCGCCCAGCCAGACGGTGAGGTGCCGGGTATCGGCGGTGGTGGCGCCCTCTCCCTCGATGATCGTCACCAGCTCGTGCTCGTCGGTCACCAGGCGGTCCAGCAGGCGGCAGGCCGCCTCGGTCAGGGAGCCGGCCACCACCTCGATGCCGGCCCGGGACAACCCCAGCCAGTCGCCCGTCTGGATGGGGCCTGCGGTGCTGTCCGAGTCGCGCACCGACCGGGTCACCTCGCCGGCCACCACCCGGGTGGCCGACGCCTCCATGGCCGCGGCGTTCGGCCCGCCGTGGGCGGCGGGGTCGTAGGCGAGCAGGGCGGCGAACCCCTCGACCACCGACGAGGTGGGCACCACGTGGACGTGGCGCGTGGCCAGGCCGGCGACCGTCTCGGCGACGGCCCGGATGTTCTTGTTGTTGGGGAGGATCACCACCTCGTCGGAGCCGGCGTCCTCCACCGCGTCCAGCAGGTCCCGGGTCGACGGGTTCATCGACTGACCGCCGGCGATGATGGACCGCACGCCGAGGGACCGGAAGATGCGCTTGATCCCCTCGCCGGACGCCACGGCCACGACGGCCGTGGTCGGCGGGGGCCCCGGCGGGACGTCGTCCGGACCGGTGCCGGCGGTGTGGGCCCCCTCGCGCACCCACCGCTCCTCCTCGACCTGCTCCAGCAGGTCGGTCACCCGGATGTTGCGGGGTCGGCCGGCGTCGAGGCTGGCCTCGACGGCGGCACCGATGTCGTCGGTGTGGATGTGGCAGTTCCACAGGCCGTCGCCGCCCACCACCACGATCGAATCGCCGATGCCCGCCCAGACCTCCTTGAACGGGCCGATGGTCTCGTCCGGCGCCTCCAGCAGGTACATGACCTCGTAGCGGAGTCCGGCCAGGTCGCCGGGAGCGGGCTCGCCGCCGTGCCCGGCCGGCAGCAGCGGCGCCGCCTCGACGTCGGGCGGCTCGGGGAGGGGCCGGCCGAGGACGACCGACGCCAGCGCGTCGAAGAACAGGAGGAACCCCGTCCCGCCGGCGTCGACCACGCCGGCGTCGGCCAGGACGGGGAGCAGCTCGGGCGTCCGGGCCAGGGCGTCGGCCGCCCCCGCCCGGGCGGCGTCGACCACCTCGCCGAGGGAACCGCCGGCCGTCGCCGACGTCGCGGCTGCCTCGGCGGCGGCCCGGGCCACCGTGAGGATGGTCCCTTCCACCGGCCGCATGACCGCCGAACGGGCCAGCCGGTCGGCGGTGGCGAGGGCCCGGGCCAGGTCGGCCGGCCCCACCGCCCCGCCGGCGGCGGCGAACTCGTCGGCCAGGCCCCGCAGGAGCTGGGAGAGGATCACGCCGGAGTTCCCCCGCGCCCCCATGAGCGACCCGTGGGCCAGGGCTTTCGTCAGCGTGGCCAGCTCGGGCTCGCCCGGCCCCAACCCCTCGACCTCGGCGACCACCGACTCCAGGGTGAGGGCCATGTTGGTGCCGGTGTCCCCGTCGGGGACCGGGTAGACGTTCAGGCGATTGACCACCTCTTGGTGGGTGCGCAGGACGTCGCGGTAGGCGATGATGGCGGCCCGGACATCAGCGGCGCGCAGCTGGTGGGTCTCCCCCATGGCGTGGATGCTAACCTTTGCGCCGTTCCCGAAGGTCCCGAGAGGAAGTCGACGCGTCATGGCAGCGGTGTGCGAGGTCTGCGGCAAGAAGCCGTCGTTCGGCATGAACATCAGCCACTCCCACCGGCGCACCAAGCGTCGGTGGAACCCGAACATCCAGCGGGTACGGGCACTGGTGAACGGCAGCCCGCGGCGCATCCACGTCTGCACCGGGTGCATCCGGTCGGGCAAGGTCACCAAGCCGCCCGTCCGCCAGATCCCCGTCTGAGGCGTTCCGGACGGTGCCCGGTGCGCCGGCCGGCACCGCCCGGCGCCGGTACTCCCGGAGGCCGAGCCGTCGGCAGCGCCTGACCCGGACGGTGGCGGTGGCGGTGGCGGTGGTCGCCGCCACCGCGCTGTGGCTCTCGTCCGGCGGCTCCGGCGCCCCCCGCACCGTGACGGCCGGCGCGACGTCGACCCGCCACGGCACCGGGACGACGCCGGCGGTGCCGGCCACCACGACCACGGCGGTGCCGGCCACCACGACGACGGTCGACCCCGGGACCCTGCCGCAGACGCATCAGCTCCCGGGGACGACCGATGCCCAGTTCCAGGCCGGGGTGGCCGGCCTGTGGCAGGCAGTCGTCACCGGCAACCCGGCGCCGGCCCTGCCGTTCTTCTTCCCGCTCAGTGCCTACATCCAGGTGAAGGGGATCTCCGACCCCGTCCACGACTACGACACCCGTCTGATCCCCGACTTCGAACAGGACATCGCCACCCTCCACGCCGCGCTCGGGCCGGACCCGGCGGCGGCGCAGTTCGTCTCGGTCACCGTGCCGGAGCGTGCCGCCGAGTGGATCCTGCCGGGGGTCGAGTACAACAAGGGCAGCTACTACCGCGTCTACGGATCGGCGATCCACTACACCCTCGACGGCCAGGCGCGCTCGTTCCCCATCGTGTCGATGATCTCGTGGCGGGGCGAGTGGTACGTGGTGCACCTCTCCTCGATCCGCTGAGCTGGTGGTCCGGCGGGGAACCGGGGCGTTCGACCCGATTCGCTGCGAGGGGACGTTCGGCCCTGGTGGGGAGGTGCGCACCCCCGCAGACTGTCCCGAAAAGGCCGGTTCCCGGACCGGGGGGCCGGCCGCCGGATCGGACAGGGAGCGTACGGGTCGTGGGGCCGGAGGGGGCATCCGTGCAGGTACGCCGGTGAGGAGCCGCGTCGTGGAACGAGAACCGTTCTTCGTGGACAGGGCGGCGGCCGGGAGAGCGCTGGCCCCGCGCCTCGCCCACCTGGTGCGATCGGGTCCGGTGGTGGCCGGGCTGCCCCGTGGGGGCGTGGCCGTGGCCCTGCCGGTGGCACGGGCGCTCGGCGCCCCCCTCGACGTCATCGTGGTGCGCAAGCTCGGCGTGCCGTGGCAGCCGGAACTGGCCATGGGCGCGCTCGGCGAGGGCGGTGCCCGCTACGTGGACCTGGCTGTCATGCGGGCGGCCGGCGTCACCTCCGACGAGCTGGACGGCGTGGTGGCCGGTGAGCTGCGGGAGCTGGACCGACGCCTGTCCCGGTACCGGGCCTCGTGCTCGCCGGTCCCCCTGGCGGGTCGGACGGTGGTCGTGGTGGACGACGGGATCGCCACCGGGTCGACGGCGGTGGCGGCGGTGCAGGTGGCCCGGGCCCAGGGGGCGGCCAGGATCGTGGTCGCCGCGCCCGTCGCCGCAGCCACGGCCGTGGCGGCGCTCGGCCGGGTGGCCGACGAGGTCGTCACGTCGCACATCGTCCGCTCCTTCGGCGGCATCGGCCAGTTCTACGGTGACTTCACTCCCGTGACCGACGACGAGGTGGTGGCCATGTTGGAGGCGGGCAGGTGCTTGCCGGTGGCCACCGGACCCGAGGGCGACACCGGGCCGGTGGACACCGACGTGGTGGTGGACACGGTCGACGCCCGGCTCGAAGGCCATCTGCACGTGCCCGCCGGGGCGCGGGGGATCGTCGTGTTCGCCCACGGAAGCGGGAGCAGCCGGTTCAGTCCCCGCAACCGCTCGGTCGCCGACTCGCTGGGCCGGGCCGGGCTCGGCACCCTGCTGGTCGACCTGCTCACTCCCGACGAGGCCGCATCGCGTGCCCGCGTCTTCGACATCGAGCTGCTCACCGACCGGCTCCTCGGCGTCACCGCCTGGCTACGGAGCCGACCGGTGGCCTGCCGGCGGGACATCGCCTACTTCGGTGCCAGCACCGGGGCGGCGGCCGCCCTGCGGGCAGCGGCCGTTCCCGGCAACACCGTCGCCGCCGTCGTGGCCCGCGGCGGTCGGCCCGACCTGGCCGGCGACCGGATCGCGGCCGCCCGGGTCCCCACCCTGTTCGTGGTGGGCGGCGCCGACCCCGACGTGCTGGCCCTCAACCGCATGGCGATGGCCCGGATGACCGGCGAACGCCGCCTGGCCGTCGTGCCCGGAGCCGGCCACCTCTTCGAAGAGCCGGGTGCCCTCGACCAGGTGGCCGACCTCGCCGCCGCCTGGTTCGTCGACCACCTCCACGCCACCCACCAGGCTGCCTGACTGCCTGACTGCCGGACGAGCGGCCGGGCTGCCGGGCTGCCGCCTCCCGATTCACAGGCCCCTCTCAGGAAATCTCCGGGATTTTCCAAGGTCGATCACGTCGAATCGTGCACGCCGGCCCGCACGGGGTCGGAACGGACGTGCGGAGGTCATGACCGGGTGCGAGGACGAGCCACACTGCGCCGGGCCCTGGGTGGCGTCGCCGCCGCACTCGTGCTGGTCGGCGGGGGGATCGGCATCGGGATCTGGGTGGCGCCGGCCAGCAGTTCGACGGCGGCACCCGCCGTCACCACCACCGACCGGATCGAGACCGTCTCCACCGGCACCGTCTCGCAGCGCACGTCGTCCACGGGCACCATCGAACCGGCCACCGAAGCCGACGTGAACTTCGCCGTGGCCGGGCGGGTCACCGCCGTCGACGTGGCCGCCGGGCAGGCGGTGTCGGCCGGGCAGACCCTCGCCACCGTCGACCCCTCCGCTCTCCAGGCCACCCTGGCGCTGGCGCAGGCCACCCTGGCATCCGACCAGGCCCGGCTGGCCACGGACACGGCCGGAGCGGCCTCGAGCACCCAGCTGGCCTCGGACCAGGCCTCGGTCACCGCCGCCAGCGCCCAGGTCTCGGCCGACCAGCAGTCCCTCGACGACGCCACCCTCACCGCTCCGGTAGCCGGCACCGTCGCCTCGGTGGACCTCGCCGTCGGCCAGCAGGTGGGCAGCGGCACCACCACCTCCACTTCCTCCGGTGCGGGGGCGTCAGCCGCCGGTTCGGGCGGCGCCGGTTCGGGCGGCGGGTCAGCCGGGTCGGCAGGCGGCGCTGCTGCCAGCGCCGGGACGTCGTCCACCGCCCAGTTCGTCGTGGTGAGCACGGGCAGCTACGTCGTCGATGCCTCGGTGGACGACACCCAGGTCGGCGCCATCAAGATCGGTGACCAGGCCGTCGTCACGCCCTCGGGCGCCACCAGCCCGGTGTACGGGACGATCGCCACCATCGGACTGGTGGCGACCCAGACGTCCGGTGTGGCCAGCTTTCCGGTGGTCGTCGACGTCACCGGTTCGCCGTCGGGGCTCTATGCGGGGGCCAGCGCGACGGTGGAGATCGTCACCGAACAGCTGAGCGGCGTCCTCGTCGTGCCGACGACGGCGCTCCGCTCCAGCGGCGGAAGCACCACCGTCCAGGTCGTCGCCGGTGGCCACCGGGAGGCCCGCCCCGTCCAGGTCGGACTGGCCTCGGGCGGTGTCACCCAGATCACGTCGGGGCTGGTGGCCGGCGAGCAGATCGTCGTGCCGGTGCTGACCTTCGCCGGCCGGCCGGCGGGGGCGGGCACGTCGGGCGCCGCCCGCCGGACGTTCGGCGGGGGCGGGGGCTTCGGCGGGGGCGGGGGCTTCGGCGGGGGCGGGGGCTTCGGCGGGGGCGGGGGCTTCGGCGGATGAGCCCCGGTCCGACGGTGATCCCGGCAGGCAGGTCCCGGGCCGGCGCATGGGGCCGCGACGCGCCCCCGGTCATCGAGCTCGACGGGGTGACGAAGACCTACCGGACCGGCTCCCTGGAGGTCGACGCGCTGCGGGGGATCTCCCTGGCGATCGACGAGGGCGAGTACGTGGCGGTGATGGGCCCGTCGGGTTCGGGAAAGTCGACGCTCATGCACATCCTCGGCTGCCTCGACGTGCCCACCGGCGGCGTGTACCGGCTGGCCGGTGAGGACGTCTCGACCCTCGACGAGACCCGGCTGGCCGAGATCCGGAACCGGCGGATCGGCTTCGTCTTCCAACAGTTCAACCTCCTGCCCACCCTCTCGGCCTGGCGCAACGTCGAGCTGCCCCTCGTCTACGCCGGCGTCGAGCGCCACGAGCGCCGCGAGCGCGCCCTGGCCGCCCTCGACCGGGTGGGGCTGACCGACCGGGTCGAGCATCGCCCCGGCGAGTTGTCCGGCGGACAGCAGCAACGGGTGGCGGCCGCCCGCGCGCTCGTCACCGATCCCGCGTTGATCCTGGCCGACGAGCCCACCGGGAACCTCGACTCCTCCTCGGCCGCCGACGTGATGGGGCTCTTCGACGAGCTCCACCGGGCCGGCAGGACCATCGTCCTCATCACCCACGAGCTCGAGGTGGCGGAGGCGGCGGAGCGCACCGAGCGCATCCGCGACGGCCGGATCGTCGACGCCGACGGACCGGGTGCCGGGGAACGCCGGTGAACACCGTGGAGACGTTCCGCACCGGCCTCGAGGCGGTGCGGGCCCACCGGCTCAGGTCCGGGCTGACCGTCCTCGGCATCACCATCGGCATCGCCGCCGTCATCCTCACCGTGGGCCTGGGCGAGGGCGCCCAGCAACAGGTGGCCTCCCAGATCTCCTCGCTCGGCGCCAACCTGCTGATCGTGACACCCGGTTCGACCACCGGAGCCGGGGGGATCCGCGGCGGGTTCGGCTCGGCATCGACGCTCACGGTCGCCGACGCCACCGCGCTGGCGTCGTCCACGGTGGCCCCCGACATCGCCGCCGTCGCCCCCACGGTGTCGCGCTCGGAGACCCTCACCGCCGGCACGGCCAACTGGACGACGACCGTGGTGGGTACCGACCCCTCGTGGCTGTCGGTGCGGGCACGCACCGTCTCGGAGGGCCGGTTCCTCACCCAGGCCGACCTGGACCAGCACGCGGCGGTGTGCGTCCTCGCCCCCACCACGGCCCAGGAGCTGTTCGGCGGGCGGGATCCCGTGGGCCAGACGGTGAACGTGGCGGGCGTCCCGCTCACGGTGGTGGGCGTCCTCACCTCCGTGGGGGCGTCGGGAAGCTCGAACCAGGACGACCAGGCCGTCGTCCCCCTCACCACCGCCGCCACCCGGATCTTCGGCGGGACCAACCGCAACTCGGTGGGCCAGATCCTCCTCGAGGCGACGAGCGGGCAGACGCTCTCCGCCGCCTACCAGGAGGCCGACGACGAGCTCCTGGCCCTCCACGGGATCACCACCCCGGCCTCGGCCGACTTCACCATCCAGAGCCAGCAGTCGCTCCTCACCACGGCGACCTCGGTGGACCGGACCCTCACCGTCCTCCTGGCCGGGATCGCCGGGATCTCCCTGCTGGTCGGCGGGATCGGGGTGATGAACATCATGCTCGTCTCGGTGACGGAGCGGATCCGCGAGATC
Organism: Actinomycetes bacterium; assembly: GCA_021799615.1. Taxonomy (GTDB): domain Bacteria; phylum Actinomycetota; class Acidimicrobiia; order Acidimicrobiales; family RAAP-2; genus JAJZDI01. Next base: position 19,161 of record JAJZAC010000030.1, read on the forward strand.
GGCCTCCGCAAGGCGCTCGGCGCCACGCCGCGGGTCATCCGGCGCCAGTTCCTGGTGGAGGCGTCCGTGCTCGGCCTGGTCGGCGGTGTCCTCGGCGTCGGTCTCGGGCTGGTGGGCGCGGTGGCGCTCCCCCACCTGGTCCACGATCCCATCGCCATCTCCGGCGCCGCCACCGCGGGCTCGATCGCCATGGCCGTGGCCATCGGCGTCGTCTTCGGTGTCTACCCGGCCAGCCGTGCCGCCCGTCTCGCTCCCATCGACGCCCTGCGCAGCGAGTAACCGATTCCCGACCTGGAGGAACCCACGTGACCAACCCGAACGAACCGGCCGGCGCCGGCATCCGGCGAACCGTCGTCGCGTCGGCCTTCGGCGCCCTGGCCCTGGCCCTGGCGGCGTGCGGCTCGTCGTCGGCCTCCGTCACCGCGACGACGGTGGCGCCGGCCACGGCAGGCACGGCCCCCGGCGCCGGCGCCGCCCGCCCCGGCGCCTCGGGCACCATCGCCGCCATCACCGGCCAGTCGCTCGAAGTCCAGAACCCCCGGACGGGCCAGACGACGGTGACCTACACGGTGGCGACCGTCTTCCGCCAGACCGTCGCCGGATCGCTGGCCCAGGTGAGCGTGGGTTCGTGCATCACCGCGTTCGGCACGCCGCCGGCCACCGGGGCCACCGGGTCCACCACGTCCACGCCGCCGTTCGGCGCCCCCGTGACCGCCACCCGGGTGACGGTCGCCCCGCCCACCAACGGGTCGTGCACGCGCACCGGTCCGGGCGGGGCACCCCGCACCGGCACCGGCGGGGCACCCGGTGCACCGGGGACCGGGGGGTTCCGTCGTCGGGCGGGGACGACGCCACGCTTCTCGGCGGTCTTCGGGCAGGTGACGGCGGTCGCCGGCGCGCTGATCACGGTGACGGCCACCGATCCCGCCACCGGCGCCACCGCGGCGGTGGCGGTCACCACCACCTCCTCGACCTCGTTCACCGTCGAGGAAGCGGCCGCTCCCTCGGATCTGGCCGTGGGCAAGTGCGCCCAGGCCTTCGGGACCGCCGACACCACCGGCGCCATCACGGCGCGGTCGATCTCGATCAGCTCGCCCGGACCGAACGGCTGCACCGGCGGGTTCGGGGGCGGTACCGGCGGGTTCGGGGGCGGCGGGACCGGCTCGACGGGAGCCGCCAGTGCCTGACCGGGTCCCTGCCGTGCGGCGCGTGGCCCGCTCCACCCCGGCCCGGTGGGCGGCGGTGGCGGTGGTGGTGGCCGCCCTGGTGGCCGCCTGGACCCTGACCCGCTCCTCCGCCACGGGTTACCGGACGGCCACGGCGGCGCCGGCGACGGTGAGCCAGACGGTGAGCGCGGTGGGCACCATCCAGCCGCTCGACCAGGACACGCTCGCCTTCGGCACGGCCGGCGTCGTGGCCAGCGTCCCGGTGGCCGTGGGCCAGCAGGTGGCCGCGGGGCAGGTCGTGGCCACCCTGGCGGCGGCCCCGCTCCAGCAGGCGCTCGACGCGGCGCAGGCATCCCTGGCATCGGCCCAGGCCAAGCTGGCAGCCGACGAGGCGGCCCAGGCGGCCACCTCGGCCGGCACCAGCACGGGTGCGGCGGCCAGCACCGCCAGCATGGCCGGCACCGCCGGTGCCGGCGGCACCGCGGCGGCGTCCCTGGTGTCGTTCGTGCCCGGCGGGGGGACGACCCCCGGCACGGGGTCCACCGGCTCGACCGGCGGGTCCACCGGCTCGACATCGATCTCGACCGCCCAGGCCGACCTGGTCGCCGCCCAGCACCGGCTCGACGCCGCCGAAGCCACCGAGAGCACCGACCTGGCAGCGGCCACCCTCACGTGCCGCGACGCCCTGGTGCCCGGCGCGACGACCTCGGCATCCGCCTGCACGGCGGCCCTGGCGACCGTCACCACCGACCAGCACGCGGTCGAGACCGACCTGGCCGCGGTCACGAGGGCCGAGGCGGCCCTGGCCGCCGCCCTGGCCGCCGCGACCACCACCCCGTCGACCCCGACATCCCGGCCGACCACCACCACCACGACCGCCGGAGCGCCGGCGGCAGGCCGCGTGTCCAGCCCGGGGTCCACGGGCTCGACGGGACCGGCGACGGGTGGTGCCACCGCGCCGTCGGTGACCCCCGAACAGGTGGCCGTCGACCAGGCTGACGTCGACCAGGCGCAGGTGCAGGTGGACAGTGCCCAGACCGACCTGGCCGCCGCCACCCTCGCCACGCCCATGGCGGGGACGGTGGCGGCGGTGGGGCTCACCACCGGCCAGTCGGTGGCGGCCGGGAGCACGTCCGCCACGATCGTCGTCCTCGCCCCCGGCTCCTACCAGGCCACCGTCGAGATCCCGGTGGCATCGATCGGCGCGGTGGCCACCGGCCAGCACGCCGAGGTCGTGCCGGACGCCACCGACGGTGCGCTCGCCGGCACGGTCGCCGCCATCGGGGCCCTGCCGACCAGTGCCTCGGGCACCACCGTCTACCCCGTCACCATCGCCCTCGGCCCGGCCGGCCTGCCCCTCAACTCGGGCGGCTCGGCCGAGGTGACCATCGTGGTCCGCACGGCGACCGCCGAGGTCACCGTGCCCACCTCGGCCGTCCACACCTTCGGCAGCCGCCACGTGGTGGACCGCCTGGTGAACGGCACGCCGGTGGCCACCGTGGTGGGCGTGGGCGTCGTCGGGCCGGTGCGGACCCAGGTCACGTCGGGGCTGGGCGACGGGGCCCCCGTGGTCCTGGCCGACCTGTCGGCACCGTTGCCGTCGAGCACGTCCTCGCCCGGCCTGGTCCGGGCCATCGCCGGGGGCGGGTTCGGGGCCCGGGCCGGCAGGGGTGGCGCCCTGGGCGGTGGTGGCGCCCTGGGCGGGGGCTGACCCCCGGGTCACTCCCCCGCCGGCACCTCCCGGTGGTCGGGGATGACCGGCGCGGCGTCGAGCCCGCGGGAGCGGGCGAAGTCGTCCATGACCTCCTGCCAGCCGTCGGGGAGCTTGCCGCCGACCGGAGGCCACGGCGCGTCCTCCGGATACCACGGCGGCCGGCCGGCCAGGGCCCGGGACGTTCCCGGCAGGGCGTGGGAGATCCGGTCGCGTCCCGCGTCGGGGCCGGCGACCCGGCCGTCGGGCCCGATGGGCCGGCGCTCGGGGACGTCCCCGGTCCGCATGCGGTCGAACCAGGTGAGCAGGTCCTCGCGCAGGTCGGCGGGAGCCTCGAGGACGACCAGGTGCGAGCAGCCGTCGTAGAGGTGGAGCTCGCACGAAGGCAGCACCGTCACCAACCGCTCGGCCCAGTCCCGCACGTCGGAGTGCTCACCGCACACGATGAGGACCGGGCAGTCGATGGCGTTCAGCTCGGCCTGCCCGAAGGCGGGCGACGCGGCCAGATCGTCGACGAGCGACGTCTGGTGGAGGAGGATGTCGGAGTTGCGGGCCAGGCGCTTGCCCTTGCGGCCGCCCACGGCGGCGAGCCAGCCCTGCACGTCGTCGTGGTCGAGGAAGAGCCCGGCGAACTCGAGGGTGCCGACCATCTGCTCCCGCCATCCCTCCACGGCGACGTGCGCCTCGGCCAGGACCAGCCCGGCCACCCGCTCCGGGCGGTGCACGGCGGCGGCCAGGGCCAGCACCCCGCCGAAGCTGTTGCCGACGAGGTGGACGGGTCGGTCGACGCCCAGGACGTCGAGGATGGCGAAGAGGTCGTCGACCTGCTCGCCCACCGTGTACCCGGTGGGCGGCCGCTCGGAGAGCCCATGGCCCCGCAGGTCGTAGAGGACGACCTCGGAACGGCGGGCGACCGGGTTGGCCACCGTGTAGTACCAGCTGGACGAGTTGTCGACCACCAGGCCGTGGAGGAAGACGACGGTGGGGTCGCCGTCCGACAGGTGCTGGACGTGGAACCGGACGCCGTTGGCGACGACGTCAGCCATGGGTGGCCTCCTCGGGGCAGCGGGTGCGGGCGACGAACGGCAGCACGGCGGCTGCCAGCCGTTCGGGGCAGTCGAGATGGAGCGCGTGGCCGCCGGGCAGCTCGATCCGTTCGGTGGACGCGTCGGGCAGTGCCGCACCCAGGTCGGCCACCTCGGCGCGGAACGGCGAGGTGTCGCCGGACACCCACAGCACGGGAACCACCAGCCGGGCCAGCGCCGACCGGTCCAGGTGGCCGTCGCGCCGGAGGTCGGAGACGAGCGTGGTCCCCCCCAGGAGCACCTGCTCGGCGGTGGCCCGCGTACGCCGGGTCCGGCCCCGGGAGCTGCGTTCGGCCATGGCCCGCATCCGCCGCTGGCGGCCCCAGGCGAGCACGGCGCCGAGGTCGACGACGTCGTCCCCCTCCGGACCCGCCGACGCGGCCCCGCCCGGCTCGAAGCTGTCGACGGCGACCACCGACCGCACCGCTCCCGGACGGTCGAGGGCGCGCCGGAGCGCGACCACCCCACCGAAGCTGTGCCCCACGAGGACGGCGGGTCCCACGCCCTCGGCCAGGGCGTCGAGGTCGGCGGCCAGGTCGGTCAGCGTGTAGCCGGTGACCGGTGCCTGGCTCCGACCGTGGCCCCGCTGGTCGTACATGAGGACGCGGTGGTCGACCGCCAACGCGGCACCGAGCCCGAAGTACCAGGTGGCGACGTTGCCGGTCAGCATGCCATGGACCATCACCACCGGCGGGGCACCTTCGGGCCCCAGCCACTGGGTGTGGAACCGCACCCCACGCGCTACGACGTCAGGCATCCGACCACGAACTCGACGAGCTGGCCCACGGTGAGGAGGATGATCTGGTCCAGCTCCATGCCGGCGATCCAGTCGACGAAGTCGACCCGCTCGCCGTAACGGTTGCGTAGCTGCTCGGCCAGGGCGACGAACTCGATGCTCTCGAGCTCGAGGTCCTCGGTCACCATGGAGTCCATGGTGACGTCGATCTCGGCCAGGTAGTCCTCGCCGATGATCTCGCCGATCATCTGGGTCACCGCGGCCAGCACCTCCGCCGCGGTGACGGCGGTGGCCACCGGCACCTCCACGGTCTCACCCGGCATGTCGCCTCCCTTCTCGCGGCGGTTGCACCGCATCGTCGTCCGTCGTCCGCACCCGGCCGCTGCCGGTCCGGTCCTCACCCACGGGTCACCGCCACCACGTACCCGTCCAGCCGGCGCGCCAGCACCGTCCACCGCCGGCCATCGAGATCCTCCACCCGGCACGTCCACCGGGAGCCGCCCGTCCCGCCCGGGTCGGTGCCCGCCGGCCCGGCCTCGACGCCCGACACCACCAGGTCGCGGGGCCGCCCGGCCAGCCCGGTGCCGCGCGCCTTTCCGACCGCTTCCTTGGCCGCCCACGCCAGCGTCACCCACGTCTCGGCGTCGACGCCCTCGGGGGGGTGCTCGCCGGCGGCCAGCGCCATCTCGGCGAACGTCGGGGCCCGGGCCTCGATGCGCTCGACGTCCACGCCCACCGGCCCCGAGTCGCAGGTGGCCGCCACGCCGATCCACTCGGCGTGGGCGATGGACACCGCCGGTGCGCCCGCGCCCTCCAGCACCACCGACGGCCGGCCGGTCGCGTCGTTGGCCACCGTGACCTGGACCGGATGGAGGGGTCCGGCACCGCGGCTCCACGCCCACCGGCGCACACCGTCCTTGGCGGCGATCCGCCCCAGCAGGTGGGCCCGCTGGGCACGGGGGTTCCGGCGCTGGTAGGCGGCACGCTCGGCCTCACCCAGGTAGCGCCGCATCATGAGGTCCCGGCTGGCCGAATTCGTCCAGTGCTCACGGGCCACGTGCACGGCGAGGCCGTCGCCCACCTCCCACGTCTCGGCCAGCACGTGCGACTCCGGGTAGATGAGCACGGGCCACACCGCGGCATCGCTCTCGAAGCGCCGGTCCTCCCAGTCCTCCACGGTGGCCAACACCCCGCCTCCGATCCGGAGCTCCATGTCCGAGCGGACGACGCGGTCGTCGTGGGCGGTGATCCACACGGTGCAGCCCACGGGGACGCCGGTCCCGGGGAACGGCGCGAAGAAGCGCAGCCGGCGGATCGAGGTGGGCAGAGCCAACCGGTCGGTCTCCGTGCGGCGCATGGCCCACAGGCCCATCAGCTGACCGGCGCAGTCGAGGAGGGCGCCGGGAGCCGGCAGGTCGGCCAGCACGCCGTCGATCCCGTCGTCGGCCGTCACGCCCAGCTCGACCACCCCCTGGTAGGCGGGGCCGTGGAACAGCCACCGGTCGTCGTACACCTGGCGGGCGGTCAGGTCCATGGGGCGGGCGCCGACCAGCGGGCGGTCCCGCGGCGCCGGCACCGGCGGGTACCCGCCCGCCACCAGGACGGTCGCCGACGCGTAGCCGTCGATCGCCACCCGAACGGCCGTGGTGCCCTCGGGCAGGTCGGGTGCCGTCACCGGGCCCACGACCTCGCTGCGCACGGTGATCTCCACCGGAGGAGCGACTGCCAGCCAGCGCAGGGCCCGGACGCCGTCGAGCCCCACCACCACCGAGCCCGGTACCACAGCCACGGCCTCGTCGTCCATGAGGTCGACGAGCATGGTCATGGGCGCCACCGGGAACCGGTCGGAGGCGACCGGCCATCCCGGTGGCTGACGGTAGAAACAGTGGTCGAGGAGGAACGGCTCCGTCTCCACCGACAGCACGCGATGGCCGGTGCGGGTGTGCCCGGGCGGGGGCGGGCCGGACGGGGGGCGGGATCCCGGCGGCGCGCCGGCCTCCAGGCGGCGGGGCCGGCCGTCGCCTCCCCCACCGGCGGCGCCGGCGTAGGCGGCGAGGACGGCCTGACCTGCGGCCAGGGTCTCGGCCACCATGCGCTCGTAGGCGGTCAGCACCGGGTGGCCGGCCGGGAGCCCGGTGGCGCCCGTCGTGACCCCCGCACCGGCCGGCACCGGGGCGGGAGCGGCGGCGGGCGGAACCAGGGTGAGAGACCCCGGTTCCAGGCGGACCAGCGGAGCGCCGAGGCGCAGCGGACGGGCCGAGGCGCCAGGGGCCGGGGCGCCAGGGGCGGCAGGCCGGCCGGCGGGAGCCAGCACGGCCAGGTCGACCGGAGCCCCCTCGACCCACAGGGCCGCCGCCATCCGCAGGAACTGCGCCATCCCCGGGTGGCGGGCCGAGCCCGCCGTCGTGGCCAGGGCGGCTCGCCCCTGGAGGGTGTCCTCGACGAAGCCGGGCACGCTTCCGAAACCGACCTGCACGAAGACCCGCACCCCGTCGGCGTAGAGCGCCTCCACCAGCTGACGGAAGCGCACCGGCTGCACCAGGTGGGCCAGGCACAGCTCCCGCACCGACGGCGGGTCCGTCGGGTAGGGCGCCGCGGTGGTGGCCGACCACAGCGGGACCGAGGGTGAGCGGAAGGCGATGCCGGCGTAGGTGCGGCGGAAGGGCTCGAGATAGGGCGCGAACGCCGGCGAGTGGAAGCCGGAGCGCACCGGGAGCTCCTGGCAGAGGATGCCGTCGTCCCGGAGCCGGGCCGCCACGGCGGCCAGGGCGCCGTCGGGTCCGCACACCACCGACTGATGGAGGCAGTTGTCGTGGGTCAGCGCCACGCCGGACGTGCCGGTCAGGGCGGCCGCCGCGGTGGCGGCACCCGCCCCCACCAGCAGGTAGCCGACGTCGGGCACCTCGAGCCGGCTGGGGAGGAGGCCGGAGGACAGCTCGTCGACCACCTCGCCGGGGACCATGCCGGTGGCAATGAGCCCGCTCCACTCGCCCAGGCTGTGCCCGGCGTAGACGTCGGGCCGCACGCCCAACCGGCCCAGGGCGGCGTCGAGGAGCCGGCCGCACCACAGGATGTCCCGGGAGCGGACCTCGAGGTCGGTCTCGCCCAGGCGCTCCGGCACCGGCCAGCCGAAGTGACCGGCCACCTCGGCCACGTCGGGGTCGGCGGAGGGCTCGACGCCGGGGAAGACGAACGCCGTGCGCCCGCCCACGGCGACCAGGCCTTCGGGCGCGAACCAGACGTCGTTGCGACCCCGCCACGGCCGGCCACCGGCCACGACCCGCCTGGCCAGGTCCCGCCGGCGGGGCGAGGGGTCGACCAGAGCCAGGCGCATCGGCCCCGAGGGGGCGGCTGCCCGGTCGTCGCGGGTGGCGAGCGCGGCGTCGTCGAGGGCATCCAGCTGGGCGAGGAGGTCGCCCGTGGTGGTGCCGGCCAGGAGGACGAGACGGCCGCCGGGGTGGGGCGGGGCGGCCGGCATGGCGGGCACGGCCGGCATGGCGGCAACGACGGGCACGGCCGCCATCGCCGGCGCGGCGTCCGGGTGGGCCACCACCACGGCGTGGGCGTTGATGCCACCGAACCCGAAGGCGTCGACGGCGGCCACCCGCGACGGGGCGGGAGCCTCCCAGGGCACCGCGTCGGGCGGCACCGAGAACCGGGTGCGGGCCAGGGCCTCGTCGGGCTCCTCGCAGTGCAGGGAGGGCGGAGCCGTGCCGTGGTAGACGGCCAGGACGGCCTTGATGAGCCCGGCGGCACCGGCGGCCGGCATGGCGTGCCCGATCATCGACTTCACCGAGCCGACCACCCCGGTGCCGCCGGGGCCGAACCGCGCCTCGGGCGGGAGACCGACGGCGCCGGCCGGCCCGAAGAACCGGGCCAGCGTCTCGAGCTCGGCGGCGTCCCCGGCCCGGGTGGCCGTCCCGTGCGCCTCCACCAGGCCGCAGCGGGCCGGGTCGAGGCCGGACTGGCGCCACGCCCGCTCCAGGGCCAGGAGCTGGCCCTCGGTGCTCGGCCGCATCAGGCTGGTGGCCCGGCCGTCGGAGGAGACGCCCAAGCCGGCCACGACGGCGTAGATCCGATCGCCGTCGCGCTCGGCGTCCGCCCGGCGCTTCAGCACCAGGAGGCCGGCCCCCTCGCCGATCAGCAGGCCGTCGGCACGCCGGTCGAAGGGCCGCATCGACCCCGACGCGCTGAGCGCGCCGAGCTGGGTGAACACGCTCCACAGGGTGACGTCGTGGCACAGGTGGACACCACCGGCCAGCACGGCGTCGCACCGCCCGGAGGCCAGCTCGCGGATGCCGGCGTCGACGGCCAGCAGCGAGCTGGCACACGCCCCGTCCACCGTGTAGGCGGGGCCGCCCAGGTCGAGGCGGTTGGCCACCCGCGACGCCGCCAGGTTGGGCACGAGGTCGATGGCCGCTTCGGGCCGGTCCGGACCGAGGGCATGGCCGAGGGCGTCGGTCAGCTCGGCCAGACGGTCCTCGCCCACGCCGGGCAGGACCGACCGGACGATCGCCGCGACCTGGGTGCCGAGCCGGACCCGCTGGTCGAGGCGTGCCAGGCCGGGCGTCAGGTACCCACCCCGGCCGAGCACGACACCGGTGGTCGCCCGATCGCCCAGCACCGCCGGACCACCGGCGTCGGCGATGGCCTCGGCCGCCAGCCGCAGGGCCACCAGCTGGTCGGGCTCGATCCCGTCGACGGCAGCCGGCATGATGCCGAAGGGGGCGGGGTCGAAGGTGGCCAGCTCCCCGAGGAAGCCGCCACGGCGGCAGGCGAACCGGTCCGGCCCGGGGTGGTCGGGATCGAAGAACTCCGCCTCCCACCGGTCGGGCGGCACCTCGCCGATGGCATCGGCCCCGGCAACGAGCGACGCCCAGTAGGCGTCGAGGCCGGCACTCCCGGGGAACAGCGCGGCCATCCCCACCACGGCCACGTCGCACCCCACCGGAGCGCGCTCACCCACCGGCACGCGCTCCCGGTACGGCGGGGCCGAAGGCGGCGAGCCGGGCCCGGGCCACCACGATCTCGGGCTCCCCCGCCGGCCGGGCCAGCTCGTCGAGGAGGCGGTCGATGCCGTCCTCGTCGTCGACCAGGCCGACGCCGCGCCGGGCGTACTCGCGTTCGAGCTCGGGCGTGACCATCCCCGAGCCGGCCCACGGACCCCAGTCGACGGCCAGGACGCGCCCGTCCCACCAGGTGGCCAGATGCCAGGCCAGCGTGGCCAGGGCGTCGTTGGCCGCGCTGTAGTCGCTCTGGCCGCGGGTGCCGAACGCACCCGACACACTGGCGAAGAAGACGAGGAACGGGCGGTCCTCGCCCAGTGCGGCCAGCAGGGCGTCGGCCCCGGCCACCTTGGTGTCGAACACCCGCCGGAACGATTCGCCGGTCTTGTCGGCCAGCAGGCGGTCCTCGATCACCCCGGCGCCGTGGACCACGCCGTCCACCCGGCCGTGGCGCTGGCGGACGTCGTCCAGCACGGCCGCGAGCGCGGCCGGGTCCCGCACGTCGGCCGTGTGGTAGCCGGCCTTGACGCCGGCGTCCTCCAGCGCCCCCAGGGTGGCGCGGATCTCGCGGGCGGCCAGCAGGCGGGCGCACTCGCGCTCGATCTCGGCCGGGGTGCGCCAGCCCCGCTCCACCAGCACCCGGCGCAGGGCGGGCGCGTCGGGCGCGCCGGCGATCCCCGCGTCTTCGGGCGCGTCGGGCAGGGGGGCCCGACCGACCAGCTCCACGGCGCATCCGAACCGGTGGGCCAGCGAGACGGCCAGCCGGGCGGTGATGCCCCGGGCGCCACCCGTCAGGACCACCACCGAGCCGTCGTCGAGCACGGGCTCCCCCGGCGGGTCTGCGCCGTCCTCCTCGCGGGCGACCACCGTGACGCGCTGACCGGACGATCGGCCCACCGCGACGGGACCGGTGTCCTCGGCCAGCTCGGCGACCACCCAGCCGGCCACGTCGCCGGGGTCGGCCCCCGCCGGCACGTCGAGGGCCCGCACCACGGTGGACGGCAGCTCCCGTGCCAGGGCCCGGAACAGCCCGGCCACGCCGCTTCCCGGCGGGATACGGGCCGGACCGGCCCGGCCACCGTCGGCCCGGCCACCGTCGGCCGCGCCCCGGCCCGAGGTGCCGCCCAGGCCGGTCACGGCCACCAGCCACCGCAGGCCGGCGAGTGCCGCCGGTGCCACCTGGTCGAACAGCTCCGGGACCGTCGCCGGTCCGGGACCGAGGAAGCGCAGGTCGATCAGGCCGTCGACGCGTCCGGGATCGTCCCCGGGGCTCACCACCGCCACCGAGGCGCCCGCGTCAGCCAGCCGCTCGGCGACGGCGAGCGCTGCCGCGGTGCCGGGCTCGGCCACCACGGCCACGGCGGCCCCGGCCAGTGCCGGCGGGGCCTCGGCGCGCACCGGGCACGGCTCGACGCGCACGACGCCCCGGACGGACCGTGCCGGCACGTCGCCGCCGGGCAGGTCG
>JAJZAC010000115.1 GCA_021799615.1 Actinomycetes bacterium
CCGTGACAGCGGTGACGGCCCAGAACACCCGAGCCGTGTCCGCCGTCCACCCCGTGCCCACGGCCGTGGTGGCCGCCCAGATCGAGGCGGTGCTGGGCGACATGCCGGTACGAGCCACCAAGACCGGGATGCTGGCCACGGTCGAGACGATCAGCCTGGTCACCGACCTGGCCCGGGCAGGTCGCCTCCCGTCCCTCGTGGTCGACCCCGTCCTCGTCGCCTCCACCGGCCGACCCCTGCTCGACGGGGCCGGGATCCACGCCATGCGGCGCCTCGCCGGATCGGCCCTGGTGGTCACGCCCAACCTGTGGGAGGCGGCCCTCCTGGCCGGCGCGGACATCGCCGAGCTGGCCGGTGTGGACGCCATGGCCGAGGCGGCGGCACGCATCCACGGCTTCGGCGCACGGTGGGTGCTGGTGAAGGGCGGCCACCTCTCCGGCGTCGGACCCGGCGCCGGACCCGCCCCCGCGCTGGTCCCCGACGTGCTCGTCGGCGAGAGCGGGACCCACGTGCTCGAAGCCGCACACGTGGCCACGGACAACGTGCACGGGACCGGCTGTTCCCTGTCGGCGGCGATCGCCACCGGGCTGGCCCGACGGGCTGCGGACGGCGGCGACCCGGGTACCGCCGTCCTCGAGGCCGTGGAAGACGCCAAGCGCTTCGTCCACCAGGCGCTCACCGGCGCTGCCCGGTGGCACCTGGGAGCCGGGCACGGCCCGCTCGACCACCTCGGTCGCCTGTGGGGTCACGGACCCGCCGGCCGCGGCGCCGACCACCCGGCTGCGCCGGACGGTGCCCCGGCAGGGGACGGGGCACGGGGGGCCTGACCGGTCCCCGGCGACCGGACGACCGGGCCCGGACGAACAGCGGCCGGGTCGTCACCGACCCGGCCGCTCCCCACCCTGTTGCAGGAACCTGCACCCGGCCGTCAGCCGGGCACCCCCTCCTGTCCGGCGCCCCACCGGGCGCCATGCGCCAACATTGTGATCCATCGACGGCGAAATGTAAACGTTCGGTAAACGACAGCCGGCTCACCACGGGTAATGTCAGGTAATGTCAGGAGGATGGACAGGGATGCGGCACGCGCACTGGCGAGGATCGTCGCCACCGGCCGGATCGCCGTGGGCGTCACGGCCCTGCTCAGCCCGGTCGTGGTCACCGAACCGTGGATCGGACCGCTGGCCCGCACCCCGGGAGTGCGGGTCTTCGCCCGGGCCATGGGCGGCCGGGACATCGCGCTGGGGGCGGGCACCTTGCGGGCCCTGTCCCGTCCCGGCGACGAGGCCAGGACCTGGGTGGCCCTGGGGGGCGTGGCGGACACCGTCGACCTGCTGGCCACCGTCTTCTCGTTCTCCCAGCTCCCCCGGCGCCGCTGGGCCATCCTGGCCGTCACGGCCGGTGCCGCCGTCGCCTCGTTCCGGGCCGCCACCGCGCTCGAGGGGCCGGAGGCGCCGGTGAGCCGCCCCGTTCCCGCCCGGGCCGCAGCGGCCGGGAACGGGACCACTCCCGGGCCGCAGCGGTCTGCCCGGTCTGCTTCGGGCCACGCGGCGCCGCTGGTCTAGTTGGACCCGACGACCGCCCCGGGAGGCGGGATGGTCGACGGGTCCACGTGACACGTCACCCCGGTCCCGCCCGACGCGGGCGCCGGTAGCACGGGCGGACGGGCGAACGCCGGCGAACCGTGCAGGTCCACCATGTCGAGCAGGTCGTTCGCGGCGGCGTCGCGCCTGGTCAGGGCGGGAAGGTTCCACTTGGTCTCCACCAGCTTGAGCACCGACGTGTGGTCGTAGACGGTGTGGGACACGTGGCCGGGCCGGGCGTAGGGGCTGACCAGGCCGGCCGGGACGCGGAACCCGTACCGGCCGAAGCTGCCCGGCAGGTCGCCCGGCTTCAGGATCGGCGCCACACCATCGGGCACGGGAGCGACCGGCGGCGGCACGTGGTCGTAGTAGCCGCCACCCTCGTCGTAGGTCCACACCAGGAGCGTCGACGACCAGGCGGGTCCGGACATCACCGCGTGCACGACGCGGGACAGGAACGCGTCGCCGGGCCGGATGTCCTGGGGATCCTCCTGTGACTGGGTGCCGAAATCGGGATCCACCAGGGAGAACTCCGGCAGTGTTCCGGCGGCGCAGTCGGCGTAGAAGGTGTCGATGTGGGCCAGGTTGGCGGACATCGAGGTCCGGGAGAGCAGGGGCAGGAAGATGCCCAGCGTGGGGAGCGACGAGTAGTAGTTCCGCCACGAGACGTCGTACCGGTTGAACTGGTCGAAGATGGTCCCGTTGGGCGGCAGCTGGGACGGGAAGGTGTCGTCGACCAGGCCGAGGGAGGTCCCCGCCATCAGGAACCGCCGGTTCGGGTACGTCTGGCACAGCGTGGACGAGAACCACCGGTCGGCCAGCGGGAACGTGCGGGCGAGGCCGGCGGTGAACGGCAGGTCGGCCGCCGTCCAGTAGCCCATGGCCACCGGCCCCGAGGCGCTGGTCACGAACCCCTGGTTGGTGCCGCCGTCGTAGGCGGCGTGCGAGGCGTTCCACGAGTTCGACGGGTGACCGTCCTCCTGGCAGGTGGTGGGCATGTGGAAGGCGCGCACGCGGCGCCCGTGGCCGTCGGGATTGGTCGCCGTCGGGCGCCCCGAGGTGTCGAGGGCGAACCCGTCGCCCCGACCCAGGGTGCCGAGCAGGTTGTCGAAGGAGTGGTTCTCCATCATGACCACGACGACGTGTCCGATCTGGGGCACCTGGTCGCTGCCCACCGGGGCCCGGCGGTTGGGGGGCAGCCCCACCTGTCCGCCGACGCCGGGTGCGGCGGTCGAGGTGGACGCGGTGGTCCCCGACCCGCACGCGGCCAGCGCGGCGCCCCCGCCGGCCAGCAGCGCCGCCCCGAGGAAACGCCGTCGCGAGGCGGCGGCGTCGTGACCACCCGAGCCCGTCCCTCCCCCTGGCCCCACGTTCGACCCTCCCGTGCCTCTCGCCCGGCGCGGCGCCGTGCCGGCGCCCACCCGGCGGAGTGTACCGGTGGATCCGGCCCCCGAGCCGGAGCGCCCGCCCCTCGCGGCCCGCTGCCGGGCCGCGAGGAGCCTCCGGTAGGCTGGGGTCGGTGACCCCTCCCTCGACGACGGTGACGCCTGCCGGCGCCGCCGCGCCAGGCGACGACGTGGCCGACGGCGACGACGTGGCGCTGCCGGCGCCCCGGCGGGGCCCGGCGCTCGTGGTGCTGGGCATCGCCGTGGGGCTGGTCATCCTGCTGTTCGTGGCCGGGCTCACCGACACGGGCGGTGGCACGGTGGCCCCCGTGGCGTCGGTGACCATTCCCGGCGGCACCGCCGTCCACCTCGACCCCGCCTCGGGACCGCTCGGCCCCATCGAGTCGGGCGGGCAACCGCCGGCGGACATCCTCAGCGCGCTGGAACTACCCACCGGATCCCAGGCGGACGGGAACCCCGTCGACGGCGACAAGGGCGTCGGGCAGTTCGACCGCACGATGCCGTTCGTCATCGACATGAGCGCCGACCAGGTGGTGGCCACCTTCCGGGTGCTCTTCCCCCGTCTGGGCTGGTCGGTGATCAGCACCGGCCCCGACGCCTACCACCCGGGGAGCACCGAGATCCTGGCCAAGCGGGGCAGCTCCGACGGCTACTACTGGGAGGCCGGCATCGTCGTCTCGCCGATGACCGCCGCCGCCACCACGCCGTTCAGCCTTCGCCTGTTCGAAGTCCCCGAATCGGCATAGCCCCACCCGAGGCGACGACCGGCACCGGCTCCGGAACCTCCGCGCGCCGCAGCATCCAGCCCCACACCAGCAGGTCGATCGGGTAGAGCAGGTACCCGACCCGCGTGGCCGGCGCCAGGAGGATGGCCGCCGTCATGGCCACGCCGGTGAGGACGGCGACGTCCGCGGCGGTGCGGGGCGGGTGGCGAACCAGGTGGATGCCGAGCGCGACGGCACCACAGGCGACCAGTGCGATCACGTAGGCGTGGTGCAGGCCGGGGAACGCCGAGACGATCAGATGACCGGGCAGCGGGCTGGCCGCCGGTGACGCCACCCCGGCCAGCCCCAACGGGAAGCGGATGACGTTGTCGACGAACGCCGACGCGTTGGAAGCGGCGAACGGCAGCACGACGGGAGCGACCACGGAGACGATGCCGGCCGCCGTCCATGCGGCCGCCTTGCGGCCCTGGCGGTCCCTGGCCACCCACAGCGCCAGCACAGCGAGGGGCCAGGCGGTGAACTTCAGCGACGACGCCGCGCCCAGCGCCAGCCCGGCCAGGTAGGGACGTCGGCGCTGCAGGCCGACCAGGCCAAGCAGCATCAACGCGACCACGGGCATGTCGTCGCCGCCGGTGGCGAGCGGCAGGGCCGCCGTGGGGAGCGCGGTCAGGACCTGCCAACTTCGCACCCGCCGTTCCGCGGGGGCTTTCAGGCGCCACAGTGCGAACGCCGCCACCGCGAAGGTGAACACGAGGAATTGGAGGCGAGCGTCGGTCAGACGGGCCTCGACCTTGCTCCCGCTGGAGAACCCGAAGATGACCATGCCGGGCAGGTAGGGGTAGTACAGCTCGTAGACGGGCTCGGACGACTGGTGGATGAGGATGTGCCCGTTGCGGTCGATCACCCGGTAGGGGTCCTTGCCCGACGCCACCCGCACCCCGGCCCGCTCGACCACGACCACCTCCGGCTGGACGTGGGCGGCGGCGTTGCCCTCCGAACGCCAGATGACCTCCATGGCGAGGGGGGCGACCGTCGCACCGATGAGGGCGATGCCGAACGCGACCAGCCGGAGGACCACCATCGTCCGGCGCGCCAGCGGTACCCCGGTCCGTTGGCGCCGCCGCTGCCACCGCGCAGCACCGAACGCCACCAGGGCCGCTCCCACGTACGGGCCGACGGCCATCTCCCCCCAGGCCCGGTAGAGGGGGATCCCGGCGAGGGCGATGGTGAGCCCGGCGAAGGCGGCGGCCAGGGCGTAGAGGACGGCGTCTCTCCCGGCAGGCAACCGGCGCCGCAGCCACGAAGCCGGGTAGTCGAGGAACGCCGACCGCACGGCGCAGCGGAAGCGCCCGAGGGGTCCGGCGCCGCCTGGAGCGGCGACCTCGGGCTCCATGGCGCTGATCGCCGTCACGCTTCCACGCCGCTCGACACGGGCGAGCGTATCACCGGGTACCGCCCGGGCCACCGGCGGTCGGCCCGGCGCCGAACAGCGACCGGTAGAACGACCACTCGGCGTCCAGCGCGGCCTCGATCGTGCCGGCACGACGGAACCCGTGCCCCTCGCCGTCGAACAGCCGCAGGTCGCACCGACCGCCGGCCGCTCGGACGGCCTCGGCGAACCGGCGGGCCTGGTCCGGGGGGACCACGGCATCGTCGGTTCCCTGGAGCACGAGCACGGCACCGGTGATCCGGCTGGCCTGCCATGCCGGGGAGCGTTCGCGGTAGCGGCCGGCGGCGCCGGGCAACGGGCCCACCAGCTCGTCGAGATACCGGGACTCGAAGTCGTGCGTCTCTGCTGCCAGCCGCTCGAGGTCGGTCACCGGGTACCAGCCCACGGCGCCGGCGAACACGTCGGAGCGCGCCATGGCGGCGAGGGCGGTGAAACCCCCGGCCGACGTCCCCCGGATGGCCATGCGGCCCCCGTCGACCTCGCCGGCGGCGGCCAGGGCCCGGGCCACGGCGACGCAGTCGTCCACGTCGGCGATCCCCCACGCCCCGGCCAGCGCCTGGCGGTAGGCGCGCCCGTAGCCGCTACTGCCCCGGTAGTCCACCGCCGCCACCGCCAGGCCCCGGGTGGTGAGGAACGCCACCACCGGGTCGTACCCGGCGCCCGAGGACCCGGTCGGTCCGCCGTGGGCCCACACCACCAGCGGTGGCCGTCCACCGGCTCCCGTCGTTCCCGGCCACGGCACCAGGGGCTCGTGCACCAGCGCATGGACCGGGCCACCGGGACCGGGCACGGTGAGCGGCCGCGGCGCACGGAACCCGGGTGGGGCCCCGGCGGCGTCCCCGGCGATGCGCCGGACGGCGCCGTCGCCGTCGAGGGGTACCAGGAAGACGCCGGGCGGCTCGGCCGCCGGGGTCCCCAGTACCAGCGCCTCGCCCTCGAGGACCGCCACCCCGCCGATGGCCACGCATGGCTGGTCGACCGTGCGGGGCTCGACGTCGACACCGGGTCCCAGCACGACGAGCCGGTCGACGCCGTCGCACCCCAGGCGGGCCACCTGCACTCCCCCGCCCACGTCAGCCGCCGTCGCCTGGCCGAACGCCCAGTCGGGCGCGTGGAACTCCCCGCGGGCGCCGCACCGCCGCTCCGGGGGCCCTCCCGACGTCGCCCGGTACGGCTGCCACCATCCCTCCGGGTCCCACATGAACAGCAGAGCACCGTCGGACAGCCAGGCCGGCTGGCCGACCGACGTCCCCTCGCCCCCGGCGACCAGGTGGGGCCGGCCGAGCAGGGGGCGGCCCGAGCCGTCCGAGCCGATCGGCGCCCGCCACAGTTCCGAGGAGTCCCACGGCATGTGCGGGTGGTGCCAGACGATCCAGACCAGCTCCCGACCGTCCGGCGACGGGCGGGGTGCGGCCACGAACCCCCCGGTCCCCGTCAGCCCCACCAGCTCGCCGCCGGCGCCCACCGCGACCAGGCGGTGGGCCGTGGCGCCGGCCGCGCCCACCTCCTCCTCCACGGCGACCAGCCAGTTCCCCCCGGGAAGGGGCCGGAGATCGGCGTACCGGCGGGATCCCCCGCCCGCCAGGGGCGTGAGCAGCGTCCCCGGGCTGGACCCCCCCACGTCGCAGCGGTGGATCCCCTGGTCGGCATCGTCGCAGTACCACAGGGTCGTCCCGGCCACCGCGGTGGCCGCCCCGCCGTACTCGTGGGCGCGTGTGCGGACCGAGACGCCAGGAGGCGACAGGTCGACGGCACCGGTGTCAGACCGCCATCCGACCAGGACCTGCCGGCCACCGTCCGCGGGCCGGCTCTCCAGCCAGGTGGCAGTCGAGCCCACCACCTGCAGGGCGGAGCGCGACACCTTGGACGCCGCCACCGTCGACGCCGGCAGTGGTGTGGGGGACGGCGGATCCACCTCGAGCGCGGCGGGATCAGCACCCCGACCGGCCCGCCGGACGCGCCGGGTATGGGGCGGCGGGGTCGGCATCGGTTCGCTACCGTACCCTGATGACCTCGTCCGACCACGGCACCCCGTCCGGTATCCCGTCGGGACCGATCCGCGCCTTCGTCGTCGAGCGCCAGGGGGACCGCCTGTCGGCCGGCGTGCGGGAGCTCCACGCCGCCGACCTGCCCGATCAGCCCGTCACCGTGCGGGTCGAGTGGTCGTCGGTGAACTACAAGGACGGGATGGTGGCGACCCCGGGCAACCGGGTGGCCCGCACGTCGCCGCTGGTGCCCGGGGTGGACCTGGTGGGGACGGTGGTGGACGTGGCCGGTGGCGGCGGCGGTGGCGG
>JAJZAC010000031.1 GCA_021799615.1 Actinomycetes bacterium
GCGAGCGGACGGCGGCCACGGCGCCGGCGCCGGCGCCGGGCCCGGGCCGCTAGTCGAAGAGGATGACGCCGCGGATGTTCCTGCCCTCGAGCATGTCGGCGTAGCCCTGGTTGACGTCCTCCAGCGAGTACGTGCGGGTCACCATGGAGTCCAGGTCGAGCTGCCCCTGGTCGTAGAGGCGGAGCAGGTGGGGGATGTCGTAGCGGAAGTTGGCCGACCCGAAGATCGTCCCGACCAGTTGCTTCTGGAGCAGGGTCAGCCAGGTCAGCGAGATGGTGACCTCCGACTCGGACATGGGGTGGATGTTGGTGACGACCACCCGCCCGCCCTTGGCGGCCAGCTGCATGATGCGCTCCATCAGCCGCCCGTCGCCCACCCCCATGGTGCAGATCACCTTGTCGGCGTTCTTCCCCCACGTCACCTCGTTGACCAGCGGCAGGGCCTCGTCGATGCTGGCCGCCGTGTGGGTGGCCCCGAACTTCGTCGCCATCTCGAGCTTGAAGGGCACCGGGTCGACGGCGAAGATCCGCTCGGCCCCGGCCAGGCGCGCGCCCTGCACGGCCGCCGCGCCCAGACCGCCGATCCCGACGACGACCACGTCGTCGCCCGGCTTGACCTCGGCGGCGTAGACGGCCGAACCCCAGCCCGTGGTCACCCCGCAGCCGACCAGGCAGGCCCGGTCCAGCGGGTAGTGGTCGAAGACCTTCACGCACGAGGCCTGGTTCACCACCGTGTGGCGCGCGAACGTTCCCAGGCACACCAGCGTGCCGAGATCCTGGCCCGACTGGGCGTGGTGGCGGTAGGTCCCGTCGGCCTGGGCACCCATCATCAGCAGGCCGCCGACGTCGCACAGGCTGGAGTGACCCCGCACGCACGACGGGCACCGGCCGCAGGCGGCGACGAACCCGAAGACCACGTGGTCCCCCGGCGCGAGCCCCTCGACCCCCGGGCCGACCTCCTCGACGATGCCGGCGCCCTCGTGGCCGCCGATGACCGGGTACAGGCCGGCCAGGTCGCCGGTACGCAGGTGCTCGTCGCTGTGACACATGCCCGACGCGACCATGCGCACCAGCACCTCGCCCTCCTTGGGCGGGTCGAGCTCGATGGTCTCGACCGACCACGGGTCGCCGGCGTTCCAACAGATGGCGGCTTCGGTCTGCACGGCGTTCCTCCCCTTGCGGTGCGGCACGGCGCCGCCACCCTCGTCGCTCGCCCTCCGGCCCCACTGGTCCCCCGGGCCGACGCGGCGACCCGCAGATGGTGCCACACAACGGCGGTACCGGCTGCCGGGAGGATGCCCGGCGGTACCGTGGCCGGGCAGGACGGGGTCGTCGGCAGCGTGGTGGCACACCCGGTCGCTACAGTCCGCCAACGTGCTCCACGTCGTCGCAGCAGACCGAGCCCGCCCCCTGGCGGCGTACCTGGCCGGCGTGCTCGCCGAGGCACCCGACGATCCGCTGTCCCCCGAGTGGGTGGCGGTGCCGTCGGCCGGCATGGGTCGGTGGCTGGCCCTCGAGCTTGCCCACCACCTGGGCGCGGGCGCCGGGCGGTCGGACGGCGTCGCCGCCAACATCGAGTTCCGGTTCCCCGGCTCGCTGCGCGAGCGGGTGCTGGCCGCCGGCAGGACCGCGGGGACGGACGATCCGTGGCAGCTCGAGCGCCTGGTCTGGTGCATCCTCGAGGTGGTCGACGCTCGCTCCGACGACCCGCAGCTCACCTTCCTCGCGCACCCGCCACCCGGCGCATCGCGCTTCGGGCTGGCCCGGCGGGTGGCCGACCTGTTCGACCGCTACCACCTGCACCGGCCGGACATGATCCGCGCCTGGGCCGCCGAGCGACCGGTGGACGGAACCGCCACGCGCCTGGCGGGCCACCTCCGGTGGCAGCCCCACCTGTGGCGCCTGTGCCGCCAGCGCCTGGGTGTGCCGAGCCCGGCCGAGCGGCTGTCTGACCTGTTGCCGCAGCTCCGTGACGGTCAGCTCGACGTAGACCTGCCCCACCGGCTCGCGCTCTTCGGCCTCAGCCAGCTCCCCGGGGGGAGCGGCTTCGTGGAGCTGGCCGGGGCACTCGCCACCCGGCACGACGTCCACCTCCTACTCCTGGAACCGTCGACCGCGGTGCGCCGGCGGGTCGGCGGCCTGGCCGACCCGGCACGTACCGGCACCCGCCAGCGGGCCGACGACGACAGCGCACCGGTCATCCGCCACCCCCTGCTCCGCTCGTGGGGACGTCCCCACCGCGAGACGGCCGTGTTGCTCGGCGACGCGGCAGCGAGCGGCCTCGTGCACGTCCTCGAGCTCGACACCGGCAGGGCTGCGGACGATCCGGACGGCGGGAGGGACGACGCCGGAGGTTCGCTCCTCGCCCGCCTCCAGGCCGACGTGCGTGCCGACCGGGCACCCGACGGCAGCTTCGCGCCCGACCGAGGCGACGAGTCCATCAGGATCCACGCCTGCCACGGCACGACCCGGCAGGTCGAGGTCCTGCGCGACGCGATCCTCCACCTGGTGGCCGATCCGGAGCTCGACCTCACCGAGGACGACATCATCGTCCTCTGCCCCGACCTCGAACAGGTCGCGCCGATCGTCGAGGGGGTGTTCGGTCGGTCGGTCGGACCGGGGGACGGACCGCGCTCGGCGACGACGGAGAGCGTGGGCACCGGTGGGCTCGAGCCGCCGGCACTCCGCTACCGGATCGCCGACCGCTCCATCGCCGCCGACAACCCGGTGGTCACCGCGACGTCCCAGCTCCTCGACCTGGTCGACAGCAGGTGCGACGCAGCCGCCGTGCTGGACCTGGCCGCGTCGGCGCCGGTGCGGCGGACGTTCGGCTTCGACGACGACGACCTGGCGCGGCTGGCCGACTGGGTCGCGGCCACCGGCGTCCGGTGGGGGATCGACGCCGAGCACCGCACCGGGTTCGGGGTCCCGGCCGGCCTCCGCGCCGGCACGTGGCGGGCCGGGCTGGACCGGGCACTGGCCGGTATGGCCGTGCGCGGCGGCGTCGTCGACCTGGCCGCCGGAGGGATCGCCCCGATCGCCACCGACCCGGGCGACATCGAGCTGGCGGGGCGCGCGGCACGCCTCGTCGACGTCGTCGAGGAGTTGGAGCGGGCCATCCACGTACCGCGGCCGGTCGCCGAGTGGGCCCAGCTGATCGGCCGGCGGGCGGAGGACCTGTTCACGCCGGACCCCGATGCCCCCTGGCAGCTCGACCAGCTGCGCCGGGTGCTCGCCTCGGTGGTCGACAACGCATCGAGCACCGGGACGACGTCGCAGGTGCCGCTGACGTTCGCCGACCTCCGGCGGATCCTCGACTACGAGCTCCGCGCTGCCGCCGGCCGTCCCGACTTCTTCCGTGGCGGTATCACCGTGACCTCCATGACCCCACTCCGTGGCGTGCCCTTCCGGGTGGTCTGCGTGGTCGGCATGGACGACGGTGCGCTGCCGGGGAGCGCCGCCGAAGGGGACGACCTGATGGCTTCCGCCCCCCGGCTCGGCGACCGGGATCCTCGAGCCGACGCCCGCCATGCCCTGCTCGACGCGGTGCTCGCCGCCGGCGACCGGCTCCTCCTGTTCCGCACGGGCGTCGACATCCGCACCAACCAGACCGTGCCGGTCACGCCGGTGGTCGCCGAGCTGATGGACGTCCTTTCGGCCATGGTCCCCGAGGACCGCCGCAGCCAGCTCCGGCGCGGCCTGGAGATCGCCCATCCCCGCCAGGCGTTCGACGCCGCCTGCTTCGAACCGGGCGCCTTGGCCGCCGGCGCCTGGAGCTTCGACCCCGGGCTGCTGGCCGCGGCGGAGGCACGCCGGCACCGCCGGCCCTCGTCACGGGCCTTCCTGGCCGCTCCGCTGCCATCGCCGGCGCCCACCGACGTCGACCTCGGGGACCTGCACGGCTTCCTGCGTCACCCGGTCCGGACGTTCCTGGACCAGCGCCTGCAGATCACCCTTCCCCGACCGGAGGACCAGCCCGAATCGATCCTTCCCCTGGCGCTCGGCGGGCTGGAGTCGTGGCACCTGGGTGACGCCCTGCTGACCGCGCTCCGGGCGGGCCGGAGCACGGGCGAGTGGACCGAGTTCGAGACCCGTGCCGGCCGCCTGCCACCGGGAGCGCTGGGAGCCGGGGACGTCGTCCGGATCAGCGGCCGTGCCGAGGAGCTCGTCGTCCGCGCCGCCGGGTTGGGCGCGAGCGACGTGCCGGCCGACGCCGTCTCCGTGGCGGTCGTGCTCGGCGACGGGACCCGGGTCACGGGCACGGTGACGTGCGAGCTGGCCGCACCCGGGCCGGGGCCGCTCAGGTTGACGTACTCCCGCCTGAAGCCGTCGCTCCGGTTGGCCGCCTGGCTCGACCTGATGGCGCTGTCGGCCTTCGAACCGGAGACGACCTGGCGTTCGGCAGTGGTCGCCCGGAACGCCGTGACGACGGACACCGCGCCGGCGACGGCGGTCGCCGAACTGGTCGCTGCGGGCCCCGATCCGGCATCGCGGACCGCCTCGGCGCTGGCCGCCCTCGAGGCCGTCGTCGCCCTCTACCGCCGGGGACTGTGCGAGCCGCTGCCGCTCTTCGCCACCCTCTCCCCGGCCCTCGCCGACGGCACCGCCGCCCGGAACCTGTGGACGCACCGGGAGAAGCGCGGGGACGGCGACGATCCCGCCAACCGCGTCGTCTACGGGGGCCTGGAGTACGACGAGCTCCTGGCCCTCCCGGCGATGGACGGCGACCCGCCCGGCCACGGGGGCAGGGTCGCCCGCTTCGCCGACCACCTCTGGGGCCTGGTGGCCACCACCTCGATCGACCGGGCCGCCGGAGTCAGACCGTGACCGCGGGACCGATCGAACCGTTCGACCCGTCCCGGCCGATTCCACCGGGAACCCTCGCCATCGACGCCAGCGCAGGGACGGGCAAGACGTTCGCGCTGGCCGGGCTGACCACCCGGGCCGTGGTGGAGCTGGGGGCGGGACCGTCCGAGCTCCTCGTCGTCACCTTCACCCGGGCCGCCGCCGCCGAGCTGCGGGACCGCGTCCGGCGCCAGCTGGTGGTGGCGGCCGGCCTCTTCGCCGGCGACGGGCCGGCGCCTGCCGGGCTCGAGTGGCTCGGCGACCTGCGCTCCCCCACGCCCTCGGCGCGCCGACGGCAGGTCGACCACCTGGAGCGGGCCGTCACCGAATTCGACGCCATGACCGTCACCACCATCCACGGCTTCGCCACCCAGGTCCTCGGCACCCTGGGGAGCGCGGCGGGCGTCGATCCCGACGCCGTGCTGGTGAACGACGACGCCCGGCTCGTCCGGGAGGTCGCCGGTGACGTCCTGGCTGCCGCAGCCCTCGAGCGCCCCGGCCCCGACGGCCTGCCCGGCCTGGTCCAGCTCGTCCGGGCGGTGCAGACCGCCGCGTCGCTGCCCGGTGTCGACCTGCGGCCCGCTCCCGGCAGCGACGGCGACGAGGTGGCGACGCTGCGGACAGCGCTCGTCCGGCGATGCCTCGAGACCATGGCCAGCCGGCGGCGACGGCGGGGAACGATGAGCTTCGGCGACGTTCTCGACCACCTCGCCACCGCGCTCGACGGCCCGTCGGGCGCCGAGGTGGCGGCGACCCTCCGTGCCCGCTACCGGGTCGCCCTCATCGACGAGTTCCAGGACACCGACCCCGTCCAGTGGAAGATCCTCTCCACCATCTTCGGCGAGCCGGGACCCGACCACCGCCTGGTCATCGTGGGCGATCCGAAGCAGGCCATCTATTCGTTCCGCGGCGCAGACGTCCACACCTACACCGAGGCGGTCGCCGCCCGGGACGGCCTCGAGCGGCGGTCGCTCGCCACCAACTGGCGGTCGGACGGGAGCTTCCTCTCGGCCCTCGACACCCTCTTCGGCGGGGCGACCCTGGGCGACGCCGCCATCGCCTACTCGCCGGTCGAGGCTGCGCCCGGTACCAGCGAACGGCGCCTCGGCCGCAGCGACGGGAGCCCCGTGGTGCCGCTCTCGCTGCGCCTGGTGAACCACGCCGCACTCGAGCGCGGCGCGCGCGGCCTGGTCGGGGCCGATGCCGCCCGCCGCGCCGTCTGGTCCGACCTCGCCGCCCAGGTGATCGACCTCCTCACCCACGGCCGGATCCCGACCGGCACCGGTGACACGCCCCTGCTTCCCTCCGACATCGCCATCCTCACCCGCACGAGGTCGGAGGGCGAGGCGGCACGACGTGCGCTCCAGGCAGTCGGCGTACCGGCCGTGGTGGCCAAGGGTGCGTCCGTGCTCGAATCCGAGGCGGCCGACCAGTGGCGACTCCTGCTCGCCGCCCTGGCCCGCCCGAGCGACCCGAGCCGGGCGCGGGCCTACGCCCTCTCCGTCTTCGGGGGCATGGACGCCGACCGGCTGGCGGCGCTCGACGACGACGGTCTGGCCGGCATCCATGAGCGGTTGTGGTCATGGGCCGGGACACTCGACCGGCTGGGCGTGGCCGAGTGGGTCCGCAGGGTGTGGACCGAGAGCGGCACGGCCGCCCGGGTACTGGCGACCGAGGGGGGTGACCGCCTGGTGACCGACCTCGCCCACATCGGCGAGCTGTTCCAGGCGGCGGCCCCCCACGACCGGCTCGGTCCGTCGGGACTGACGGCCGTGCTCGACGCTCCGACCGTCGCCTCCGACGACGCAGACGTGGAGGGCGGTCCCACGGCACGGAGGTTGGAGTCGGACACCGCCGCCGTCTCGATCATGACGGTGTGGAACGCCAAGGGGCTCCAGTTCCCGGTCGTGTGCGTGCCCACCATGTGGGCCAACCCGTTCGCCACGAACATGCCCGTCGTCTACCAGGACCCGGACACGCACCAGCGCACCTACGACATCGTAGGGAAAGGCACGTGGCCCGACGGCTCGACCGAGAAGTCCCGCAAGGAGCTGGCCAAGCGCGAGAAGCTCGGCGAGGACCTCCGCCTGCTCTACGTGGCGCTGACCCGGGCCGAGCACCACGCCCTCGTCTGGTGGGCCCACACCCACCTCGGCGGCAATTCCGGGCTGGCCCACGTGCTGTTCGCCCGCGACGGCGACGGCGGCCTCGATCCCGCCGCCTACGGGCGGCTGTCAGTCCGTCCGCCGACCGACGACCTGGCTCTCGCCGCTCTCGCGCCCCTCGTCGCCCGATCGGGCGGGACGATCGCGGCCGGCCCGCACGGCAGCCCCGGTGAGCTCCGGCGTTGGCAGGGTCCGACCCCGCCGGGGGACGGGTCGCGCCTCGAGGTGGCGACGCTCGATCGCTCCCTGGACCGGTCGGCCGCCCGGTGGTCGTTCACGGCGATGACGAACCGCATGGACGACGCGCACCTGGATCCGTCCGACACCAGCCTCGCCGATCGCGGGGCTGGTGACGAGGGCGTTGCCGGCCCGGCGGCGGCCGACCCCGCTCCACCGATCGCGCCCGGGGACCTGACCGGGTCCGCCACCGGGAGCGACGCCACCCCGCCCGGCACCCCGGCCGGCACCCCGCTGGCCCGGCTGCCGGCCGGCGCCGACTTCGGCACCGTGGTCCACGCCATCCTCGAGCGGGTCGACTTCGCATCGGCCCACCTCGACGACGAGCTGGCGGCAGCCACCGCAGCCGAGCTCGCCTGGCGCCCGATCGACCTGTCGCCACCCGGGAGCCCCGGCGCGTCAGCCGCCGACGGCCGCCGCCTGCTGGTCGAGGGGCTGCACGCGGCCATCACCACACCGCTCGGACCGGTTGCCGACGGGGTGTCCCTCCGTGAGGTACCGCGGCACGACCGCCTCACCGAGCTCTCCTTCGAGCTCCCCCTCGGACAGCCGTCGTTCCGACCGCAGGTCCGCGACGTGGGTCGCCTGGTGCTCGACCATCTCCCTGGCGGCGACCCCCTCCGGGGGTGGGCGGCCGATCTGGCCGACGGCGGGAGCGGGGTGGAGCTCGCCGGACACCTCACCGGGTCGATCGATGTCGTGCTCCGCATACCGGGAACCGAGCCACGCTTCGTCGTGGTCGACTACAAGACGAACCGCCTGGGCCGCCCCGCCGGTGGGCCCGGCGGTGGGCCCGGGCCGGGCGAGTACGGGCGGGAGGCGATGGCCGCGGCCATGGCGGCGCACCACTACCCGCTCCAGGCCCTCCTGTACCTGGTCGCCCTCCACCGGTACCTGCGATGGCGGCTGCCCGGCTACGACCCCCGGCGACATCTGGGCGGTGCCGCCTACCTGTTCGTCCGGGGGATGGCCGGACCGGGCACGCCCGTCCGCAACGGCCACCCCGACGGTGTCTTCGGCTGGCAGGTGCCGGCGGTCCTCGTGAGCGACCTGAGCGAGCTGCTCGACGGCCACCCCCCGACCGGGAGGATCCGATGACCGGTGCCGCCGTGCCCCCGGGACTGGAGCTCCTGGCGCCGTTCGCCGACGCTGGCGTCTTCGGCGCCGGCGAGCTCCAGCTGTGTGCCGCCTTCGCCCGCAACATCCCGGGGCTCGAGGACGAGGCACTGCTGGGCCTGGCCGTCGCCGCCCGGGGGCCGAGGCTCGGCCACGTCTGCGTCGACCTGGGCGACGCCCACCGCCTGATCGCCGACGAGGACGGCGATCTGGCGGACGCGCTGCCGTGGCCCGGGGTGGAGGGGTGGGCGGCGACCTTGGCGCGGTCGCCCATCACGGCTGACGCCCGACATGCGCTCGCGGCACCGCTCCGTCCGCTGGTGCTCGACGGACAGCGGGTCTACCTCCAGCGGTACTTCGCCGACGAGCTGCTGGTGGCCGACCGGCTTCGGGAACGGGCGGCCCGCGGCCCTGCCGCCGCCTCCGGCACCGGCGACGCACTCGAGGCCGCCCTCGACGCCGTCGTCGGTCCCGACGATCCCTCCGCACCGGACCTGCAACGTCAGGCGGCCCGGGTCGCGCTGTCCGGGAACCTCGCGGTGATCGCCGGCGGCCCGGGAACCGGCAAGACCCGGACGGTGGCCAGTCTCCTCGCCGCCGCGTTGGAGGTGGCCGACCGCCGAGGGGAGCGGCTCCGCATCGCGCTGGCCGCCCCCACCGGAAAGGCCGCCTCCCGCATGACCGAGGCGGTCCACCTGGCGCTGGCTGGCGACGGGGTCGGGGGCACGCTGGGGCCGGCGGTGGCCACCGCACTCGCCGACCAGCCGGCCCTCACCCTCCATCGGCTGCTCGGCGCCCGACCCGGCGGGTCCTTCCGGCACGGCCCGGAGAACCCGCTCGCCTACGACCTGGTGGTGGTGGACGAGACCTCGATGGTGTCGCTGCCGCTGATGGCCACGCTGCTCGGCGCCCTGCGTCCCGGCGCCCGCCTGGTCCTGGTGGGCGATCCGTTCCAGCTGACCAGCATCGAGGCCGGTTCGGTGCTGGCCGACGTGGTGGCAGCCGGCACCGGCGGGAGCATGGGTGCGGACACCGGTGCGGGCCCGCTGGCCGGCCGGGTCACCGTGCTCGACCGCTCCTACCGGTTCGGTGCGGAGTCGGACATCGCCGCCCTGGCCGGCGCGGTGCGTGCCGGGGACGCGGCCAGGGCCCTCGACCTGCTGAGCGACCCGGAACGGCGCGGCGTCACCTGGATCGACGGATCAGACGACGCCCTGGTGGCGCTGGTCGACGAGGTGATCGCGGCCGGAGCCGCCGTCGTCGAGGCGGCCCGGGATGACGAGGTCGCACGCGGGCTCGCGGCCATGCGACAGGTCAAGGTCCTGGCTGCCACCAGGCAGGGCCCCGCCGGCATGCTGGCGTGGGGTCGGCGGATCGAGGACGCGCTCGCCGACCGGGTGCCGGGCCTCCGCACGGGCACCCGGTGGTACGTGGGGCGGCCGGTGATGGTCACGGCGAACGACCACCCCAACCGGCTCGACAACGGCGACACCGGCCTCGTGGTCCGCCAGGGGGACGGGGTGGCGGTCGCCTTCCCCGGGGCCGCCGGGCCCCGGTTCGTGCCCACGTCGAAGCTGGACCGGGTCGAGACGTGGTGGGCCATGACCATCCACAAGAGCCAGGGATCGGAGTTCCCTCACGTCGTCGTCTCGCTGCCGGCGGCGACCTCGCCCATCCTCAGCCGGGAGCTCCTCTACACGGCCGTCACCAGAGCCAGCGAGCGGGTGACGGTGGTGGCCAGCCGAGCGGCCCTGGTGGCGGCGATCGGCCGGCCGGTCATGCGGGCGTCGGGGTTGCGGGAGCGGCTCCAGGCCTGACACGCCCCGGGTGGCCGGCCGTCGGTCCCCACCTCCCTACCGCCGGTATGCGTCCGCCGGCACCGCGACTCTAGGATGCCGGCATGGACATCAACGGAGTATCTGCCATCGTCACCGGCGGTGCCTCGGGCATCGGCGAGGCCTCGGCCCGCCTGCTCGCCGCCCGCGGCGCCAAGGTCGTCGTCGCCGACCTGCAGGACGACAAGGGGAAGGCCGTCGCCGACCAGATCGGCGGGGCGTTCGCCCACGTCGACGTGACCAGCCCCGACGACGTCATCGCCGCCATCGAGCTGGCCAAGGACATGGGCCCGCTGCGGGTGCTGGTCAACTCGGCCGGCATCGGCTGGGTCGGGCGGGTCATCGGCAAGGACGGCACCTACGAGTCGGCCCACAACCTCGACCTGTTCCGCAAGGTGATCGAGATCAACCTGGTGGGCACGTTCAACTGCATCCGCCTGGCGGCCACCGCCATGAGCACCACCGAGCCCCTGGCCGACGGGGAGCGGGGCGCCATCGTCAACATGGCCTCGGTGGCCGCGTTCGAGGGCCAGATCGGCCAGGACGCGTACTCGGCGTCGAAGGGCGGCGTGGTGGGCATGACCCTGCCCATCGCCCGTGACCTCTCGGTCGTCGGCATCCGGGTGAACACCGTCGCCCCCGGCCTCATCGACACCCCCATCTACGGCGAGGGCGAGGCATCCGAGGCGTTCAAGGCCAACCTCGAACAGGGGGTGCTCTTCCCCAAGCGCCTCGGCACGTCGGACGAGCTCGCCTCGATGGTGGTCGAGCTGGTCACCAACAGCTACGTGAACGCCCAGACCGTCCGGGTCGACGGCGGCATCAAGATGCAGCCCAAGTGAGCTGACTGCCCCACGCGAGCGGTGGCGCGCAGCCGCCGACACGGCACGGAGCCGGCGCCGGAGGGCGCCGGCTCCGTCGCGCCGGGGGTCGGACGGTCAGCTCGACGATCGGGCTCCCGCCGAGGGTCAGGCGAGGTGCCCGTCGAGGTTGAGCGGTGCCCCGGTGGCCGCCACCACGGTCGCCACGTCGACACCGGGGGCCAGCTCGGTGAGCCACAGGCCGCCCTGCCGCACGTCGATCACGGCCAGGTCGGTGATGATCCGGTCCACGACGCCGCGCCCGGTGAGGGGCAGGGTGCACTCGGGCACGATCTTGGCGGTGCCGTCGCGGGCGACATGCTCCATCATCACGATGACCCGCTTGGCCCCGTGGACCAGGTCCATGGCCCCGCCCATGCCCTTCACCATCTTCCCGGGGATCATCCAGTTGGCCAGGTCGCCGGCCGCCGACACCTGCATGGCGCCGAGCACGGCGGCGTCGATGTGGCCGCCCCGGATCATCCCGAAGGACAGGGCCGAGTCGAAGAACGACGCGCCGGGGAGGGTGGTGACCGTCTCCTTGCCGGCGTTGATCAGGTCGGGGTCGCAGGCGTCGTCGCTCGGGTAGGGGCCCACGCCGAGGATCCCGTTCTCGCTCTGGAGGACGACCCGCACCCCCGGGGGGAGGTGGTTGGGCACCAGCGTCGGCATGCCGATGCCCAGGTTGACGTAGGCCCCGTCGGGGAGCTCCGCCGCGACGCGTGCCGCCAGCTGTTCTCGGGTCAAGGTCATCGCTCCGCTCCTCCGGTCCCGGCGCTCACCGTTCGCTTCTCGATCCGCTTGGGGACGTCCGGGTCGGCCCGCACCACCCGCTGCACGAACACCCCGGGCAGGTGCACCTCGTCGGGATCCAGCTCACCCAGGCCCACGACCGTCTCCACCTCGGCGATGGTCACCCGCCCCGCCATGGCGCACAGCGGGTTGAAGTTCCGGGTCGACGAGTGGAAGACGAGGTTGCCCTCGGGGTCGCCCCGGGTCGCCCTGACGACGGCGAAGTCGGTGACGATGGCCTCCTCCAGCAGGTAGTCCCGGTCGCCGAAGCGCCGGACCTCCTTCGGTGGCGAGGCGACGGCGACCGAACCGTCGGGCCGGTACCGCCAGGGGAGCCCGCCGTCGCCCACCGGGGTGCCGGCGCCCGCCGGGGTGTAGAAGGCGGGGATCCCGCACCCGCCGGCCCGCAGCCGCTCGGCCAGCGTGCCCTGCGGGATCAGCTCGACCTCGAGCTCACCGCTCAGGAACTGGCGTGCGAACTCCTTGTTCTCCCCCACGTACGAACTGGTCATCCGGGAGATCCGGCCGGCGCCGAGGAGCAGGCCGAGACCCCAGTCGTCCACCCCGCAGTTGTTGGAGACCACCCGGAGATCGGTGGTGCCGGCGGCCAGCAGGGCCATGATCAGGTCGGTGGGGATCCCGCACAGCCCGAAGCCGCCGACGGCCAGGGTGGCGCCGTCAGGAATGTCGGCGACCGCCTCCGCGGCGGTCTCGACGATCTTGTCCATGTCCTTACCTCTCCGTTCCGATCCCGAGCTCGCGGGCGATGACCATGCGTTGCACCTCCGAGGTCCCCTCCCCGATCTCGAGGATCTTGGCATCTCGGTAGAAGCGCCCGACGGGCGTCTCGTTCATGAAGCCGTACCCGCCGAAGACCTGCGTCGCCTCGCGGGCGTTGGCCATGGCCGCCTCGGAGGCGACGAGCTTGGCGATGGCCGCCTCCTTCTTGAAGGGGAGCCCTCGCAGCAGGCGGGCGGCGGCGTCGTAGTAGGCGAGGCGGGCGGTGTGGGCACGTGCCTCCATGTCGGCCACCTTGAACTGGACGGCCTGGTACGAGCCGATGGGCCGCCCGAACGTCTCGCGCTCGGCGACGTAGCGGACGCATTCGTCGACACACCCCTGGGCCAGGCCCACCGACAGCGCGGCGATGGCGATCCGACCCTCGTCCAGGATGCGCAGGAACTGCGCGTAGCCCCGCCCCTCCTCCCCCAGGAGGTTCGCCTCGGGCACCCGGCAGTCGACGAAGGAGAGCTCGCGGGTGTCGGATGCCGACCACCCCACCTTGGAGTACTTCTTCGACGCCGTGAACCCCGGGGTCCCGGCCGGGACGATGATCGCCGAGATGGCCCGCCGCTCGCCCGGCTCGCTGGTCACGGCGGTGACGGTCACCAGACCGGTGATGTCGGTGCCCGAGTTGGTGATGAACGACTTGGTGCCGTTCACGACCCACTCGCCCCCGTCGCGGCGGGCCGTCGTCCGGGTGGCCCCGGCGTCGGTCCCGCCGCCCGGCTCGGTGAGACCGAAGGCGCCGAGCATCGTCCCCGCGCACAGGTGCGGGAGCCACTCGGCCCGCTGGGCGTCGTTGCCGAACCGGTAGATGGGCATGGCCCCGAGACCCACGCCGGCCTCGAGGGTGATGGCCACCGACGAGTCGACCCGGGCCAGTTCCTCGAGGGCCAGGCAGAACGCCAGGTAGTCGCCGCCCATCCCGCCGTGCTCCTCGGGGAACGGCAGACCGAAGAGGCCCATCTCGCCCATGCGGGCCACCAGGCCGTAGGGGAACGCCTCGCGCTCGTAGAAGTCGCCGATGACCGGGGCCACCTCCGTCCGGGCGAACCGTTCGACGGTGGCCCGCAGGGCCTCGTGCTCGTCGCTCAGGTGCAGATGGGTCGAGATGGTCATGATGTGCCCTCCTCCTCGTGGTCGTCTGCCGTCCCCGCCAGCGCCCGGACCACCCGGGACGGGCTGGGCCGCCCGAGGTGGCCGGCGAGCCAGGTACTGGTGGCCACCAATGCGTCCAGGTCGATCCCCGTCTCGATGCCCAGCCCGTGCAGCTGCCAGACCAGGTCCTCGGTGGCCAGGTTGCCCGTGGCGCTGCGCGCGTAGGGGCAGCCGCCCAGGCCGCCGGCGCTGGCGTCGACCGTCGTCACGCCCCGCTGGAGGGCGGCCAGCGTGTTGGCCAGCGCCTGGCCGTAGGTGTCGTGGAAGTGGACCGCCACCTGCCCGATGCCGACCCCGGCACCCACCAGCGCGTCGAGGACCTCCACCACCTGGCCGGGGGTGGCCACGCCGATGGTGTCGCCCAGGCTGAGCTCGGAACAGCCCATCTCGAGGAGGCGCCCCGCCACCGAGACGACGCTGGAGACGGGCACCGGCCCCTCCCACGGATCGCCGAAGCACATCGACAGGTACCCGCGCACCGTCAGGCCGGCGCCGGTCGCCCGCGCCACCACCGGCGCGAACATGGCCAGGGACTCGTCCACCGTCCGGTTGAGGTTGCGCGCCGCGAACGACTCAGTGGCGCTGGCGAAGACGGCCACGCGCCCGATGCCGGCGGCCAGGGCGCGCTCCAGCCCCCGGACGTTGGGCACCAGCACGGTGACCTCGGCGCGCAGCCCGGGCGGCAGGGCGGCGATCACCTCGTCGGCGTCGGCCAGCTGGGGCACCCACTCGGGACGGACGAAGCTGGTCGCCTCGATCGCGCCGAGACCGGCCGCGGCCAGGCGCCTGACCAGTTCCACCTTGACGGCGGCGGGGATGGCGACCGGCTCGTTCTGGAGACCGTCGCGGGGCCCGACCTCGTAGACGGTCACCCGTCCGGGGAGTCCTCCGAGCGGCACGGGGTGCTGGCCGGGGATCACGGTTGCGCTCCGGCGTCCACGCTGACCAGCAGCTCGTCGAGGGCGACCTGACGGCCGACCTCGGCCGGTACGCGGCCGACGACGCCGTCGTGGGGAGCGACCAGGGTGTGCTCCATCTTCATCGCCTCCACCACGACCAGCGCCTGGCCGGCACCGACCCGGTCGCCCGCCGCCACGTGGACGGCCACCACCGTCCCGGGCATCGGGCTGCGCACCGCCTCACCGGCAGCGGCCGCCTCCGGCCCGCGCCCGGGGCCGGCAGGCTCCTCGCGCCGGAAGGCCCACGCACCGCCCTGCCACCCGATCCACACCGTGGTCCCGTCCACCGCCCGGTGGTAGGCGAGGGTCCGGTCCCCCAGGGTGAGGGTGAGCTCGGGCCCGGCCGCCTCCGCCACCACCCCGGCGAACGTGGTGACCCCGTCGCCCCCGAGCTCGACCTCCACGTCCCAGGCGCCGGTGGCGGCCCGACGGCGCACGGACACGTCGCCGCCGGCCACGGCGAACCGGTCCTCGATCCACGCCCGGCCGCCGGGCCGCCACCCGTCGTCGACGCGCCAGCGGTCGGCGGGCCGGAGGGCGGGTGCGCGCCAGGCGGCGAGGGACAGGGCCGCCGCCACCGCCACGTGGGCGGGAGGCGGTGTGGCGGTAGGCCGCGCCTCCTCCGCCAGGCGGTCCACCAGCCCGGTGTCGAGGCGGCCGGCCACGACGTCGGGGTGGGCCAGCAGGTCGGCGAGGAAGGCGGTGTTGGTGGCGAACCCGAGCACGGTGGTCCCGCCGAGGGCCCGCCGGAGCCGGCGCAGGGCCGTGCCGCGGTCGGGGCCCCACGCCACCACCTTGGCCAGGAGCGGATCGTAGAGCGTGCTCACCACCGATCCCGCACGCAGGCCCGAGTCGACCCGGACGTGCGGGAGCGCCGGCTCGACAGCCACCAGCACGGGGCCGCCGGTGGGGAGGAAGCCCCGGTCCGGGTCCTCGGCGTAGACGCGGGCCTCGATGGCGTGGCCGTCGAGGACGACGTCCTCCTGCCTGAGGGGCAGGTGCTCCCCGGCGGCCACCCGGAGCTGGAGCTCGACCAGGTCCATCCCCGTGACCAGTTCGGTCACCGG
This sequence comes from Actinomycetes bacterium, assembly GCA_021799615.1. Classification (GTDB taxonomy): domain Bacteria; phylum Actinomycetota; class Acidimicrobiia; order Acidimicrobiales; family RAAP-2; genus JAJZDI01. Next base: position 15,817 of record JAJZAC010000031.1, read on the forward strand.
GTGCTCGACCTGCAGGCGGGTGTTCATCTCGAGGAAGTAGTGGTCCGCCGGGCTGTCCCCCGGCACGACGAATTCCACGGTGCCGGCGCCCACGTAGCCGCAGCGGCGGGCCACCTCGACGGCGTGCCGGCCCATGACCGCCCGGGTGGCCGGGTCGAGCAGGGGTGACGGTGCCTCCTCCACGATCTTCTGGTGGCGGCGCTGCAGGCTGCACTCGCGCTCGCCCAGGTGGACCACGGCGCCATGGGCGTCGGCGAAGACCTGGATCTCGACGTGGCGGGGCCGCTCGATCCACCGCTCGACCAGCAGGTCGCCGTTGCCGAAGGCGCTGGTCGCCTCGCGGCGCGCCGTGGCGATGGCGTCGGCCAGCCCGGCGCCGTCGCGCACGAGGTGCATGCCCTTGCCGCCGCCACCCGCCGAGGGCTTGACGAGGACGGGGAACCCCACCTCGTGGGCCGCCTCGGCCAATTCGCCGTCGGTCATGCCCGGTTCGGCCCGGCCGGGGACGACGGGAACGCCGGCCGCCGCCACCGCCTGCTTGGCCCGGATCTTGTCCCCCATCAGCTCGACGGCACCGGGCGGGGGGCCGATGAACACCAGGCCGGCGCCGACGCACGCCCGGGCGAAGGCGGCGTCCTCGGAGAGGAACCCGTAGCCGGGGTGCACGGCCTCGGCGCCGCTCCGTTCCGCCGCGGCGATCAGGGCGGCGGCGTCGAGGTAGCTCGACAGGGCGGGGCCGGGGCCGATGCGCAGGGCCTCGTCGGCCTCCGCCACGTGGCGGGCACGGGCGTCGGCGTCGCTGTAGACGGCCACCGACCGCAGCCCGAGACCCCGCAACGTGCGCATGATGCGCACGGCGATCTCGCCCCGGTTGGCCACGAGGACGGTGGAGAAGGGGAAGGCCATCGCTACATCCGGAAGGTGCCGTAGGACACGGGAGCGAGGGGGGCGTGCGCGGCGGCGGAGAGGCCGAGGGCCAGCACGGTGCGCGTGTCGGCCGGGTGGATGATGCCGTCGTCCCACAGCCGGGCCGTGGCGTAGTAGGGGTTCCCCTGGGTCTCGTACTGGTCGCGGATGGGCGACTTGAACGCCTCCTCCTCCTCGGCCGGCCATTCCTGGCCCGACGCCTCGAGCTGGTCCCTGCGGATGGTGGCCAGCACCGACGCCGCCTGCTCGCCGCCCATGACCGAGATGCGGGCGTTGGGCCACATCCAGAGGAACCGGGGCGCGTAGGCGCGCCCGCACATGGAGTAGTTCCCGGCCCCGAACGAGCCCCCGATGACGACGGTGAACTTCGGAACCCGGGCGCAGGCCACGGCGGTGACCATCTTGGCCCCGTGCTTGGCGATCCCGCCGGCCTCGTACTCACGGCCCACCATGAACCCGCTGATGTTCTGCAGGAACACCAGCGGGACCGACCGCTGGTCGCACAGCTCGACGAAATGGGCGCCCTTCAGGGCGGACTCGCTGAAGAGCACGCCCTGGTTGGCCACGATGCCGACCGGGTGGCCGGCGATGCGGGCGAAGCCGGTGACGAGGGTGCGGCCGTACTCGGCCTTGAACTCGAGGAACCGGCTGCCGTCGACGATCCGGGCGATCACCTCGTGGACGTCGTAGGGGGTGCGGCTGTCGACGGGGACGACCCCGGTGAGCTCGCCGGGGTCGGCCTCCGGCTCCTCCGGCTCCGTCACCGCCCACGGAGCGGGGCCGCCGGGCGGCAGGGTGGCCACGATCGAGCGGAGGGTGGCCAGCGCGTGGGCGTCGTCGGCGGCCAGGTGGTCGGTGACCCCGGAGACGCGGGCGTGGACGTCCCCCCCGCCGAGCTCCTCGGCGGTGACCACTTCGCCGGTCGCCGCCTTCACCAACGGGGGACCGCCGAGGAAGATGGTCCCCTGGTTCGCCACGATGACCGCCTCGTCGCTCATGGCCGGCACGTAGGCGCCTCCGGCCGTGCACGACCCGAGCACGGCGGCCAGCTGGGGGATGCCCTGGGCCGACATGGTGGCCTGGTTGTAGAAGATGCGCCCGAAGTGGTCCCGGTCGGGGAACACCTCGTCCTGGCGGGGGAGGTTGGCGCCCCCGGAGTCGACCAGGTAAACGCAGGGGAGGCGGTTGGCCAGTGCGACCTCCTGGGCCCGGAGGTGCTTCTTCACCGTCATCGGGTAGTAGCTCCCGCCCTTCACGGTGGCGTCGTTGGCGACGACCATGCACACCCGCGCGGCCACCCGACCGACGCCGGTGATGATGCCGGCCGACGGCGCCTCGTCCCCGTACATGCCGGTGGCGGCCAGCGTCGAGAGCTCGAGGAAGGGCGAGCCAGGATCGAGGAGGCGGTCGATCCGGGCCCGGGGCAGGAGCTTGCCCCTCGCCTGGTGGCGCCGGCGGGCCTCTTCGGGGCCGCCGGCCCGGGCCCGCTCGAGCCGGTCCGACAGCTCCGCGCCGAGCTCGGCGTGGGCGGCGGCGTTGCGGTCGAACACCTCGCCGTGGGTGGGCGCGGTGCACGCCAGCACCGGGTACCCGTCGCCGTCGGTCATCGTCCCTCCCTCCTGTCACCCGTCCTACCACCCCGGTCCGCGCCGCCACCCGCGCCGTCTCCCGGGACGTCATCCGAGTCGGCCACGGGAGCCGACCGGGGGTACGGCCCCTGTTAACGATCGTTAACAACAGGACGCATGTTAGCGATCGTTCACGGCGACGTCCACCATCTACGATGCGCGGGTGCCCCGCGCCGACCGCAAGCCGGCCGCCAGCTCCCCCACCACCCACGACGGCGGCGGGTCGCGGCGCGACCAGATCCTCGACGTGGCCGCACCGCTGTTCGCCGACCGCGGGTACCACGGCGTCTCGATCGACGACCTCGGCTCCGCGCTCGGCGTCACCGGACCCGCCCTCTACCGGTACTTCCGCAGCAAGGACGCTGTCCTGGCCGCCCTCCTGGTCGGCATCAGCCGCTCCCTGTTGGCCGGTGGCCAGGCCCGGGTCGAGGCGGCCGCCGACCCGGGGGCGGCACTGGCGGCACTGGTCGAGTGGCACGTCTCGTTCGCCCTCGAGAACCCGGCGCTGATCACGGTGCAGAGCCGCGACCTGGCCAGCCTGGCCGGTCCCCAGCAGCGGACGGTCCGCAGGCTCCAGCGCGCGTACGTCGAGATCTGGGTGGGAGCCATCCAGGCCCGACACCCGTCGGTGGACGACGCCACGGCCAGGGCCGCCGCCCACGCCGCCTTCGGCTTGATCAACTCCACGCCCCACAGCGCCCGGCTCGACCGCACCGCCATGGCGGCGCTCCTCCGGCGGATGGCCACCGCCGCGCTGGCCGGGGTGACGGCGACGGTCCACTAGCCGGGAGCGCTCCCACCCCCTCACCGGCCCGCCTCCCGAGGGCCGGCCCCGCCCACCGGGACCGGGAGCGCGGTCAGGGTGGTGGTCGCGGCGATCGGGGCGGGCCCCGGGACCAGAGCCCGCCGAGGCGGGGACCATCGACCCTGGCGTCCCGAGGTCCCGGTGGACGAAGGTGGAGGTGCGGGAGGAGGTCGCCATGGAATTCGCGGACCGGACCGAGGCTGGGCGGCGTCTCGGTGCGAAACTGGGCCACCTGCGAGGTGAGCATGTCGTCGTCCTGGGCCTGCCCCGGGGGGGAGTGCCGGTAGCCGCCGAGGTGGCCAGGGCGCTCGGCGCCCCGTTCGACGTCATCGTCGTGCGCAAGCTCGGCGTGCCGTTCCAGCCCGAGCTGGCCATGGGTGCCATCGGCGAGGGCGGCGTCCGTGTCGTCAACGACGAGGTGGTCGGGGTGCTCGGCGTGGCGGACGAGGTGATGGCGGAGGTCGAAGAACGCGAGCGGGCGGAGCTGTACCGGCGGGCATCACGCTTCCGGGGTGGCCGTCCACCGGTCCACCTGGCCGGACGCACGGCCGTGGTGGTGGACGACGGGCTGGCCACCGGGTCGACGGCCAGGGCGGCATGCCAGGTGGCCCGGGCGATGGGGGCAGCCCGGGTGGTGCTCGCCGTACCGGTGGCACCCCACGGCTGGGAACGCAGGATCGGGGACGACGCCGACGAGTGCGTGAGCGTGGTGACACCCGACGCCTTCGTCGCCATCGGCCAGTTCTACGAGGACTTCTCGCAGCTCACCGACGACGAGGTCACCGCCATCCTGGCCGCGGCCCAGACCGCCAACCCGGACTCCGAGGGCAGCGATCCTCCGCCTGCCGGTCGCGACGTCGTGGTGCTCGCCGGACCCGTGGCGCTCGGCGGCCACCTGACGCTCCCGCCCGGCGCCACCGGCATGGTCGTCTTCGCCCACGGCAGCGGGAGCAGCCGGTTCAGCATCCGCAACCGCGCCGTCGCCGAGGTGCTCAACCGGGCCGGCCTGGGGACGCTCCTGTTCGACCTGCTCACCAGGGACGAGGAGCCCGACCGATCGAACGTCTTCGACATCGACCTGCTCGCCGGGCGCCTGGTGGGCGCCACCCGCTGGCTCCGCGCACAGGCGGAGGTGGGTGGCCTGCCGGTCGGCTACTTCGGGGCGAGCACCGGGGCCGGTGCGGCGCTGGTGGCGGCCGCACGGCCGGACGCCGACGTGGCCGCCGTCGTCTCACGGGGAGGCCGGCCCGACCTCGCCGGTCCGCGGCTGGCCGAGGTCACCGCGCCCACGCTGCTGATCGTCGGGGGCCACGACGACGTGGTCCTGGAGCTGAACCGGCAGGCGGCGGCGGAGATGCGGTGCGAGGTCCGACTGGTGGTCGTTCCCGGGGCCACCCACCTCTTCGAGGAGCCGGGCACGTTGGCCGTCGCCGCCGAGGCGGCCCGCGACTGGTTCACCGGCCACCTGATCCCGACGCTCCGCCTGGTGGGCTGACGGGCGACCGGGGCCAGGCGGTGCCCGCCTACCCTGAAGTCGGCACACCCTGGAGGGAGCACCGATGACGACGAACACCGAGGCACTGCTACACGGGGGCGACGTAGGCCCCGACGAGGACGAGGAGCCCGAGGCGAGCGCCGTCTTCGAGGTGGTCCTCGGCGACGAGGAACCCGCGGAGGACGAGCTCGACGAGGACGAGGAGGTGGCCGAGCTCGCCATCGAGGACGAGGAGCTCGCCGAGGAGGAGCTCGACGAGGAACTCGACGCGGGGACCGCCGCCGAAACGGCTGGGGCGGAGGCACCCACCGCCGGACGAACTGCTCCCGTCGTGGGCGAGGCCGACGAGCCGGACGAGGAGGAGGATGCCGAGGAGACCGAGGCGGATCTCGACGTGATCCTCAAGGAACGCATGGGGGCCGTGCCCGCCGAGGAGGAGGTGGACCTCGACGCGGACGACGTGGGAGAGGCCCCGACACTGCTCGCCACCACCACCGACGAGTTCCGGCCGCGGGGCGCCGACGAATTCGTGTGCCGGTCGTGCTTCTTGGTGAAGGACCGCCGGCAGCTGGCCGACCCGGTCAACCTGCGCTGCGTCGACTGCGCCAACGACCACTGATCCCGGCCCGCCGAGCCGCCGGTGGCGGGAACGGTGGCGGCCACGAACCGCCGTTCGACGTCTTCGGCGCCGGCGCCGGGACCGATCCCCAGCTCGGTCGGGTATCGCCCGCTCGGTGATCTGCCGCCCTGCCCGGCCGTGCCGCCCTGCCCGATGTCCGGTCCGGGGTGGTGCCGCTCCACGGCCACCTCCCGCGGTGGGCTCGCGTGGCGCGGGCCGACGCTGTCAGATGGCGTAGGCGGCCAGCCGCTCCTCGTCGAGCTCGATGCCGATGCCCGGCCGGTCGTCGATGATCAGGTCGCCGTCCTCCCAGCGGAACGGCTCCTTCACGATCTCGTCGAAGAACCCGTGGGAGGTGTGGATGCTCTCCTGGATGAGGAAGTTGGGCGTGGCCGCGTCGAGCTGGAGGGCGGCGGCGGTGATGACCGGACCACCCCAGATGTGGGGGGCCATGAGCACGTAGTAGGCCTCGGCCATGCCGGCGATCTGCTTGGCTGCGGTGATCCCGCCACACGAGCCCAGGTCGGGCTGGGCGAACGCGCACGCACCGGCGGCGAACAGCTTCTGGAAGTCGTGCACGTAGGCCAGGCGTTCGCCGGTGGCGATGGGGATGGAGGTCGACTGCGCGATCCTCCCCATCTCCTCGAAGTTCTCCGGCGGGCAGGGCTCCTCCAGCCACAGCGGGTCGTACTTCTCCAGGCGGCGGGCCAGTCGCCGGGCCACCGAGGGCGTGGTCTGGCCGTGGGTGCCGATGCAGATGTCGGCCTCGGTGCCGATGGCGTCGCGGATGGCCTCGATGCACCGCTCGGCCCGGTCGTACTGGGCCGGTGGGATCTCCCACGGCTGGAGGGGGACCGAGCCGGGGGGGAGGTAGTCGAGCGGGTCGAGCTTCAGCCCGGTGAATCCCTCGTCGACCAGCATGCGGGCGAGCTCGCCCAGGCGCTTCGGGTTGCCAACCCAGTTGGCGATCGAGCCGAGCAGGCCGTGCTCGGTCCCCAGGTCGTAGATGTAGGTGTAGGTGCGGATGCGCTCACGGTGGCGGCCGCCGAGGAGGTCGGCCACCGGCACGCCGAACGCCTTGCCGCAGATGTCCCACATGGCGATGTCGAACGCGCTGATGATGCCGGCGGCGAGGTAGTCGTTGTGGTGGTAGGAGAGCCCGGCGTACATCTGCTTGTTGAGGGGATCGCGGTTCATCGGGTCCCTGCCCACCAGGTACCGGTTGAACATGCTCTCGATGAGGTCGTGGAAGGCGCGCTCGTGTCCCATGAGGGCGGTGAGCACCGCGGTCTCCCCCCAGCCGACGAGCCCGGAGTCCGTCTCGAGGCGGACGAAGTACCAGGCGAACCCGCCATGGTGGGGCGGGGGGACGGCGATGGCGTACGACGTGGCCTTTGTCAGCTGCATGGGGCGCTTCCTCTCCCTCCGCCCGGCCGGTGGTTCCGGCCGGGTCCCGATCGCGTGCCGGCCGTGCCGGTTGTGCCGGCCACCAGATGCAGGCCGGGGCCCGCGAGGCTGCGTGACCGTCCACCAGCGGTCGTCACCTCCCGGTCCCCCCGTGCCATTGCCGCAGGGTACTGCTTAGTGAGCAAGTAGTCACTTTCTACCCGGGGGCGCGGGTGCCGCCCCAACCTCGATCAGGCGGCGCAGGACCCGAAGGGTGTCTGCCACCTCGTCGGGGTCGGGGCGCACCATCTGGTTCAGGCGCAGCCCCTGCAGGCCGAGGATGGCCACCCCGGCCAACGCCTCGAACGACTCGCCGGCCAGTTCCAGGCCGGCCCCCTCCCCGACCGACCGGGCCAGGTCGACCAGCCGGTCGATGTGGGCCGACATGACCGGTTCGAGCGCGGCCCGCAGGTCCCGGTCGGTCCAGGCCGCGCCGTAGAGGTCGTAGGCGGCGCCCAGGCGCTCGTCCAGCATCTGCTCCCACAGCAGGTCGAGTGCACGGGCCACCGTCCGCTCCCCGGCGGGCACGGACGCAAAGGCGGCCGAGAAGCTGGACCGCAGGCCGTCGAAGAGGTACTCGATCGTCGCGGCCAGGAGCACGGACTTCGACGGGAAGTGCTTGAACACCGAACCCTGGCTCGTGCCCGCCCGGTGGGCCACCTCCGTGGTGGTGAAGCGGGCGTAGCCCCGGTCCATGAGGCACGACAGTGCGGCCTCGAGCAGCGCCGCCCGGGTCGCCGCCTTGCGCTCCTGCTGGGTTCGGCGGCCCGGTTCCGGCATCGCGGTCATCGTACCGACCGTGCCCCGTGCCGGCGGGAGGAGCCGGCCGGCCCGGGCGGTCAGCAGGCCAGGTCGTTGTCGACGGTCCCCGTCCACTGGGTGACGGTCACGCTCCCCTCGGTGAAGGACGGCAGGCCGCAGTTGGCCTGGGCGCCCGTCAGCGACGTGGCACCCGGGATCCAGTCGGGGAGCCCGTACAGCGATCCCGATGACGACGACGTCCCGCCGGTGATCGAGCCCCACTGCGACGACGTCGAGTACACACCGACGGTCGTGACGCCCGCCGCCTGCAGCCCGGCCACCATCCCCTGGAGGTCGGCCACGTTCATGCCCAGGTCGCTCTGCCACGTGTTGCCCGTCTCGACGTCGAGCCACCACGGGTAGTTGGACGGCGACGACGACACGGTCAGGGGTGGGGACTGCCCGTCGATGGCGTTCGCCGCTCCGGTCAACCAGGCGGCGTCGGCGGTCGCCTTGTCGTCGCCGTACTGCCACGCACACGCCTGCGAATCCTGGCCCACGGTGTAGTCGTGCCCGCGCGAGCGGATCGTGGTCGTGGTGCACGCCCCGTAGGGGTCGGCGGCGGACGACGACGTGGGCCAGTCGGCGATGGGGGAACCGTTGTAGAGGTTCCCCGGGTCGGCCGTGTTGACGTAGAGCGACGCATCGGGCTGACTGGTGCCGCCGACAGCGGTGGCCACGGCCCAGTAGAGCTCGCTCTGCGTGTAGCTGGGGTACGCGGACGACGGACCGAGGCAGGGGTTGAGGTCGTTCGCCAACCCGTCGTCCACACCCACGATCCCGAAGGCGATCGGGGTCGGCAGGCTGGTCCCGCACTGCGGGTAGGAGACGTCGAACCCGGTCGTGGTCGAGCCGGGCACGCCGCCACCACCACCACCGCCGCCGCCGCCGTTGCCTCCCCCGTGACCGGCTCCGACCGGCTTGGCCGCGAACGCGGGTGACGCGGCTGCCAGCGTCAGCGCGCCGACGACGAGGACGTGGCCGCAGAGGGTCAGGGCCGCCTTGAGGGTTCCGCGCCTGGACATCGATTCCACCTTTGCCTGGCCCCTCCGGGGGGCATCGTAGGGGACGCGGACCGCCAGGTCGACCTTTGGGACGGCAGCGGGTCGCGTGGGCGCGGACCCATCGGTGGCGGGCGTCCGTAACCTGGGATCGATGTCACCCCCCCACCGGCGCGCGGCACGCCCGGTGCGCCGTCTCGCCCTCGTCGCCGTGGCCGTCGCCACGACCGGATGTGCCGCCAACGCGGCTGCGACAGCGCCGGGCCACGTCGCTCCGCCCACCACCGCCCGGGCCACGGTGCCCACCGCCGCCACCGCCCGGGCCGGTGCGCCGCACACTCCCCCGGCGCCGGGGATCGGGAGCGCACCCCTCACGCCACCGGCCGCCCTGGTGCCACTGGGTTCGGCCGCGTCGGGCCAGGGCATCTGGCACGCGGCGGGCCGCGACGTCGGCGGGGTCCCCGCCGTCTACGAGACGACGCTCCTCCCACCGGGCGGCTCCCAGGTCGCGGGGATCGCATGGATGGACACCCGCCTGCTGAGCGCCCGCCTGTACTCGGGATCGCGCAGCCCCGGTGGCGGGCCCTACCGCTACACGGCGCCGGTCCAGCCGGCTCAGGCGGCGTCGCTGGTGGCCGCGTTCAACGGCGGGTTCATCATGAACGTGGCCGGTGGCGGCTACTACACCGAAGGCCGCACCGTCGTCCCCCTGCGCCAGGGCGCGGCGTCTCTCGTCATCACCGCCGGCGGGGGCGTGAACGTCGGGGCGTGGGGGACCGACGTGACCATGGCCCCCGACGTGGGGAGCGTCCGCCAGAACCTGGTCCCGCTCGTCGCCGGAGGCCAGCCCACACCTGGGGCCGCCGGCCCCGACTGGCAGGCGTGGGGTTCGACGTGCGGGGCGACCTCGTGCGCGGCGACCGTGCCGGGGATCGAGCACCAGTGGCGGTCCGGTGTGGGGGTCACCGCCGACGGGGCCCTCGTCTACGTGGCCGGCCCCGGGCTCTCGCCGCTCCAGCTGGCCCAGCTCCTCGTCCGGGCGGGGGCCGTCCGGGCCATGCAGCTCGACATCAACCCCGCCTGGCCCGACTTCGCCACCTACGACCCGCCGGCCGGCGTCCCCGCGGCGCCGTCGAACGGCACCAAGCTCCTGTCGACCACGGTCCAGGGCCCCTGGACCTTCTTCGAGTCGTGGTGGGCCCGCGACTTCATCACCATGTCGGCCCGCCCGGTCCCGGGCGGGTGAGGGACCGGCATACCGCCGACGCGGGCGGCGAGCCCGGTGCGTCGCTGCGCGCACTCCGGCGGCACGACTCCTCCGGCGTCAGGGCGCGCCCTCCCCGCCGTCCCCCTGGTCGTCGACGAGGCTGACGACGGCCGACTGCAGGAGCTCCGCCAAGCGCTGGCTCCGCCCTGCACCCAGCAGCGCCGAGGCGAACCGGGGCCGGGCAGTGCAGATGAACAGGACGCCACCGTCGGCGCCCGCCATGACGGCCACGGCCAACTGGTACTGCTGCCTGCTGGGCACATTGGTCCACGACGACCCGATCCACCCGAGGATGGTGGCTGGTTCGACCGCCTCGACGTCCGTCCCCCCCGCCATGACCACCGCTCGCCGGGCGACGGCCAGGGCACGCTCCGGGGCGACCGGGGTCTCGACCGGCAGGGTGAAGGCCAGGGGGCCTCGCCACGGCGGGTCGGCCCGGCCGGCACGGAGCGCGACCCGTCGATCGGACACGGTCGAGACGGCTGCCGCGAAGAGTCCGAACGCGGTGAAGAACCCGTACAGGAGCAGCCATGGCGGCGGCGTGGGCACCACCGCGCCCACGAACGCGAGGAACAGCCACAGGGGCACGAGGATCCAGGCTGCGCGTCTCGCCCCGACCCGCCACAGGACCGCCTTCACCTCCCCGAGCATCGCAGATCACTGGACGCAGCGCCCGGTGGGCGCGGACGACGTGGGCGACCGCGACCGGTGAAGATGCGATCGAATTGCCGGAACAGCGGTCCGTACCCGTGGGTGTCGAGCGGGTCGCCGACGCGTCCGACGGCCGACCCGCCGCATCCACTTCGCCTGCGTATGCTCGCCCGCGGCGGGATCGATGGCGTCTTCACGGTGGGGACGATCGGTGACGACCCAAGGAGGCGGATCAGCATGTCCGATCGTTCACCCAGGGCTCGCGCCCGGCTGTTGTCGGTGGTGGTGCTCGCCATCGTCACCGGACTCGCTGCAGCGTGCAGCTCGACGCCAACGGCCAGCGGACGCTCAGCGTCGGGTAACGGTGCGTCCAAGGTCTCGTCGTCGACCACGACGACCCTGCCGCCAGCCTCGTGGTCGCTCATCGCCGCCGACACCCTCGGGCAGAAGTCCCCGGGGAGCATCGCCGTGTGGACCGGCACCGAGGTCCTGATCGACCACAACGGTTGCTGCGCCGGCGCCGGTGACGTCCAGCTGGACGCCTACGTGCCGTCGACGAACACGTGGAAGGCGACCGCATCCACTCCTCTCTCGCCCCGCAACGACCCCGGCATGGTGTGGACCGACCATGACGTCATCGCCTTCGGCGGCACCGGTAGCGCCGATGGTGGTCCGCCGTTCCGCCCCCTGACCGACGGCGCTGCGTACGACCCGGCGACGAACCAGTGGCACGCGATCGCCGCCATGCCCCAGCCGTTCGTCGCCACCGTCGGCGGCGCGGTCTGGACCGGTAGCGACGTACTGGCGTGGTCGTTCGACGCGACGGGGCACGAGACGTTCCTGTCCTACAACCCGACGTCCAACACGTGGAAGGTCCTGCCATCGTCCGGCATGCCGGCGCCGGAGGCCAGCACGTTGACCAGCGGAGCACCCCGGGGGGCCGGCATCGTCTGGACCGGTTCCAAGCTCCTGGTGTGGCGGTCGAACACCAACGGCTCGACCGCCCCCATGGCAAACGGCGCCGCCTACGACCCGTCGACCAATCGGTGGACGGCGCTCCCGGCACCGCCGGCGCCTCTCGGGGTCGGAGCCGCGTTCGCCTGGACCAGCAAGGAGCTCGTCGTCTGGGGCGGGAACAGCGGCAGCACGATGCTCGCCACCGGCGCCATGTACGACCCGTCCACCAACCGCTGGCGCGCCATGGCGAGGTCGGCGCTCCCACCCACCACGTACGCCACCGCCGTGTGGACCGGCAGCACGGTCTTCGTCTCCGGTGGGCTCATCTCCGTCTCGGCCTCAGGCCTAGCTGACCTCTCGCCTTCGACGGCCACCTTCGATCCCGCAACCAACACGTGGGCGACGGTGGCGTCTGCACCAGCGCTGGCCTCGAATGCCCCACCGTCAGGGACGGCCGTGGCCACCGCCCGCGACAACCCTGATCTGGTGTGGACGGGTAGCCAGGTGATCATGCTCAGCGGCTACGACGGGGCGTACCAGGCACCTCGACCCGACGGCGTCGTCTGGACCCCCTGAGCCCTCGCGCTGGCGGTACGTTGCGGCTCCTCCAAGCCGGCCACGCTCCAGAGAGCTGGGATGTGAACCGCCCTGACATCCCCCACATGACCGGGTTCCCCTGGTGCTCGACCCACGAGCGCCGCTGGGCGTTCGGCCTGGACAGCGAGGGTAGATCCTCGCGCTGATCACCACCGCCGACGGTGGCCGGAACTGGGAGCTCCGGGAGGTGACGGGATCCAATTCCCATAGACCACGACTGACCGGTACTTCTCCCCTCTTTCCACGGTTTCCGGCCGCTTGGTTCTCACCGTGGTTCTCACGCACTCACGCGAAGCTGACCAGTCGAGGTTGGCGCGCCAGGTCCTCGTCGAGTCGTCGATGCCCGCTCGTCGAGGCCTGAGCGATTCAGCTCCGTCCACCGGGACCGTCGAAGCGCTCCTGCAGCTGGCGCCACGCCGGGTCGGCGATCGCCTCGTTCGGGTAGTACCGGTCGAACACGCCCTGTGCCGCGGCCAGCGTGGTGATGCCGCAGGCATCGAGCAGCCGGTCGATGTCCCCAGAATCACGGCGTCCCCGTCCGGCGAGGAGCTTCATGGCCAGGAGGAGCTCGGCTCGAGCGACGCGCACGACGACTCCGTCGCCTTCGATCCGGACGTCCCAGTCGTCCGCCGTGTCGTAGTGACTGGCGTACATCGTCACGGCGTCGTTGAGCCAGCCTTCCGGCCAACCGCGCGCGCCACCGACGCGCGCCACCGCGTCGGTGAACCCGCTCGTCGCGGGGTGGAAGGCGTCAATGTCCCGGGTCAGGGCCTCACGCTCGACCTGGAGGGACACCGCTGCCCCACCGACGACGTCGATCGTGGCCGGAACTCCGGCGGCGCCCAGCTCGTCGACGAGTGCCTGCAGCGCCTCATCGACGTCCTCCCGTGAGAACAGCACGTCACACGCTCGCCAGCTCGGACGAAGCGAGGTGGACGCCGTGCCGCCGGAACGCCCTCGGCACTGCGTCGGGGCTGGTGTACGGGGACACGACCCATGGCACGTCCAACGTCCTCGACGGATCCCGGACCCAGGTCGGCACCGGAAGCCGGCCGGTCGAGAGATGGTGGTCGACGACCGCCGCAATCGCGGCGTCGAAGCGACGGTCACCGCACGGCCCCGGCGGAGCCACGCAGAGGGCGACCTTCAACGGGGCCGTCACGGCGGCGAGGTCGTCGTGGAGGCCGATCAGCGCACGGAAGGCCACCTCTTCGCTCCGACGGCCCGACCGGAGTTCCTGGTAGATGACGTCGGCCCAGTCGGCCGCGGCGTGGGCCCTGGTGGGGAGCACGAACAGCTGATAGCCGGCGGCGCCCACCAGGCGGTTGAGCGCTCCAGCGCGCGTGTCGTGCGCGGCACGTTCGATGTCGGCCACGGCGGACTGGGAAATCCCGGAACGGGACGCCAGGTCGCGCTGAGTGAGGCCGCTGCCCCGCCGTGATTCACGCACCAGCTGCGCTGTCGTCATGGCGACGTTCCTCGGGTGGCTGATCTGATCTTTACGATCATAGTGTCTGGCTTCAGATTCCGTGCGATGTGGCCGGTCTGGTCCCGCTCGAGCAGGTGGCAGGAGCTGTACGCCAGAGGACCGGCGTCATTCCGACAGGAAGCTCGCTTCACTCATGGGCTGCGTCTGAGCACCGAGCATCTCGTCGATGGCATCGGCGATCGACTGGTCGTCCAAGGGCAAGGCGTGGGCGCAGTTGCGGAGGGTGGTCGAGGTGTCCCGGTGCCCGAGGCGTTGCTGGGCCTGGAGGAGGTCGCCTCGACCGACCATGTCGGCGACAATGCGCTTCAGGCGCTGGCTCTCGCGTTCGAGTTCCCTCTGCGTCGGCCCGCTTGGCTGCCACATTGGCTGCCGGTCGCTGGGCCCGTTTGGACGTTCGATCGGGCTGGTGAGCACGCGCAGGCGGATAGCACTTCTGTGCTGCCTGCTTCACGTCCATGACTCCATCCTCGCTTCCACGGCATGGAGTCTCCACGGATCCTGGACCGGTTCACGCTGGCGAGGAC
>JAJZAC010000032.1 GCA_021799615.1 Actinomycetes bacterium
CGTCGATGAACCTCGAGGTGGAGAGCACCGCGCTCGACACCGACCTGCAGGTGACCATCTCGGAGGTCCGGCCCGACGGCAGGGAGCTCTTCATCCAGTCGGGGGTGCTGCGGGCCAGCGACCGGGCGCTGAACACGGCCGTCTCGACGGCCATCAGCCCGGTGCCGACCTACCTGGCCAGCGACGCCCGCAACCTGCCCCGCGGTAGGTTCGTCGAGGTGCGTGTGCCCATCCTGCCCTTCGCGTACGCCTTCCGGGCCGGATCGCGCATCCGGGTGACGATCAGCGCGCCGGGGGGCGACCGCCCGGCGTGGGAGTTCGGCACCTACCAGACGCACGGCGACGTGGTCGACACCCTCCACCTGGGCGGCGTCCAGCCGACCCAACTGGTCCTGCCCGTCATCTCCGGGATCACGCCACCCGACCCGCAGCCGGCCTGCCCCTCGCTGCGCGGCCAGCCCTGCCGCACCTACGTGCCGGCCGGCAACGGGGGGTGACGGGTGCCCGGGCGGCGAGCGAGCTCCGGGTGAGCCGCCGGGCCCCGGCCACCCGCGGCCGGCTGCTCGACGCTGCCGCCGTGGTGCTCGCCCGCGACGGGCTGGACGCGTCGATGGAGTCCATCGCCGACGAGGCCGGGGTCACTCGCATGACCCTCTACCGCAACGTCGGGACCCGCGACCAGCTGCTGGTCGGCGTGCTGATGCGAGCGTCGGCCCGGCTGGCCCAGGGGATCACCACGCGGCTCGACGACCGTTCCCGGCCGTTCGAGGCGCGCCTGGTCGACGCCATGGTCTACGTCGTCGTGTCGGTGCGGGCCACGCCCGTGCTGCGCCTGTTCGTGGAGCGGATCACCCCGGCGCAGGTGGGAAGTATCGACGCCACCGAGGAGTTCCTGGCCGGGATCCGGGATCTGGTCCAGCCCTATTTCGACGAGCCCGAGGTGCGGGACCGCCTCCGGTCGGACCCGGCGCACTCGCTCGACTGGACCCTGCGCCAGGTGCTGCTCCAGCTCATGGTGGTGGCCGACACCACCGTCGACGAGCCCGGCCTCCGCCGGGAGCTCGACGTGTTCTTCGTGCCGTCGCTGCTCTCGCCGCCGTGACCGGGGATCGGCGGTCAGGCGCCGTGGCGCCGGCATCCCGCTCGCATGCCGGCTCCGGGCACCGCGCGGGCTACGCGCAGTGCACGAACGCCGGGAGGTGGCTGGTGGCCGAGGAGTCGCGCAACGAGGTGAAGATCCTCGTCACGTCGGGGTAGGCGGCCACCTGGGGGAGGAGGCTGCCGTAGGTGGCGATGATGGCCTGCTCGATCCCCACGCCCACCTGGCACGATGCCGTGCGGGTGGCCGGTGCCGGGACCGAGCTCACCGGGTCCGTCGGCAGTGGCACACCGTGGGCCACGGCCGACTGCTCGAGGGTGGCGACGTGCTGCTGCTCGGAGGCCAGCACGTTGTCGAACGGCGCCACCGACCCCTCGACGGCCACGATGCCCTGGTAGGTGGCCAGCGCACCGCGCTCCTCGTCGATGGCCTGGGTGAACGCGGCGGACAGTGCTCCGCTGGCGGGGACGGACGTCCCCGGGCCCACCGTGGCGTTCGGGCCCGTACCGGCGGTGGCGGTCGGGCCCGGCCCCGTCCGCACGGTCGAGGTCGTGCCGTTGCTCGACGTGCTCGAGCTGCACGCCGCTGCCACCAGACCTGCGGCCAGGAGTGCGGCGGCCGCCGCCCCTCCCTTCCGCCAGGCCCGGCCTCGGACGCCGCGAACCTCCCGGCCCTGGTCGTCCGGTTGCTGGGTTCCGTTTCCCGTTCGCATTCCCCCACCGTGCGCCGCCGAGATCGCCGGCGACAGGGACGAAATTCCCTCATCGGGCGGGGCCGAACGACCCGGAATTGCGACGGCTGCCGGCGCCGGAGGTGGCGCCCGGCGGCGGCGGTGGCGGGCGACGGGGGTCAGCCGCCCGAGACGTCCTGGATGCGCTGGCGGCCGGCGCCGATGAACGGCATCATGGCCCGCAGCTCGGCCCCCACCTTCTCGATGGGGTGGTCCAGCCCCTGCTGGCGGAGCCGGTCGTAGTTGGGGCGTCCATTGCGGTTCTCCGCCACCCACTCCTCGGCGAATCGCCCGTCGCGGATCTCCGCCAGGATCCGCCCCATCTCGTCCCGCACCGCCTGGTTGATGACGCGGGGCCCGCGGGTGAGGTCGCCGTACTCGGCGGTGTCCGAGATGGAGAACCGCATGCCGGCGATCCCCTGCTCGTACATCAGGTCCACGATGAGCTTCAGCTCGTGGAGGCACTCGAAGTAGGCGGACTCGGGCTGGTAGCCGGCGCCGACCAGCGTGTCGAAGCCGGCCTGGACCAGCGCGGTCAGCCCGCCGCACAGCACCACCTGCTCGCCGAAGAGGTCGGTCTCGGTCTCCTCCGCGAAGGTGGTGTCGAGCACGCCGGCCCGGGTGGCACCGATGGCGTGCGCGTACGACAGGGCCAGGTCGTGCCCGTGGCCCGACGGATCGGCGGCGACGGCGATGAGGGACGGCACGCCGCCGCCCTCGGTGTAGGTGCGCCGGACCAGGTGACCCGGCCCCTTGGGGGCCACCATGGCCACGTCCACCCCGTCGGGCGGCGTGATCAGGCCGAAGCGGATGTTGAACCCGTGCGCGAAGAACAGGGCGTCCCCCGGCACCAGGTGGGGTGCGATCGACGCCTCGTACACGGCGGCCTGCTCGGTGTCGGGCAGGAGCAGCATGACGAGATCGGCCTCGGCGGCGGCCTGGTCGACCGGCACCACCCGGAGCCCGGCCTCGGCGGCCTTGGCGGCCGACGAGGACCCGTCACGCAGGCCGACCCGCACGTCGACCCCCGACTCGGACAGGTTGAGCGCGTGGGCGTGGCCCTGGGACCCGTAGCCGATCACGGCCACCTTGCGTGCGGCGATCAGGCTGGGGTCGGCGTCCTTCTCGTAGTACAGCGTGGCCATCGTGTGCATCCTGCCTTTGCGGTCTGGGTGTGGAGGTGATCTGTCTGGTCGGTGGGGCGTGGTCGGTGGGACCGGCAGAGCTTAGGCAACCCCGAGGGCCCGCCCGGCCCGGCCGCCGGCACGGTCCAGCCGGGGCAGCGCCACCCGTCCCGTCCGCTGCAGTTCGACGATGCCGTACCCCCGGATCAGCTCCTCGAAGTCGTCGACCGTCTCGGGCGCCCCGGCCAGCATCACCGTGAGGCGGTCGGGGGCGACGTCGATGATCTTCCCCTCGTACACGCCGACCAGCTGGATGACCTGGCCGCGGGTCTCGGGCCCGGCCCCCACCGTGGCGAGCAGCAGCTCCCGCTCACGGGCGTCGGACGGCGCCAGCTCGGAGATGGCCACCACCGGGACCAGCTTGTGGAGCTGCTGGACGATCTGCTCGAGGGGCGACGACTCCACGTCGACCACGATCGTGATGCGGCTGAAGCGCTCGTCGTCCGAGGGGGCGACGGCCAGGCTGAAGATGTTGTAGCCGCGCCTCGAGAACAGCCCGGCCACCCGGGCGAGCACGCCCGACTTGTTCTCCACCAGCACCGACAGGGTGTGGTGCCTATGGTCGGTTCCCGGTGCGGTCATCGTGCACCCCCGGAACGCAGCGCGGCGAGCGCCGTCGCCTGGCTGGGGTCGACCACGATCTCGTCGTTGGACAGGCCCGCTGGCACCATCGGATAGACCTTCTCGAACGCGTCGGTGCGGAAGTCGATCACCACCGGGCGGTCGTCGATGTCGTTGGCCTTGTCGATGGCCGGTGCCACCTCGTCCGGCGACTCCACCCGGAGGCCGACGCACCCCATCGCCTCCGCCCACCCCACGTAGTCGGGCAGGTCGGGGGACAGGTAGACCTCGGAGTACCGCTCCTCGTAGAACATCTCCTGCCACTGGCGCACCATGCCGAGGTAGGCGTTGTTGAGGATGGCGATCTTCACCGGGATGCGCTCGGACGACGCGGTGACCAGCTCCTGGGCCGTCATCTGGAAGCAGCCGTCACCGTCGACCGCCCACACCATCCGGTCCGGCCGGCCCACCTTGGCGCCGATGGCCGCCGGCACGGCGAAGCCCATGGTGCCCAGCCCCCCGGAGTTCACCCACGTGTAGGGGTGGTCGAACCGCCACCACTGGGAGGCGAACATCTGGTGCTGGCCCACACCCGAGGCGACGATGGTGTCGTCCGGGGTCGCATCGCGCAGCGTCTCCAGGACGAACTGGGGCTTCAGCCCGCCGCCCGGTCCGGTGGGACCGGCGTCGGCCTCGTAGGTGAGCGGGAACGTCCGTTGCCACTCGGCCAGTCGGGCCCGCCACTCGGCCACCCGCTCGGCCGGGCGGCCGACGGCCTTCGACCCCGGCACGGCGCGGGCTCCGGGCGGAGCGTCGGCCACGGTGGCCGACGGGTCGAGGGTGACCCGGGCGTCGTCGTCGTGGGGGAGGCCGGCGGCGTCGAGGGCGGCCAGCAGCTCCTCGATCACCAGCCGGCAGTCGCCGGCGATGGCCACGTCGGCACGCCGGACCTTGTGGTGCTCGGCCGGGTCGATGTCGACGTGGATCACCCGCGCGCCCGGGGCGAACGCCGACGGCTTGCCGGTCACCCGATCGTCGAACCGGCTGCCCAGGGCGATCAGCAAGTCGGACTGCTGCATGGAGGTGACGGCGGTGAAGTTGCCGTGCATGCCGGGCATCCCCAGGCAGAGCGGGTGCGAGTCGGGGAACGCGCCCCGGGCCATCAGCGTCGTCACCACCGGGATGCCGGTCCGCTCGGCCAGCTCCCGCAGGACGTCCGCCGCCCGGGCCTTCAGGATCCCGCCGCCGGCGTAGATCACCGGGCGCTCTGCCGCCAGGATCAGGTCGGCGGCGGCCCGGATGGCGGCGGGGTCCCCCTCGAGAGCCGGGTGGAAACCGGGAAGGTCGAGATCGGCCTCGGTCGGCTCGTACCAGGTCATGGTGGCGGTGGAGACGTCCTTCGGCACGTCGATCAGCACGGGTCCGGGACGCCCGGTGGTGGCCACGTGGAACGCCTCGGCGACGATCCGGGGCAGGTCGGCGGCATCGGTCACCAGCCAGTTGTGCTTGGTCACGCCCATGGTGATGCCGGTGATGTCGCTCTCTTGGAAGGCGTCGGTCCCGATCGACGAGGTGGGCACCTGGCCGGTCACCACCACCAGGGGGACCGAGTCCATGAACGCGTCGGCCAGCGGCGTCACCACGTTGGTCGCGCCCGGCCCGCTCGTCACCATGGCCACGCCCGGCCGGCCGGTCACGTGGGCGTAGCCTTCGGCCATGTGCCCGGCACCCTGCTCGTGGCGAACGAGGACGTGGCGGATCGACGAGTCGATGATCGGGTCGTAGACGGGGAGGATCGCCCCCCCGGGAAGTCCGAACATCACCTCGACGCCCTGCGCCTCGAGGCTCTTGATCAGTGCTTGGGCTCCGGTGAGTTCCATGGGGCTACTCCCTGTCTCCCTGTCGGTGGTCGGATCGGTCGGTGGTCGGATCGGTGGCTGGGCCGGCGGATGCCCGCTCGGGGTCCCGGCGATCGCGCCCGGAACCGGCACCCGACCGGCCTCCGGACACGAAAACGACCTCCCCTGGGGGAGGTCGTGGGCGCACGCGGCAACGGTGGTCGCGTGCGCTAGGCGACGGGTACCTCGGTGCGGAAGGCGGCGATGACGTACATGGTCGAAACAGTGTGCCACGTCGGCTCGCCGGAGGCAACCCCCGGCCGGATCGTCACGCCGTGGCGGACGGCGCGTGCGGACGGCGCGTGCCGGGGCCGGCGGCGGTCACCGGGGCTCGGTCCGGTGACCCGAGGCCGCCTGCCGCCCCGAACCGCAGATCGGTGGCTAACGTGACCGGCGGGGCCGCCCGGTGATCCCGGCGACCCGCGACGCCGATCGAGGGGGAAGCCATGGCCAGCGCATACACCAGCGGGCGAGACGAACGCCGTTCCGGGCGGTGGCGGCGGATGGCCTCGGTGGGACTGGCCGTCGGCGCCGCCGTCGGCCTGGTCGCCGCCGCACCGGGGGTGGCCGGCGCCGCGCCGTCGCATCGGACCGCCGGGCCGTCCCCCCGGGTGGTGGCGACGACCTACCAGCTGTCGCTCGGCGACTCGCTGGGCGCCGGGTACGGGGCCACCTCGCCCGCCGCCGACTACGCCAGCCTGGTGGCAGCGGACGAAGCCACCAACTTCCCCGGCCTCACCCTCGAGAACCTGTCGTGCTCGGGCGCGACCACCAATTCGATGATCAACGGCCCCGGGTGCAGCTACCCGCTGGGCAACCAGCTCGCCCAGGCCGAGGCGTTCCTGCGGGCCAATCCCGGCCACGTGGCCTACGTCACGATCGACATCGGCGCCAACAACGTCGACGGCTGCCTGACGGGCGGGACGATCGACCTGTCCTGCATCATCAACGGTCTGTCCATGCTCGAGACCCAGCTCCCCCAGATCGTGGCCGGCCTCCAGGCGGCCGGTCCCGGGGTCCCCATCTTCGGCATGGACTACTACGACCCGTTCCTGGCCCAGTGGTACACGCCCGGTGGGACCCAGGGCCAGACGAACGCCACCGAGTCGGTCCAACTGGCCCAGATCCTCGACGGCACCATCGACACCATCTACGGGCGGTTCGGCGCCTACCCGGTCGACGTCGAGGGTGCGTTCTCCACCCAGGACTTCGGCGACACCGGGACCTACAGCGGGACCACCCTCCCCCTCAACGTGGCCACCGTCTGCAACTGGACCTACATGTGCGGCTCGCTGGCCGGTACCTACGGCATCCACACCAACGACACCGGCTACGGCGTGCTGGCCACCACGTTCGAGCACGTCATCGACCGCTGGTTCCGGGGGGGCGGCCACGGCCAGTGGCTGGCCTCGTCGAACGGCACCGTCTACCCGGTGGGCAACGCGGCCACCTTCGCCACCTCGACGTCCCGGCTCAACGCCCCGATCGTCGGCCTGGCCCCGACGCCCGACGGCGGCGGCTACTGGCTGGCGGCCGCGGACGGGGGCGTGTTCACCTTCGGCGACGCCCACTTCTACGGCTCCATGGGCGGTACCCGCCTCAACCAGCCGATCGTGGGGATGGCGGCCACGCCCGACGGCCACGGCTACTGGCTGGTGGCGGCGGACGGGGGCGTGTTCACCTTCGGCGACGCCACCTTCCACGGCTCGACGGGCGCCCTGCACCTGAACGCCCCCGTGGTGGGCATGGCCCCCACCGTCGACGCCGGTGGCTACTGGCTGGTGGCCGCGGATGGAGGCGTGTTCACCTTCGGCGACGCCACCTTCCACGGCTCGGCGGGCGCCCTGCACCTGAACGCGCCGGTGGTGGGCATGGCCGTCGCTCCCACCGGGTACGGCTACTGGTTGGGTGCCGCCGACGGGGGGGTCTTCACCTTCGGCAGGGCGACGTACAACGGCTCGGCGGCCGGCGACATGCCGGCCACCGTGGTCGCCATCGCCACCAACTGACCGCCACCGCCGGAGGCGTCACCCGGCCAGGTCGAGCCCCCCGAGGAGCTCGAGCAACGCGGCGTTCACCTCGGCCGGGCGCTCCTGGTTCACCCAGTGGCCGGCACCGTCCACCACCCGGTGCACCCGCAGGTCGGGCACCCATCGCCCGATATCGTCGGTCGGGGTGAAGGCGAGGACCGGGTCCTCCGCCCCCACCACGAACGCGGCCGGCACCGCGATCCGGGCACCGTCCAGCTCGGCGGTGCGCTCCCAGTTGGCGTCGAAGTTCCGGTACCAGTTGAGCGCCCCGGTGAACCCGGTCCGCGTGAAGGCGGCGACGCTGGCCTCGAAGTCGTCCCGGTCCAGCCAGGCGGGCAGGTCCTCGATCTCGGGCAGCCGCTCCACCAGGCCCCGGCCGTCGCGCACGACCGCCGACGGGTCGCCGGGCGGGTGGCCGCCGGCCAGCCCGCCGTACATCCGCCGCAACGTCCGTGCCGGGTCCCGTCCGAGATCCGCCTCGGCGACGCCCGGCTCCTGGAAGTAGAGGATGTAGAACCACACGTCCCCCAGACGGCGCCGCCAGATGGCGGTCGGCGGGGCCGGTGGGCGGGGCACGTAGGGCACCGACAGCCCGGCCACCCCCGCCACCCGCGCGGGAGCGAGCAGCGCGGTGTGCCACGCCACCGGTGCCCCCCAGTCGTGGCCGACCACGACGGCGCGGTCGACACCGTACGCGTCGATCAGCCCGACCACGTCGCCCACCAGGTCGTGGATCCCGTAGGCGCCCACCCCGACCGGCGCCGAGCTCCCCCCGTAGCCGCGCTGGTCGGGCGCCACCGCGTGGTAGCCGGCGGCGGCCAGCGCCTGCAGCTGGTGCCGCCACGACGCGCCCAGCTCGGGAAAGCCGTGGAGCAGCACGACCAACGGGCCGCTCCCCGCCTCGGTGACGTGCAGGTCGATGCCGTTGGCCCGGACGGTCGCCGTGGCGAGGGGGGAGGTCACGCTTCGGTGACGGCTCCCCGCTCGGCCCCCGTGACCAGACGGGCGAACTTGGCCAACACGCCCGTCGTGTAGCGGGGCTCCGGGTGCACGAGCCGGCCCCGCCGCCGCTCCAGCTCGTCCGCCTCCACCAGCAGGTCGATGGTGTGGGCCTCGACGTCGACCACGATGCGGTCCCCGTCGGCGACCAGCGCGATGGGACCGCCGTCGACGGCTTCGGGGGCCACGTGCCCGATGCAGAACCCGTGGGTCCCGCCCGAGAAGCGGCCGTCGGTGACGAGTGCGCAGTCGCCGCCCCGGCCCACGCCCTTCAGCGCGCCGGTGACCGCCAGCATCTCCCGCATGCCGGGCCCCCCCTTCGGACCTTCGTACCGGATGACCAGCACGGTCCCCGGCTCGATCGTGCCGCCGAGGATCGCCTCCATGGCCTGGTCCTCCCCGTCGAAGACCCGGGCCGTGCCGTCGAAGGTGAGCTGGTCGATGCCGGCCACCTTCACGACGGCGCCGTTCGGGGCCAGCGACCCGGTGAGGACGGCGATCCCACCCTGGACGTGGATGGGGTCGTCCATGGCGTGGACCACCGAGCCGTCGGGTGCAGGAGGGGCCATGGCCGCCAGGTTCTCGGCCATCGTCCTCCCGGTCACCGTCACGCAGTCGCCGTGGAGGAGGCCGGCGCCGAGCAGCTCGGCCATGACCACCGGGACACCGCCGATCCGGTCGATGTCGCTCATGTGGTAGCGGCCGTGCGGCTTGGTGTCGGCCAGGTGGGGCACCCGGGCCGCCACCCTGTTGAAGTCGTCGAGCTCCAGCTCCACCCTGGCCTCGTTGGCGATGGCCAGCAGGTGGAGCACGGCGTTGGTCGAGCCCCCGAGCGCCATGACCACGGCGATGGCGTTCTCGAAGGCCTGCTTGGTCATGATGTCGCGGGGACGGATGCCGGCGCGCAGCAGACCGACCACGGCGTGCCCCGACGCCGCCGCCAGGTCGTCCCGCCGGCGGTCGACGGCCGGGGCGGAGGAGCTCCCCGGCAGGGACATCCCCAGTGCCTCGGCCACCGACGCCATGGTGTTGGCGGTGAACATCCCGGCGCAGGCCCCCTCGGTCGGGCAGGCGTTGTGCTCGATGAGGCTGAGCTCCTCGTCGGTCAGCGCGTCCACCGCGTGGGCGCCCACCGCCTCGAAGACCGACGTGATGTCGAGGGCCTGGTCCCGCAGCCGCCCGGGCAGGATCGAGCCGCCGTAGAGGAACACGGAGGGGAGGTTGAGGCGTGCGGCGGCCATGAGCATGCCCGGCAACGACTTGTCGCACCCGGCCAGGGTCACCATGGCGTCGAGGCGCTCGGCGTGCATCACCGTCTCCACCGAGTCGGCGATCACCTCGCGGCTGACCAGCGAGGCCCGCATCCCCTCGTGCCCCATGGAGATGCCGTCGGAGACGGCGATGGTGACGAACTCGATGGGGAAGCCGCCGGCGTCCCGCACCCCCATCTTGGCCCCCTGGGCGAGGCGGGCGAGGGGCATGTTGCACGGTGTGACCTCGTTCCACGACGATGCCACGCCGACCTGGGGCTTGTCCCAGTCGGCGTCGGTCATGCCGATGGCCCGCAGCATGGCCCGGGCCGGGGCCCGCGTCGGGCCGTCGGTCACCTCGGTGCTGCGCGGCTTCATCCCCACCAGGGGGGCGTCCGCGGGGTCGGGGGGGCGGTTGGCAGTCATGGACCGCATGCTACGGGGTGCCGGTACCGCCGGCACCCCGGCAGGGACGCCCGGGGTCGCGTCAGTCCCGGGCCCGCACCGTGCGGATGGCCATGCGGGGGCAGGCGTGCACCGCCCGCTCGGCGTGGTCGGCCAGGTGGGCGGGCAGGGCCTCCCGCCGCACGACGGGGAAGCCCCACTCGTCGGCCTCGATCCACTCCGGGAGCAGCTCGGCGCACGTGCCGTAGCCGTCGCAGGCCGTCGGGTCGACGACCACCCGGATGGCGGCCCGGCTCACCGGCGTGCTCCGCCGACGCCGGGGACCCGGGCGCGTGGGGTCCCGCCCGCCTGTACCCGCACGGCCGGCGGACGGGGCGCGGGCGGCCGACGGCCCGCTCGGGCGGCGGCCGGCGGGCACGGCCCGATGCGCAGGTGCTGGTCGACGTGGTCGCCGAAGGCCAGCAACGCGCTCCGCACCATGCGGGCGGCGCCGTCGGGATGGTGGCAGGCACCGCGCCCGTCGACCGAGTCACACAGCTCGAAGATGCGAGCCGGGAGGCCGCCCCCGGCCGGGCCGCCGGCGCCGCCGGGGCCCCCGAAGGCCAGCGACGCCGTGGCGTCGGCCAGTGCCGGCAGGCCGTAGACGCAGGGACCGCACTGCCCGGCTCCCTCCCGCTCCAGGTAGGCGGCGATGGCCGCCACCTCGGCCAGGGGGCACGAGGTCGGCGGGGGTGCGAGGACCACGCCGGCACCGAACGTCGCTCCCAGGGGGCGCAGGTGCTCCTCGACCAGTGGCACGTCGAGGATACGGGCGCCGGGCGTCCACGTGCCGCCGTAGCCGCCGAGGAGGACCGCCGGCGCGTCGCCCGGCGACACCCCGAGCGCGCTCCACACGGAGCGGAGGGTGGCACCGAAAGGGACCTCGATGACCCGGGGACCGGCGGTGCCGGCGGTCACCGTGAGCAGTGCCGTGCCCGGCGACTCCTCCGTGCCCACCGAGCGGAACCAGGCGGCGCCGAACCGGGCGATCAGGGCGGCGTGGGCCAGGGTCTCGACGTTCTGGACCAGGGTCGGCCGACCGTCGACGCCCTTGCGGTAGACGGGGGTCACGGCAGTGAAGCGGGGAAGGGCACCGGGACCGCCGTCGAGATGGGCGGTGACCGCCGACTCCTCACCGGCCACGAACCGCTCCGGGGAGACCACCACCTCGGCGTCGAGGGGGTCGATCCCGGCGCGCCGGCGCTCCCGGAGGACCTCCGACACGTGCCGGGCCTCGGATGCGGGGACGTACAGCACCGCACGCGACGCCCCCAGCGTCTCGGCCGCCACCATCAGCCCGTCGATGACCAGGTGGGGGGCCCGGCGCACCAGGAGGCGGTCCTTGCCGCTCGCCGGCTCGCCCTCGGAGCCGTTGGCCACCACCACGGGCCGGCCGAGGCGGCGGGCGGCCACCGCCTCCCACTTCACCGCGGCGGGGAACCAGGCGCCACCGTGGCCCCGCAGCCCGCTGCGGTGGAGCTCGTCGAGGAAGGCGGACCGTCCCCGGCGTGCCGGATCGGGCAGGACGCCCCACCGGGCCTGGTGGTCGGCCAGGGTGAGGGGCCCGCCGCGCTGGCCCAGCCCGGCCAGCAGGCGCACCGCGCCCGAGGGCGGCGCCACGCCCGCCACCCGGTCGACGGTCCCGGCGGGGCTCACCGGTACACCCCGTCACGGCCGCCGCCCTGGCGCACGGGCACGCCGGCGGGAGCGTCCCGCCGGGACGCCGCCGGATCGCCGCCGCCGAGGCCGCCAGCCGCCAGCCGGTAGATGGCCGCCCCGACCACGGCCGCCAGGCACAGCAGACCGAGGAGCTGGACCGGGCCCAGCCTGGCGTCGGTGCCCATCCCGGCGGCATGGAAGAAGGCCAGGGGCCACATCAGGTAGGCCAGCCAGTGGAGCGCCCGCCACCCTTGGTAGCCGATGCGGAAGCGGAGCGCGGAGGTGACCAGCAGGACCAGCATCAGGTCGAACGAGATCGTCCCCAGGGCCAGCCAGGCCGTCTTGTACGGCGACTGGAACGGCACCACCCCGTCGAGGAGCCCGACGGGCACGAAACCGTCGAGCACGGTGGTGAACACGTGCACGGCCACCAGGACGGTGGCGAAGAGCGACAGGTTGCGGTGCACGGCCCGGGAGAAGAACCGGGGCCACCAGGGCGCCGACCACCCCAGGGTGGTGAGGATGCCGGCCACCACCACCGCGGTGAGGACGACCAGCGCGACGATGCCCGTGCTCCGGGTGAGGTACCAGTAGACGCTCGGCCCTTTCGTCCCCGCAACGGCCAGGGTCACCGGCGCCAGGGCGGCGATGGTCACGACGCCACCCCGGCAACGGGCACGGCTGCCGCGGCACTCCGGGCCACGCCGGCGCCGCACGGGGGGCGCCGTGCGCCGACCGGGTGGCGTTCGGCCTCGACCGGCCAGCCGCCGGTGACGACGACACCGCCCTCGTGGCTCACCAGCCGGGCGTCGAGCCCGGCGCCGGCCAGCCACTGCGGCGCCGGCGCACCGAGGATCAGTGCACCGGTGGCGGCGATGTTGGCGTCCGTGCACGTGGCGGCGGCGACCGACACCGTGCGCCACGGCGACTCGGCCGGTGCGCCGGTGCGGGGGTCGACCAGGTGGTGGACGGGGCGCCCGTCGTGGACC
Organism: Actinomycetes bacterium; assembly: GCA_021799615.1. Taxonomy (GTDB): domain Bacteria; phylum Actinomycetota; class Acidimicrobiia; order Acidimicrobiales; family RAAP-2; genus JAJZDI01. The sequence goes on from JAJZAC010000032.1 coordinate 12,844, forward strand.
CACGAGCGGGCCACCGTGCCCGACGTGGCCATCCCCCCCGAGGTGACGGCCACCACGGCCGGCGAGTCGTCGGCGCCCGACACGTCGTCCACGCCCACCGACCAGCCCCCCGCGGGGGGCGGGCCGGCCACGGCCAGGTCGCCGCCGATGCACACGAGGACACCGGAGCCGACCGCTGCGGCGATCCGGGCTGCCGCCCGGTCTACCGTCGCCGCCTTGGCCGTCGAGTCGAGGTCGAGCAGCACGCCTTCGGGTACGGCCAGGGTGAGCTCGGCCAGGTCGAGGTCGACGGTCGACCAGCCCGGCACCATGGAACGCACGCCGGCTGCGCGCACGGGACGGGCAGCCGGACGCGTCCGGAGCGGCGAGCGGACCAGGCGTGCGAAGTCCACGTCGTAGCCGAGGTCGACCAGGGTCCGGCCCACCGTCGGATCGAGCAGGCCACCGGTCAGCCGGGCGGCACGGAGGGCACCGGCCACCAGGTCGGCAAGCTCCGGGCTGACGGTCAGCTGCTGGCCGGACGAGCGGTTCACCCAGGCGAGCTCCGAGTCGTCGCGGAACCGGCTGGCCAGCCGGTCGACCCGGTCGAGCTCGTCACCGAGCAGGTCGACCGCCGCCACCAGCGTGCCGGGATCCGCGCACAGGACCTCGACCGTGGTGCCGAGGCCGTGGCCGACGTAGCGGGCCGGGGCACCGGCGAGGCCCATCAGAACCCGCTGCTCCCCGTAGAGGTCTGCTGGGGGACCTGCGTCGGCACGGGGGCCTGGGTGGCGGGGGCGATCGATCCGGACCCGCCGAGCGACCCGCCCGACGAGCTGGACCCGCCGAGCGACCCGCCCGACGAGCTGGACCCGCCGGTCGGCGACAGGGTGCCCGACGAGCCGGCGCCGCCCGACGACGTCGAGGACGTCGTGGTGCTGTAGGTGTGGCCGGGGAGGGCGTGGGCCACGTAGGCGGTCAGTACGCCGACGGCGGCCACGGCGCCGACCACGACGGTCCGGGTGAGCGTGCGGACACGCTCCAGTGCGTCGTCGCGCCGAGCCGCACGGAGCGCCCGGCCGTCGCGCCGGGGGTAGCGGCCGGATCCGGGTGCCGGAGGTGGCGGAGGTGGCGGAGCCATGCCCACACGGTAGGGAGCCGACCTTACGGCGCCATGAAAGGAGTGTAGGAAACGCCTAAGAAAGCGGCGGTGAACTCCCTGGTCGGGGCGGTGCGGCGTGGTCCCCGGCGGTCGTGGCGGCGGTGGCGGGCACCCGGCTGCCGGCCGGGTGGCGGATGGCACCGCGCCCGTGCCGGTGCCAGTGGACGGCCATGCTGGCCCCGCCGAGCGGCGAGTCCCCCACGTGCCACCGGCCGCCGGTGGCGCGCACGACCGAGTCGGCGATGGCCAGCCCCAGCCCGGCGCCGCCCGGTTCGTCCCCCAGCCGGTGGAACCGGTCGAAGAGGCGATCGCGCTCGCCCGGGGGGATCCCCGGCCCGCTGTCGTCGACCCCGAACCCCACCCTGCCCCCCGACGACCACGCCGACACCGTGACGGTGCCGCCGGTCCCCGCGTACCGGCAGGCGTTGTCGACGAGCACCCCGGCGAGCCGGTCCAGCCACTCCCGGGGCGCTCCGACGGGAGCGGCGGCATCGGGCACGTCGAGCTCGAGCGTCTGCCCCCGGGCGGCGGCGACCGGGGCGAACCGGTCGGTGCACGTCCGTGCCACCTCGCGCAGGTCCACCTGCTCCACCCCGGGCACGGGCGGCGCGCCGTCGAAGCGGGCCAACCACAGCAGCGAGTCGACGATGGTACGCAGGCGTCCGCTCTCGGAGCGCACCAGCTCCAGGGAGTGCCGGTAGGCATCGGGGGAACGGGGGGCGGACAGGGTCAGGCCCACCTCGGCCTCGATCACGCTGAGCGGGGTGCGCAGCTCGTGGGAGGCGTCGGCGGTGAACTCCAATTGGCGCCGGCGGTCGGTCTCCACCGGAGCGGCCGCCTTCACGCCGACCAGCAGCGCGCCGGCGTAGGTCACGAGCAACAGCACCGGCCCCACCACCAGCTGGATCCCGACAAGCACGTCGTGGACGTGGTCGACGGCGGTCAGGCTCACGGCACCGACGAAGACACCGGTCGCCACCCGGCGCACGTCGACCCGCAGGGCACGTCCCCCGGCGTCGGCGGTGAATGGCACGGCCGTCCCGGACGCCCACCGGGCCACAGGGAGCACCGGGGCCCCCTCGGCCTCGGCCACCGGGCGGCCGCCGGCCGGCACCCACCACAGCAGGACCGGCGCGTCGTCGATGTCGTGGAGGGCCTGTTCGGCAGCCGTCGGGCTCGGCGCGGCCGCCGCATGGTCGAGGGCGACACCCAGGGTCACGTCGGCCGCGTGCACCAGGCGCACCTCGGCGACCTGGTCGATGACGGCCACCACGGCCAGGTAGACGAGCCCGACCACCAGCGTGGCCACGGCCGCGACCTTGGCGGCGTGACCGAAGCGGCCCGGCCGGCGCCGCACCGTCACCCGGCGACCAGCCGGTACCCGACGCCCCGGACGGTCTCGATCCGGGCCCGGGGGGCTGACGCCGCCTCGGGCGCCCCGGCGGACTCGGCGGCGTCAGCGGCCGCGCTCAGCTTGGAGCGCAGCCGGGCCACGTGGACGTCGATCGTGTTCGACCCCACGGCGTCGGCCTCGTCGTCCCACACCTGCACGGCGATCGTCCGTCGCTCGACCACCGCCGGCGACCGCCGGGCCAGGAGCTCGGCGATGCCGAGCTCGGTGGCGGTGAGGGACACCTCCTGCCCGGCCACGACCAGCCGGTGACCCGCCGGGTCGTACTCCAGCTGCCCGCACACCAGCCGCTCGGCCAGGACCTCGGGGGGGCGGCGCTGGAGCGCCCGCAGGCGAGCCAGCAGCTCGGCGAAGTCGAAGGGCTTGACCAGGTAGTCGTCGGCCCCGGCATCGAGACCGGCCACCCGGTCGGCCGGGGCGTCACGGGCCGTGAGGAGGAGGAACGGCGTGGCGATCCCCCGGGCACGGGCCTCGGCGATGACCTCGACCCCCGTGCGGCCGGGCATCCGCCAGTCGAGGACGGCGACCGCGTAGTCGTAGGCGCGCAGGTGGGACACGGCGGCAGCGCCGTCGGCGACGGCGTCGACGACGTAGCCCTGCTCCCGAAGGCCGCGCTCCAGCACCGAGCGCAATCCGGGATCGTCCTCGGCGACCAGCAGCCTCACCGGTTGGCCTGTCTAGCCGGTCCGGCCAGGCGGCGCACGGCGGGACAGGCGGCACGGCGGGACCGCACCCCGAGGACGCGGGTGGGGCGGGCGCGCCGGCGGCCCGCCGTCTGCTTACCTGTGGGGGCGGGCGGCAGGGCCGCTCGCTCAGGCGACATGGACCACCACCCGGCGACAGCGACACCAGCGACGGAGCTGATCCCGCCCCGGCCCGGGGGCGGGTGGGCCCTGTCGCGTCGGTTCCGTCGCCGCAACGCCGGTCTCGTCGCCCTCTCGCTGTGTGTCGCGGTGGTGGCCGCGCTGGGGTTCCGGGCACTCGTGCCGTCGGGAGCAGCCCCGGCAGGGAGCCGCCACGAGCTGGCACGCTCGAGATCGGGGCCCGGCGGCCACAGCGGCGCGCGCACCGGGATCGCCGCCTGCCCGTGGTTGGCCAGGGCGGTGGCGCGGAGCGAGCCCCCGGCCACGCTGGCGTCGCTGGCCGTCTCACGCATGACCCTGGCCGAGAAGCTCGGGTTCATCGGCCTCCGGTACGCAGGTCGCTACGAGAACGTGAACCAGCCCGTCGCCCGCCTGTGCATCCCGGCGCTGACCCTCCAGGACGGACCGGCCGGCCTGGCGGCCGGCATGCAGGGCGTCACCCAACTGCCGGCGCCCCTCGGGCTGGCGTCGTCCTTCGACACGGCACTGGCCCGCCAGTACGGCCAGGTCCAGGGGGACGAGGCCCGCGGCAAGGGCGTCGACGTCGTCCAGGGCCCCAACCTCAACCTCGACCGGCTCCCCCAAGACGGCCGGGCCTTCGAGGGCTACGGCGAGGACCCCTACCTGGCGTCGCAGCTCGGTGTGGCCGACATCGCCGGCATCCAGTCGCGCTCGGTCATCGCCCAGGCGAAGCACCTGGTCGCCTACAACCAGGAGACCGGCCGGGTGACCCTCGACGCCAGCGTTCCCACCCGCGCCCTCCACGAGCTGTACCTCGCACCGTTCGAGGCCGCGGTGACCCAGGGGCACGTCGGCTCCCTGATGTGCGCCTACCCCAAGCTGGACGGCACCTACCAGTGTCAGGATGCCGCTCTCTACTCGACGGTCGACCGGTGGGGGTTCACCGGCTTCGTGCGCTCCGACCTGGGGGCCGTCCACGATCCGGTGGCCGCGCTCGAGGCCGGCGTCGACCTGATCAAGCCGGCCGCCACCGGCGCCCTGGCCACCGCGGTGGCGACGGGGGCCCTGCCGGTGGCGGTGGTGAACCGGGCGGTGACCCAGGTCCTCACGTCCATGTTCGCCTTCGGGCTGGTGCAGCACCCCCGTCCGGAGACACCGCTCGCGCCGGTCGACACCCCGGCGCACACCGCCTTCGCCCGCACCGCCGCCGAGGACTCGGCCGTCCTCCTCCAGGATCGGGGGGGCGTGCTGCCGCTGGCCACCCGCGGCGCCTCCCTCGCCGTCATCGGCGCCAACGCCGGAGCGTTCCCGATGACCGCCGGCCGGGGCAGCTCGTACGTGACGCCGCCGGCCGTCCCGACCGCCCTGTCGTCGATCGTCGCCACCGCCGGTCCCCAGGCCCGGGTGGCCTACGTGCCCGAGCCGAACGCCGTGGCGCCGCTGCCGCCACCCACGCCCGGGGAGCTCCAACCGCCGGGTCGGCGTGCCACCGGCGCCGACCTGTCCCTGTCCGTCACCAACGCGGCCGGCGCCACCGTCTACCGGGGAGCGGCATCCGACGTCAACACGTCGGTGTGCGTGGGCGCCGCCCAGCCGGCGACCTCGGGCACGGCGCCGGCGCCCCCGAACCCCGCGCCCACGGCACCGGGCGCCGGGGGGACGACCGGTGGCGGTCGGCCCCCGCACACCCGCCCGGACTTCCACTCGGGCGGGGGGTCGGCCGACACGGCCCGGCCGACGATCCCGCGCCTCACGTGCCCCGCCTATCCGGGTCTGCAGGGCCGGGCCGGTACCCGCGTGGCGCTGCCCCGGTCGAGCGGCGCCACGTCGGCCACCCTGACCGGGACGCTCACACCGCCCGCCAGCGGGCTCTACATGCTGTCGCTCAGCTGCACCGGCGGGGCGGTGCTCACGCTCGACGGTCACGACGCCGTGGCCAGCCCGGGGACCCACGGACCGATCACCTGGTCGGGAGCGGTCCCGCTCGTCGGCGGCCACCACTACGCCCTCCGGATCTCGTGGGACATCTTCCCCATGGAGCCCGGCCTGCCCTCCTACGCCGCTCGCACCGGCATGCTGCGCCTCGGCCTCGAGGACGTGTCCGGGCCGATCGCCCAGGCGGTGGCGGCAGCCCGCCACGCGTCCGTCGCCGTCGTCTTCGCCAACGACGTGAGCAGCGAGGGGTTCGACCGGCCCTCCCTGTCGCTCCCCGGCATGCAGGACGCGCTGATCGCCGCCGTGGCCGCCGCCAACCCCCGCACGGTCGTGGTCCTGAGCACCGGCGGACCCGTGCTCATGCCCTGGCACGCCGCCGTGGCCGCCATCCTCGAGACGTGGTACGCCGGCGAACAGTTCGGGCCGGCCACGGCCGCCATCCTCTTCGGAGCGGTCGACCCCGCGGGTCACCTGCCCGTGACCTTCCCGGCGTCGGCCGGCCAGGAGGCGGTGACCGCCGCGGCGCAGTTCCCCGGGGTGGACGGCGTGTCGACCTACAGCGAGGGGCTCGACATCGGCTACCGCTTCGACCAGGCCCACGGGCTCACCCCCCTGTTCCCCTTCGGCTTCGGCCTCTCCTACACGACGTTCTCGCTCAGCCGGCTCCACATCACGCGCGCCGGGTCCGGCGAGCGGGTCACCGTCACCGTGACCGACACGGGGCGGCGCGCCGGCGCGGCAGTCCCCCAGACCTACGTCGGGTTCCCGCCCGGTTCCGGCGAGCCGCCGTACCAGCTGGCCGCCTTCGCCAGGATCACCCTCGATCCCGGCGCCTCGTCCACCGTGTCGATGATGGTGGGCAGCCGCTCGTTCCAGGTCTACCGGAACAACAGGTGGCAGACCCCGGGCGGCCAGTTCCGGATCGCCGTCGGCCAGTCGTCGGCCGACCTGGCGCTCGCCGCCACCGTCCCCGCACCCTGACCGGCACGCCGGCCCGGCCGAGTGGCGGCCCGGCCGGGTGGCGGGGACGGCCGGCACGCACCAAGCTGGTCGGGACAGGGAACAACACGGGACGCGCCGGCAGGGTCCGCCGGGCAGGAACGGAGGTCACGATGGAAGGCGACGTCGTCAGCGTCGTGCGGGTCGTCCCCGCGCCGCCAGAAGCGATCTTCGCCCTGGTGGCGGACGCATCACGCCACCCGGACATCGACGGTTCGGGCACCGTCCGCCAAGCCAAGCCCGGGGCGCCGCAACGCCTGGCCCTGGGCTCGACCTTCGGCATGTCGATGAAGATGGGGATCCCCTACTCCATGGTCAACACCATCGTCGAGTTCGAGGAGAACCGCCGGATCGCCTGGCAGGCCAGGCCGCCCGGCCTGCTCGGCCGGTTCCTGGCCGGCCGCATCTGGCGCTACGAGCTCGAGCCGGTCGAGGGCGGGACCCTCGTCCGCGAGAGCTGGGACGTCTCCCAGGACCACCAGCGGGCACTGCTCACGCGGGGGAAGCTCCCCGAGACCACCCGCCGGAACATGGAGCGCACGCTCGAGCGCATCGAGTCGCTGACCGTCGCTACCGGCGGTACCTGATCGGCGGCCGCTCAGGGAACGAGCACGGCGGCACCGTTCACCCGGTCGGCGGCGAGGTCGGCGAGGGCCCGGTCGGCCCCCTCGAGCGGGTAGCGGACCGTCGTCGGGCGGAGGGGGATGCGGGCGGCAAGGTCGAGCAGGGCCCGCCCGTCGTCGCGGGTGTTGGCCGTGACGCTGCACAGGCAGCGCTCCTCGAAGAGATGCGCCGCATAGGTGAGGGCCGGGATGTCGGTCAGGTGGATCCCGGCCACGGCCAGCGTCCCGCCCCGATCGAGCGCGGCGAGCGCCGGCGGCACCAGCGTCCCCACCGGCGCGAACAGGATCGCCGCGTCGAGCGGTTCGGGGGGCGGGTCGGCGGCGCCGGTCGCGCTCGACGCGCCCAGCCGCAGCGCCAGCGCCTGGGCCTCGGCCGATCGGGTCATCACGTGGACCCGGCACCCCTCGAACAGCGCCACCTGTGCCGTCAGGTGGGCCGAGGCGCCGAAACCGTAGATGCCGAGCCGCGAGCCCGGCGTCGCGCCCGACCGCCGGAGGGCCCGGTAACCGATGATCCCGGCGCACAGCAGCGGGGCGGCACTCTCGTCGTCGAAGCCGTCGGGCAGGTCGTAGACGAACGCCTCCTCGGCCACCAGGTACTCGGCGTAGCCGCCGTCCACGTGCCACCCGGTGAAGCGGGGATCGAGGCAGAGGTTCTCCCGGCCGCCGAGGCAGAAGGCGCAGGTGCCGCAGGTGCGGGCCAGCCACGCCACGCCCACCCGCTCCCCACCCTGGCGTCGGCACCCGTCGCCGGCACGCTCGACGATCCCGACCACCTCGTGGCCCGGCACGACCCGGGGCCGCACCGGCACCAGGTCGCCTTCGGCCAGATGGAGATCGGTCCGGCACACGCCGCAGGCCAGCACCCTGACCAGCACCTGGCCGGGACCCGGTTCAGGCACCGGCAGTTCGACGAGGCGGAGGGGGCCCTCGGCGACGGGCGCCGGCCGTTCCACGACCCAGGCCCGCATGGTGCGCCCGGTCACGTGAACCACATCCCGTGGAAGAAGAAGACTTGGGCCACCGTCCCCAGGACGGCCGAGGCAGCCACCAGCCCGGCGAGGCTCTCGGCCCGGCGGACGGAGGCCCCCGCCACGAACAGCGGGACGACGACGCCCAGGTGGCGGGCCAGTGCCTCGGGCGAGTTGCCACCGGCGGGGGCGTTCGACAGCTCGAAGAGGACCGCCAGTCCGGCGAGGACGGTGCCCGGCAGCAGCACCGACGCCCGCACACCCTGGCGGGCGACGGTCACCGCCAGGACGACCACCGCGGTCAGCGCGGCCAGCGCCACGGCGATGTCGATGCTGTCGGTGGCGACGACGTTGGCGTTGTAGCGGGGATCGCCCACCAGTTGGCCTGCGAGCGTGCGCACGATCGGCCAGATCAGCGAGTGCAGCGGGTAGGTGAACGTCCGGCCCCAACCCGACTGGGCCGAGTCGAACGTGAAGGGAGACCCGAACCGGGCCCAGAGGAAGGCGGCATAGGCCACCAGGCCGGCCTCGCCCACCACGGCAGCGGCCGCCAGGCGGGCGGCCAGGCGACCGGCGCCGGCCGGGCGTGCCGCGCTGCGAGCGGACACGTGGGCCTGGACCATGCCCACGACGACCGGGATGACGAAGAAGGCGCCGAAGGGAGCGAGAGCGGAGGCGACCCCGGCGGCGGCGGCGGCCGGCGCGAAGCGTCGCCTGGCCACCAGGACCAGGACCAGGGCCAGCAGCAGCACCTCGAAGGACTCGGGATATCCGGTGAAGAAGAAGAAGGACGCGGGCGACCACAGGGCGAGGACCACGACCGCCCACCACCGTTCCAGACCGAGGCAGTCGCGGGCCAGGTGGACCAGGGCGGCGGCGGCCCCGGCCGTGGCCGCCCACGAGAGGGCCAGGGCGGCGTCGGGGGCGGGGACCCCCGTCGCGTGCACGGCGGCGATCAGGAGGGGATAGAGGGGGAAGAACACGGTGAGCGGGCGCTGGTCGTACCCGTGCAGGGCGATGGTCTGGTAGTGCACGGCATCCCAGTGGAAGAAGGACAGGACGAACGAGGCGTGGGGACCCCCCAGGCCGGGACTGAGGAAGAACAACCGCCCGAACGCGTGGATCCCCACCTCGGCCACGACGAGGACGACGGCCGCCCGCACCACGAACACCCGCCCTCCCGCGAACCAGGCCGGTGGCGGCCGGCGGCGCCGACGCACCGGGAGCGGCGCCGGCGCCGGTCGGGGATCCTCGGCCGGGCTCACGGGACCCCGGAGGGGCCCACCGTTCGCCGTGGGGATCGGGACGACCTCGCTCGCCACATCACGGAACCGTAGTCCCGGCCGGGTGGAGCCACGGCGAGGGGGCCGGCACCGGACCTCCCGGCGGGGACATCCGCGAGGAGATCAGACCAGGAGCTCCAGCCGCCCGACGGTCACCGCCGGCCCGGAGATCGTCACCCGGTCACCGGCCCGGGCCATGCCGACCGTGCCGCCCCGGGCCGACGCCTGCTCCCCCACCAGCTCGTCCCGGCCGAGCACCGGCCCCCAGTAGCCCGCCAGCGCGCAGTGAGCCGAACCGGTGACGGGGTCCTCGGGGACCCCGACGTTGGGCGCGAAGACCCGGCTCACCATGTCGATCCCCGGGCGGTCGCCGGGAGCGGTGACGACGACGGCCCGTGCGCCGAGCGCGGCCATCGCGCCCAGGTCCGGCACCATGCGGCGCACCTGGTGGGCGTCCTCCACCACCACCAGGACGTCGTCCCTGCCCCGGCCGCTCCAGGTCACCGGTCCGAGACCCAGGTCGGGCACGGCCATCGCCACCGGCTCGTCGGCCGGGAAGTCCATCGCCAGCCCGCTACCGGCGGGCCGGCAGTCGAGCACCCCGCTCCGGGTGTGGAAGCGGGCACGCCCCCCCAGTACGTGGGCCGCCGCCAGGGTGGCGTGCCCGCACAGGTCCACCTCGACGGTGGGTGTGAACCACCGCAGGTCGTGGGAACCGTCCGAGCGGGGCACGACGAACGCCGTCTCCGACAGGTGGACCTCGTCGGCGATGGCCGCCATCCGCCCGTCGGCGGGGAACGACGCCAGCACGGCGACGGCGGCCGGATTACCGGTGAACGGCCGCTCGGCGAAGGCGTCGACGATCCACAGCTCGGTGCTCACGCCGGTGAGCCTAGGGTCGGAGCTCCGCCGGGCACGCCCGGGCCCATCCGGCAGGTCTGCCGCCCAGCCGGCCGGTTCGCACGCCCGGCCAGCCGGTCAGCTGGCCGCGCACTCCCCCTGGCCCACCTCGCCGGAGAACGGCCCCGTCTCGTCGAAGTCGATGTAGTAGTCGGGCCGCTCGGCCCGGGTCGGCCAGCGGTCGAGGTCGGCCAGCGCCTCCCCCACCGACGCCGCCCCACCCGAGCGCTCCAGCCACGAGGCGAACGTCTCGGCCACGCGGCGCTCCTCCTGGTACCGGCCGACGAGCCGGACGACGGCTTCGCTGACCGCCTTGGCCGGCAGGCGCAGGGCCCGCTGGCCGAACGCCACCTCGGTCTCGCCCAGGTGGCCGCCGAGGAGCAGCTGGTAGCCCGGTGCGGAGACGCCGTCGACCCGACGCTCGGCACCGTGCAGCCCGATGTCGGCCACGTGGTGCTGGCCGCAACTGTTCGTGCACCCGGAGATGTTGATTCGGATGCCCTCGACGTCGGCCAGTCCCGCCTCCTCGAGGGCGCGGCCGATGTCACTGGCCAGCCCCCGGCTCTGGGTGACGGCCAGGTTGCAGGTGTCGGCCCCCGGGCACGAGACGACGTCGCGGGCGAGCTCGGCTCCCGGCTGGGCAAGGCCGGCGGCCACCAGCCGGCCGTGGAGCTCGACCAGGCGACCGGGGTCGACACCGCGCAGGGCGATGTTCTGCCGGTTGGTGACGACCGCGGTGCAGCCCAGGTCACGGATCGTCGAGGCGAGGTCCCGGAACTGGACGGCGGTGAGGTCGCCGAGGGGTGCGTGGGCGACGGCCGAGACGGCGCCGGAGGCCGCACCCACCACCACGTTGGCCGCCCGCCACCGCTCGAACTCCGACCGGGCCGTCCGCGAGACCAGCCGGACCGGGGTGCCGCCCGGCGCACCGGCCGGATCGCCGCCGGCCGGTTCGTCGCCGAGAGCATCGACCAGTGCGGGGACGCCGCCGGGCCAGCTCGACGACGCCAGCAGCAGGGTGCGCTCCCGCAGGATCCGCCGGCGCACTTCGTCGATGCCCAGGCGGTCGATCACCCACTTCAGCCGGGCGCGCCGGTTGTTGTTCCGCTCGCCGTCGTGGTCGAAGGTGCGCAGCACGGCCTCGATCGTCACCAGCAGGTCGTCCCGGGCGGTGAAGGGCTCGAGTGCCTGGGCCGGGTGGGGATTGGCGCCCAGCCCGCCACCGAGGAAGACGCGGAACCCGGGCTCGGCCCGTCCGTCCGACCCCTCGCGGTGGACGGCCACCACGCCGACGTCGTTGAACATGGCCTGGCCGCAGTCGCGCGCGCACCCGGAGAAGTTGATCTTGAACTTACGGGGAAGGCGCTGGGCGTAGGGGTGGTGGAGGAAGTGCCGGAAGGTCGCTTCCGCCCACGGCCCGACGTCGAGGACCTCGGCGGGGCACGCCCCGGCCAGATGGCAGGCCATCACGTTGCGGACGGTGTCCCCGCACGCCTCGCGGGTGGTCAGGCCCACGGCGGCCAGCTGGCGCAGCAACGCCGGGACCCGCTCGAGCTGGACGAAGTGGAACTGGACGTTCTGCCGGGTGGTGAGATGGCCCCACCCCCGGCTGAAGGCGTCCGCAACGTCGGCCAGCACGTCGAGCTGGGCCGGGGTGACGGCGCCGCCGGGGAACTTGATCCTGACCATCTGGTTGTGGCCGCCCTGGCGTTGGCCGTAGACGCCGTTGTTCAGGCGGAACACCCGGAAGGCGTCCTCGTCGACCCGCCCGGCCAGGTACTCGGCCAGTACGTGCTCGAACTTGTCGATGTCGGCGGCGACGGCCGGCGCCAGCTCCGGGTCGCCGGCCCGTTCGGCAGGTGCAGTGAGGAGTGCCATCCCGGCATTACAACAAACCTGACTTATTTAGTCAACTTTGTGGCCGGGCCTCGGATCCTCCCAGTACGACGTCCCGCGGTGCGCCGCCTACGTTCCCAGGTCCCGCCGGTCGAACGCCACCAGGGCGGCGCCGACGCACGCCGCGACCACCAGGACCAGCACGGCCAGGTGGAACAGGCTGAAGCCGGTGGTCAGGGGATCGACGCCGAGGGCGTGGTACCACGGCGACAGCCAGCGCACGGGACGCAGCCACGACACCAGGGCGGCCAGGGAGCTGAGCAGGTAGGCGGCGACCGCCACGATGGCGGTGATCCCCCTGGCCATGCCGCGCCGGCCCGTGGCCGCCCCCAGCGCCAGGGCCAGGCTCCCGAGCAGCAGTGCGAGGAGCCCCGACGCCACCACCGTGGCCCACAGGGCTTCCCACCCGACCTGCAGTGACACGGCCGGGCCGACGGCGGCGATCACCACGCCGAGGGAGGCGGCGACCACGAGCACACCGGTGGCCAGGGCCGCCCACTTCTCGGCCACCACCCGCCGACGCGACACCGGATTGGCCATGAGCACGTCGATCGTGCCCCGCTCCTCCTCGCCGGCGGTGAGGTCGGACCCCCACAGCACGGCCAGGATGGCCAGCAGGAGGGGGGCCATGAACGAGAACACCTCGGCGCGCAGGTAGCCCGGACCGGTGGTGTAGTCGGCGACACCGAAGAACGACTTGAACGCCTGCGGGTACGAGTCGAGGAGCTTCGAGATCTGGGCGTTGCCGTGCACCGTCGGGTAGAGGGCGAGCATGGTTCCGGCCAGCGCGACCATGCCGAGCGACCAGCCCAGCAGCGCCCGGCGCTCCTCGTCGAGGGTGCGCTCGAAAACCGAATGGAGGTGGGCCGAGCCGGCCTCACGCCGCAGCATCGGCCGACTCGTAGAAGGCGAGGAAGAGCTCCTCGAGATCGGGCTCCCGCACGGTCAGGTCGACCACGTCGAAGCGGGCCAGTTCACCGACCACCGGTGCCAAGGCTCCCGTCACCTCCAGGTGGAGGGTGTCGCCGGCCACCTGCCGACCTTCCACGCCGGGAAGGCCGGCGAAGGCGCCCGGTGGCAGCGGGGCGGCAAAGCGTGCGTCGACGACGTGGGCGGCGCGACCCCGCAGGTCCTGGACCCGTTCCACGGCGATGACCCGACCGTCACGGATCAGGCCGACGCGGTCGGCCACCTGCGCCACCTCGGACAGCACGTGCGACGACAGGAAGACGGTCCGGCCGCCGTCGGCAGCGTCGCGGATGGCCCGGTGCACCTGGTGCTGGACGATGGGGTCGAGGCCGGACGTGGGCTCGTCCAGCACGAGCACCTCGGGCCTGCCCATCAGCGCCTGGACCAGCCCGACCTTCTGGCGGTTCCCCTTCGACAGCTCGCGGATGGGCCGGTCGAGCTCGAGGGTGAACTGCGCTGCCAACCGGTCGATCTCGGACCACGGCGGCCCGCCGCGCAGATAGGCGAAATGGGTGAGGAGCTCGCGGGGAGTCATCCGGTCGTAGAGGGCGAGCTCCCCCGGCAGGTAGCCGATGCGGCGGCGGGCCGCCACGCTGTCGCGCCGGGAGTCGAGCCCGACGAGGGTGATCGTGCCCCGGTCCGGGCGGATCAGGTCGAGGAGCAGGCGGATGGTCGTCGTCTTGCCGGCGCCGTTGGGTCCGAGGAACCCGAACACCTCGCCCGGCCAGATGTCGAGGGTGACACCCTCCACCCCGCCGCCGCCTCGGTAGCGCTTGGACACGTTCGCCATCTGGATCGCAGGTCGATTCGGGCTGTTCGCTCCCATGACGCCAGTCTGGTCGAACCGGCACGGCCAAAGCAGGGACGTTGGGCCCTGCCCGGCGGGTCGGGAGCTCAACCTCACGGGACGGGAGCTCAGCCGGTGCCGCCAGCTGCCGGGGCGGCGGTGCGGCGGTTGCGCCGGCTCTCCCCGGCGCCAGACGCCTGGCGGCCCGGCCCGGAAGCCGGCCTGGCCGGCAGCCCGTCCGACGGCGAGGCGCCCACGATCCGGAGCGCCATGGCGACGTAACGTTCCTGGAGCTCGGGCATCGAGAGGGGGCCACCCTCGTGCAGCCATTCGGTGGCGTGGATGCACATGTCGAGGATCGTGGCGGCCGCCACCATGACCGACGCGCGCCCGGTGCCACCGCAGATGTCGAAACGCCCCTGGGCGGCGCCGGCGGCGAGGATGTCCATCACCCGGTCGCGCAGGCGGCGACGAATGGCGACGACCTCCGCCAACCGGGGGCCGGTGAGGTTGGGGTACTCACGGTTGGCCACCCGGGATCCCTGCCGGGCGTGCACGTGGACCTCGACATAGACGCGCACCACGGCGGTGAGGCGGTCGACGGGGTCGTCGCCGACCGAGGTCAGTTCGGCCACGACCACGTCGTCGAGGAGGCGGTGCCTGCCCACCACCAGGTCGTAGAGGAGGTCCTCCTTCGACGTGAAGTGGTTGTAGAGGGCACCGGGCGTCAGGCCGCAGGCGCCGGTGATCTCGCGGACGGTGGTGGCCGCCGCCCCCTGCCGGTAGAAGAGGTCGTCAGCCGCGCCGAGCAGCCGGCGTGCCGGATCCGACCGGCCCACACCACCCTCCGACGCCGCCTGCCACGACGTGTCGCTCACCATCCCACTGCCCTTTCTCGTCCCGCCCGCCGGTGCGGACGTCGGAGCTGCGGCGGAACGTGCCCCGCCGCAGCATGTCATGCCCGATGTGGTCCTTGACGCCACCCGTTCCGTTCAGTACATGTATAAACGTTCATTCACATCGAGACCACCCCGGTCTCGGGAGGGGGGATCCATGCCCGATGCCGCCGCACCCAGTGTCGCGTCACTCGATGGCCACGAGGGGGGTGAGGACCCGCCGTCGCCGGGCGTGGCGGAGCGCGGCACGCTGGCCCGCATGCTCTGGTACCGCCAACTCGAGAGCTATCCGAACACCGGCCCGCGTATCGGCTACCTGTCCATCGTGGTGGCGGCCACGATCATGCTCTACTACCAGCTCTACGTGGGCGGCGCGGTGGCTCCGCAGATCCTCGCCCACTACGGCATGTCGTTCCGCTTCTACGTGGACATCACCGTGGTCGCCAATGCGGTCGGTGCCTTCAGCTCCGTGATCGCCGGGCTGGCCGACCGGTGGGGCCGGGCGAACATGGTCGCCTACGGCCTCGGCATCACCGCCCTACTGGTGCTCTTCGGCATCCCCAACGCGCCGAACAGCTGGGCGTTCGCCGCGCTCGTCGTCGCCGTCGGGTTCGTCGAGGGGATCATCCTGGTGGCCACGCCAGCGCTGGTGCGGGACTTCTCGCCGCAGCTCGGTCGGGCGTCCGCCATGGGCTTCTGGACCCTGGGGCCGGTGGTGGGAAGCCTCATCGTCTCGGTGGTGGCGTCCAACACCCTGGCCCACCTCGTCGCCTGGCAGGACCAGTTCACCATCTGCGGCATCGCCGGCATCGTCGTCTTCGTCATCGCCGTCTTCGGCCTGCGGGAGCTGTCCCCCGGGCTGCGCGACCAATTGATGGTCTCGATGCGGGACCGGGCCCTGATCGAAGCCCGTGCCAAGGGCATCGACATCGCCGAGAGCCTGCGGCGCCCGTGGCGCCAGATGCTCCGGTTCGACATCATCCTCTCGGCGTTCGCCGTCAGCGTGTTCCTGATCATCTACTACACCGCGGTCGGGTTCAACCCGATCTACTTCGAGACCATCTTCGGCTTCTCCCCGTCGCAGGCGAACGGGCTCGGGAACTGGTTGTGGGCCTTCGACGCGCTGGCGCTCGTCGTCGTCGGCGTCCTCTCCGACTGGCTGAAGGTGCGCAAGCCGTTCATGGTCGTCGGCGCCGTCGGCGCCGTGGTGATGACGATCATCTACCTGGGAAAGGCCACCGCCCCGCACACGACCTACTACGAGTTCGTCCTCATCCTCACCCTCCTGGCCGTGTTCCTCGGCATCGCCTACGCGCCGTGGATGGCCAGCTTCACCGAGACGGTCGAGCGCCGGAACCCGGCGCTCACCGCCACCGGACTCGCCGTGTGGGGATGGATCCTGCGCATCGTGGTGGCCGTGTCCGTGTTCATCCTGCCGTTCGTGGTCTCGTCGACCACGCCGCTCGTGACCTACGGGGCGAAGGTGAAGGCACTGGCGACCACGTACGCGCCCGAGATCGCCACCGCTGGCCAGGTCGACCCGACGACGCTGTCCACGCTGGCCGCCAACCCCTCCAACTCGGCCGCCCTCGACAAGGCCATCGCCGAGATCTCCTCGGCGGCCCACGTCTCGTCGTCGGAGGCCATCACCCGGCTGATCGCGCTCAGCAAGGTGCCCAAGGCGGACCTGGCCTACCTGCAGGCCCACGGTGCCGCGGTCCAGCAGGCCGCCAAGGACACGCCGGGCCAATGGCAGAACTGGTACTGGGTGTGCGTCGCCGGCGAGCTGGTGTTCCTCCCGCTGATCTTCTTCATGGCCGGCCGGTGGTCGCCTGCCGCCGCCCGGCGCGACCTGCGCGACCACGAGGACGAGGTCCAGGCCGAGCTGGCCAAGCTGGGTGCGGCATGACCGCCCCGTGGGCGTGACCGCCTGACCGATCGGCAGGTGGTCCACCACCGCCACCACCACCGGCCGAAGGAGCGGCATGCCCGCCGCCGAGGGACTCGGTTCCGGCGAAGCGGTGACCGGATCGGCGACCGGTCACCGCGCCTCGCCGGCCCCGGGCCAGGGTTGCTGTGCGGCCACCATGATTGTTGGTTCGTTGTGACATGGGCGGCGTCAGACCCTGATATTGCATCCGCGCTGGTCACGACCGTGTGATTGACGCGGAAAGTGCTCCCCTACCTGGGACGATGTAGGTGCTCACGCCACACCGGTCCCGAGCAAAAGGAGCACCTGCCAGGTGAAGAATACCCCGACCCTCTTCGACATCGATGACATGGTCATCACGAGGCCCTTCCCGCGGGTCGCACCCGTCCTGGTCGAGGCGACCGAGGACGATGTCACCGGTG
>JAJZAC010000033.1 GCA_021799615.1 Actinomycetes bacterium
TTGCCCGTCGAGCCGTAGAACTTGGCGTCCCCGAACGAGAAGATGCCGCCGTCGGAGGCCACCAGCCAGTAGCCCATGCCGTCGGGTGTCGGGCTCATGCCGACGATCGGCTTGTTCAGGGTCAGCTTGCCCGTCGAGCCGTAGAACTTGGCGTCCCCGAACGAGAAGATGCCGCCGTCGGAGGCCACCAGCCAGTAGCCGTGGTCGTCGGGTGTCGCCGCCATGCCGACGATCGGCTTGTTCAGTTTCAGGTTGCCCGTCGAGCCGTAGAACGTCTTGTGGCCGAAGGTGAACACCCCGCCGTCCGCCGCGACGGTCCAGTAGCCGGGCGGGACCTCGAGCGGTGCGGACTGGAACGTCTGCGGGCCGATCCATCCGTTCTCCACCTGGGTGCCCGTGGTCGCGAGTTGGACGAAACAGGTTCCCTCGACGCACGACGTCCCCACATCGCTCCCCAACGTCCCCGACCCGGTCAGTGTGCCGCTCCCGTCGGAGGCCTCGGTCACCGACACCGAACTGTCCGCGCTGCAGTCCGCGGCCACCCCGCCCAACCCGCAGACCTTGGCCGTCAGCGACCCGGACGACGTCGACAGCCCGGCCGCCGGCCCCCAGCCGCTCCCGCTCAGCGTGAAGGTCGTGCCGGGCACCGGCCGATGGCCATCGACGACCGTCGACGTCGGTGCCGGCGTGGTCTGCTGGTACGTGAACGTGGTGGCCAGATAATTGGCACTGTTGATCGAGATATCCGAGGCAGAATCCGGCATGCCGATGACCGCCGCATCGGTGATGTCCGCCTCGAGGACCAAGAAGACGCACATGTCGGGCAGTGCACCTGCGCTCAGATCCGCTGCAGACGGCGGACAGGTCGCTGATGTCGTCGCTGGGCTGAAGGGCGAGGTGGCACTTGTTTCTTCAGCCGGCCCAGTTGCGGTTCCTTGCGTCGAGTTCGTCGGCCAATTTTCACTCCAGCCGTCGCTTTGAGCACCGTCCGCCACGCAATAGAGCGTTCCCGGCAGGGACACGCCGAACAGACTGGCGAGTCCCGTTACGGTGCTGCACTGGTTGTAGGACGTACCTCCAGGTCCGGAGTTGTAGTCGCTGAGGACCATCAGGTTGTTCGTGTCGCAGTACTTTTCAGCTTGCGACGTACCCCCCGTCCCCAACACGGCTGCGGCCTGCGTGCTGCAGAAGAGCCCGATCAACCAGTAGCCCGCCGAGCAGCCGAGAAAGCAGTACGCATTGTCGGGATTCGTCTTGCACCCGCTGTTCGACGTGCTTCCGAGCCAGTTGATGGAGACGCTCAGCGGCGTGGGTTTGACGGTCGTCCCGTTGTAGGTGTAGCCACCCGTCACTCCTGACGACGGCGTCACCGCCATGGTGCCGCAATTCGAGTTGCCGACGGTGACCTTCGGCGACAGATGGACGCCCGACAGCGGCGCATGCGGTGACGCCGGCGCACCATGTCCACCCGGTTCCGGCACCCCACCCGGCGCCGATACCGGCGCTGCCTGAGCCGGCACAGCGGCTGTCAGCTGCACCGACAGAGCCGCCGCGACCGGCGCGACCGCCGCAAGCAAACTGGCGAGCACCGCCAGGGCGAACGACCTGGCGCCTCCTCGGGGCCCTGACCGGCCAACCTGCTCACGATCCCAACGCGCCCCGGAAACGAGCGCGACCATCCGCTGCACTGCCGATATCCGTGTCATGGTGCCCCTCCTGGGACAAATGTTACACAAATCGGCACTCTGTTACCAGGCCGGCTGGGCCACCGTCGCAACGGACGACGAAGGGTCGACGTTCAGACGAAGAAGAAGAAGAAGAAGGAATGGAGCGGTCCGCCGGTGGCGACGGCGGCGAGCGGCGGCATCGCTGCAAGGTAGACGGCAGCTGCCGGCAGCCAGGCCGGAAGGGGGATCTGCTGCCCCCGTGGGCCACCACGCCCGCTCCCACCGACCGCGGAACTTGACGACGGCGCGGCCAGCGCGGCATGCGTCGCCCGCTCGCCGGAGGGGAACCGCGCCCAGGCAGCGCGCCGGCCCGACCTGGCATCGCCGGGCGAGGGTGCCAGAACGAGAACTGCGAAGGCCTGGACCACGAGCCAGGAGGCACCGCAATCGCAGAACCAGCGCAGCCAGTCGAACCCGGTGACGAACAGCAGGACCGTGGCGCCGGACACGATCACGGCGACAACTGCGCCGAGGGCACGGTTGCCGGCCCGTACGAACGGCTCCCACAGACCGGGCGCCACCCAGCGCATGATCCAGATCGCCTGCAGGGCGACCAGGACCAGACCGATGGCGATCGTGTCGCGCTGTACGAACCGCGGCATCGACCCGACCAGGTGGAACGACTGCGAGAGCGTCTGACGGAGGTAGTCGAGCTCCGTCCGCCCCTTGTACCTGAACCCGACCACGTCAGCACGCAGGCGGGCAACCTGTCCGGGTGAGGGCACACCGGAGCGCAGGACGGCGAGAGCGGCCAGGAACGGCGCCACACCCAGCGCCGCCAGGCGAGCCGTGAGCCGTAGTGCCACACGGCGATCCGCCTGGCCCGAGCGGTCATCGCTCGGACCACCGAATATCCGCCCGGAACGGCCGAGGGTGGCCACCGCCACCAGGACCACCGCCCATGGGAGCTCGATGAGGGCGACGTCCTCGTGCACGAGGACCATCACCCCGAACCCGACACCGACCGCCGCCAGCGCCGCCACGTGGTGGCTGCGGACCCGCGTGACGACCAGACCGAGCACGACGAGGAGGGCGATGGCCACCAGATCGGGGCGCCGGTCCACCAGTGCGAAGTCGATGCAGAACGGGCTGGCCGCGAGCAGCACGGCCATCGCCGCGGACGGCGCCGAGCGTTGGCGGATCAGCAGCTCGATCGCGACGGCGAGGGCGACGATCATCACGATAGCCACGGCGAAGGAGGCGGCCTTCCCGGTCGACGCCGACGTCGGCGCTCCGACGAGATACAGCAACTCTCCCATCAGCCCGTGACGCACGAACCCGTGCCGGTGGGTGATCAGGTAGTACGACTCCACGAACGGATCGTTCGCGTTTGTTGCCCCGCGCCGCATAGCCACCCTGGACGACCTCGAAGGCGACGGGACCGTAGGCGAGCAGGCGAACGGCGCCGGGCGACCAACCTCCGGGACCGGTTCGGACGGCCGCCCACGTCGACCACGGCCGCCCCAGGGCTGCGCCACCGGCGTGAGGAGGCAGCTCACCTCTGTCACCCGCGCCGGCTCCGTCGCTGAAGCCCGCTCGCACTCCAGCGACCGGCTCCATCGCGGTACCGTCGTTCTCCACCACCGGACACCATACGGTGGCATCACCCGAGGTGCCCGCCGCAGGTCGGCGGCCGGGACAATCCGTCCCCTTGGTACGGTCAGCACATGGGCCGCGTCTGGGATGCGAACAGCTATGACCGGGTGGGTGGGCCGATGACGGCGATGGCGGCTGCCGTGCTGGATCGGCTCCACCTCAGCGGGAGCGAGACGGTGCTCGACGCCGGATGCGGCACCGGTCGGGTGAGCGAACTGCTGCTGGCACGTCTGCCCCGCGGCCGGGTGATCGCCGTCGATGCCGACCCGGACATGGTGGCCATCGCAGCGGCGAACCTCGGGGACCGTGCCGACGTCCGCCGGGCCGACCTGCTCGACCTGGCCCTGGACGAGCCGGTCGACGCCATCCTCTCCACTGCGACCTTCCACTGGGTTCTCGACCACGAGCGTCTCTTCGGGCGGCTGGCCGCCGCGCTCCGACCAGGGGGGCAGCTGGTGGCGCAGTGTGGCGGGAGGGGCAACATCATCTCCTTGCGGCGTGCAGCGGAGGAGGTGATGGCGGAGGACCGGTTCGCAACGTGGTTCGGGGGCTGGCAGGCGCCGTGGACCTATGCGGGTCCGGAGGAGACGGCGGCACGGATGGAGCGGGCGGGGTTCGTCGCCGTCCGGACGTGGCTGGAGCCTCACTCGATCGTGCCCGACGATCCGGCCCAGTACCTGGCGACCATCGTGCTCGGCGCGCAGGTCCAGCAACTTCCCACCAACCTACGAGCGTCCTTCGTCGAGCGGGTGATCGACCGCCTCCCCGCACCGCTCACACTCGACTACGTCCGCCTCAACATCGACGCCCTGCTCGGCAAGGCTGGCAGTCCAACGGAGTAGGACGGCAGTAGAACGGCAGTCGGTCGGTCGGGCACGTCCCTCGACCAGCCTTCAACCGACGCGTCACGCGCGCCTGCGGATGATGCCGACCATCTTCAGGTTGATACGCACGAAGCGCCACATCTGCCAGGGAACGAAGGTCCGCAGGAACACCGTCCAGCGGGTAGGGCGGGTGATGTAGGGGTCGCGCTGAGCGCGGGTCGCGCGTCCTGCGGGAGCGAGGTCGGATTCGCGCCCCGATGGCGGGCCAGCTTCGTCTGGTGACATGCCCTCGCTACTCCGGGATCAACGACCAGCCCGGGCGGAGCTTGGCCTTGTAGATGAACAGGTGGTGGAGGAGGATCTTGACCCAGTGGCCGGCCAGGCCGATCTCCCCGAAGGTGCGGCGGGGGTCCCGTCCGTCCTCGGGGAAGCGGGCGAAGTCGGGGACGATCGGGAACACCGTCATGGATGCCGCCGTCCCCGTGAACGGGTTCGCACCTGCCGACGCCACGCAGGCCGCCCCGATCTCGGCCATCGACGCCGTGTGGGTCGGCCCGTCGCTCCCGTTGACCATGTCGACGATGCTCCGGGCCACCGTCCGCCCGATCTCGGCCGACGGCATTCCCGTCCGGGGTGGGGCCGGCGCGATCAGCGTGCCCTTCGGGCTGGTGTGCGGGCGGGAGATGGCATGTGGCGGGGCGAACGCGATGCCGGCGGCGAAGACGTTGCCGTACGCGGGCGACTGGTACGTGCGCGGCCAGTCCGCTGCCGTCCACTCCTCGTAGGGCTTCTCGCCGTAGTCGGCGTCCACCCGCATGAACCCGTTGGGGGCGAAGAGCCGTCCGGTGATGTCTGCGCCGCTGCCGTCGAACGCGGTCAGCCCCACGCCCGAGAACGGGGGGAGCAGCATGGCGAAGTCGAAGGGGCGCTCCTCCTCGTGCCCGTCGAGCGTCTCCAGGTGGACGGCCCCCTCCCCCACCTCGCCGACGTGTGCCCGGGTCACCCAGTCGATGCCCCGCTCGGCGAACAGGGAGGCGGTGAACAGGCTGCTGGGCACGGTGTAGCCACCGCGTTGCAGCCGCATCCCGCCCATGCCGAAGTCCCCCAGCTCGTACTCGTTCGTGACCCAGAGGATGTCGGCACGGTCGCGGACGCCCCGGGCTCGCAGCTCGAACTCCACGTTCACGATGTACTCGAACGCCGCGCCTTCGCAGGTGCAGGTCCCGTGGCCGGTTCCGATCACGAACCGCTGCCGCTCCCCCCGCCGCATCCGCTCGACCGCCTCGTCGAAGGCAGCCGACGCCCGCACCGCATGGTCCACGGTGCACACCGACAGGCTGTTGCCTTCCGGTCCGAGCCCCGGGGTCCGGTCGAAACGCAGCTGGGGACCGGTGGCGTTCACCAGGTAGTCGTAGGGGACCCGGTCCAGGGCCGGTTCCAGGGCCGGTTCCGGAGATGTCGAACCGCTCCGGCGCCCGCCCCCGGACGACCCCACCGGCTCGACCGAGACGTACGGCGTCGGAGTGGACTCGTCCCCCTCCGGGTGGATCTCACGGGCCCACGCATGCCGGAACTCGATGCCGGCCCGCTCGTAGACCGGGCGCAGCGGGAACGTGACCTGGTCCGGCTTCATCAGGCCCACGCCCACCCAGATGTTCGACGGGATCCAGTTGTACTCGTCGGTCGGCGACACCACGGTGACCGAATGACCGCTGCCCAGCCACTTGCGGGCGAAGGCGGCCGCCGTATGGCCGGCGATGCCAGCTCCCAGGATGACCACCCTGCTCACGAAGGCCTCCGCCGGTTCGGGGGGGCCGACCGGTCCCCGCTGCGAGCGCGTCGGTGGCGACCGGCCCCCCGGTCGTGGGTGCCCACGTCTTCGCACGCCATCGCGCTCCCTCCTCGCCGCTGTCCGAGGGGTCACCACGCAGGCCCGGCCCGTCAGCTCCTCGGTACGAACCTACGCCCGCGGGGGGCCGTCCACCATGGGCCGAACGTCCCGAGACGCCACCGCGCCCGCACGAGCCGGCCTGCCTAGGCTGAGGACCGTGGCGCCGGAACCCCGTGTGCAGGAACCCCGTGTGCAGGAACCCCGTGTGCAGGAACCCCGTGTGCCGGAACCCCGTGTGCCGGCGCCCCCGCCGCTGCCCCAGGCCGAGTACGACGCCATCTACTCCCGGGTTCCCCGGCTCACCGTCGAGGTGGTGGCGGTGTCGACCGCGGGCGTGCTCCTGGTACGGCGGACGAGCGGCCCCTGCCGCGGGCTGTGGAACCTTCCCGGCGGGACCGTCCGCTACGGCGAGACCCTGGTGGACGCCGTGAAGCGGGCCGCGCTGGACGAGGTCGGCGTGACGGTCCAGGTCGGCCGGCTCCTCGGCACCATCGAGTACCCGAGTCATCTCGAACAAGGCATCGACTGGCCCATCGGCATCGCCTTCGAGGTGCACCTGGACGCCGAGGGACGGCGGCACCTCGAGCCCGACGGCACGACGGTGGCATGGTTCACCGAAGTCCCCGACGAGATGCACCGCGAACAGCAGGACTTCCTCCGAGCCCACGGCTTCGCCTCCTGACCGCCGGCGTCACGGGCCACGTTCCCCGGTTCCCGCCGGGCAGGTACCGGACGGTGCCCGCCTGGTTCAGTGCGCGGTCAGCACCGCGATGGTGATGAGCACCCCGTCGTAGATGAAATGGGCGGCGATCGGCCGTCCCAGGCGACCGTGCTTCTGGAACGACCGGGTGACGAAGTAGCCGAACGGGATCGTGAACACGAACCCGAGCCCGTAGTAGACGTGGTAGCTGGTGCGCAGGGCCAGGCTCAGGAAGAAGGCCGGCCACGGGGCCCAGCCCAACTGTCCGAGCCGGGTGAGCAGGTAGCCGTTCACCAGGACCTCCTCGGTGACGGCGGTGACGGCCGACATGAAGAGCCCGAGGACCACGTAGTACCCGGGGAAGTGACCGGTCGACACCTGGTTGATGGCCGTGGTGGCATGGTCGAGCACCGGCGCGAGGGCGACGGCGGCGGCGAACTCGGCGGCGAACGACGCCGCCGCCAGCCCGATCCCGGGTACCACGTCGAGCTTGAAGCTCGGCCGGACCAGCCCGAGCGACGCCGGCGACTGGCCGCTCCGGGCCAGGAGGAACACGGCGAGTGGCACCACCGCCGCCACCGGCAGGTAGGCGATCGCTCCCAGGACCAGGTTGGCCGCCAGATTGGGAACGATCTCGGGGAACCGCGTCTGGGCGGTGCCGCCGCCCACGGCCTGGCTGAAGATGACGATGGCGCTCGACACACCGGGAACGAGGAACGCCGCCATGACGAAGCGGGTCTCCCAGACGAGCGACCGCCGCTCCGCCGGGTCGGTCACGACCGGCGTTCTCGGCCATGGCGGCGCGGCCGGAGGAACCGCGGGACGGTAGCGAGTGGGGTCCCCGGCGGCGCTGTACGGGGGCGGAAGCGCGACCTGCCCCGATCCGGCCGGCCCAGACGCATGGGCGCGGAAACCGGGGGGCGGCGGGAACTGGGGCGGCGGCTGGGGCGGCGGCTGGGGCGGCGGCTGGGGCGGCGGCTGGGGCGGCGGGAACTGGGGCGGCGGCGGGAACTGGGTCGGCGGGAACTGGGTCGGCGGGAACTGGGTCGGCGGGAACTGGGTCGGGTCCGGCACTGGCGTCGGCACCTCGCCTCCGGTGCTCGGCGTCCAGAACTGCCAATCGGGCGGTGCCGGCGGCCAGCTCGGATCTGGCTGCCAGCCGGGCGGCGGCATCCATCCGTCGGGTGGCGTCGGCCAACCCGGTGGTACCTGCCAGCGCCATCCCCGCCATGACATGTGGCGAGAGTAGACGGTGACGGAGCCGACCCACATCTCCGGTGCGCACCGTTCGTGCCCGGAAGCGGGTGTCGCCAGGCCCGGGGACGGCGCCACGTGCCGCCTGACCGGCCAGCTGAGGGGACCGGCCAGCCGAGGGGACGGCGCCACGTGCCGCCTGACCGGCCAGCTGAGGGGACCGGCCGAACCCGGCCGGTGGGAGCTCAGACCGGCTTCGGCTTCGCCCGCTCCATGATGGCGCCGGTGTCGGTGCCCACGGGAAGCGTCCCGAATGCGTGGCCCCAATCGCCGCCCAGGCGGCTGGCGCAGTAGGCGTCGGCGACCGCGCTGTTGCCCGACCGCACCAGGAGTGAACCGGCCAGGACTTGCGCGATCGACTCCGCTACCCGGCGGGCACGGACCTCCAGCGACGAGGCATCGGCCAGCTGCGCGCGCAGGTCCTCGACGGCGGCGTCGAGCCGCCGGTCCGCACCTGCCGCCAGCCCGACCTCGTCGAAGAACACGTCGACGGCGTGCGGCTCCCGGGCCATGGCCCGGAGCACGTCCAGCGCCGCGACGTTCCCCGATCCCTCCCACACCGACAGCACGGGAGCCTCACGGAACAGCTTCGGCATCCCCGACTCCTCGACGTACCCGCTACCCCCGAAGCACTCGAGCGTCTCGGCGGCGTGGACGGGACCGCGCTTGGTGGTGTGGTACTTGGCCGCCGGCAGCACGAGGCGGCGCAGGAGTCCCTCGCGCGCGTCGCCGCGCACGGCCCGGTCGGACGCACCGGCCAGCCGGAGGGCGAGGAGGGTTGCGGCCTCGGCCTCGATGGCCAGGTCGGCGAGCACGTTGGCCATGAGAGGCTGGTCGACGAGCTCGCGCCCGAACGCCTTGCGGTGCATGGCGAAGTGCATGGCCCGGGCCAGGCCGATCTGCATGCCGGCGGCTGCACCGATGGTGCAGTCGAGCCGGGTGGAGTTGACCATCTCCACGATGGTGCGGACGCCGCGGCCCTCCTCGCCCACCAACCAGCCGAGCGCCCCGTCGTACTCGATCTCCCCCGACGCGTTGGACTTGTTGCCGAGCTTGTCCTTCAAGCGCTGGAGGTGGATGGCATTGCGGGTGCCGTCGGGGAGCACCCTCGGGACCAGATAGCACGAGAGCCCACCGGGCGCCTGGGCCAGCACCAGGAACACGTCGGACATGGGTGCCGAGGTGAACCACTTGTGGCCCGTCAGGCTGACGGCACCGTCGCCGGTCGACGCCGCCTCCGTGGTGTTGGCCCGCACGTCGGAACCGCCCTGCTTCTCCGTCATCGACATGCCGGCGATGATCCCCGCCTTCTCCGTGGCGGGAACCGTCCTCGGGTCGTAGGTGGGCGAGGCCAGCAACGGTTCGTAACGAGCGGCGAGCTCCGGCGCGAGGCGGAGAGCGGCCACGGCCGAGTAGGTCATGGAGATCGGGCAGCCGTGGCCGGCGTCCGCCGTCGTCCACACCATGAATTTCGCCGCCCGCGCCACGTGTGCTCCCGGCCGGTCGTCACGCCAGGGGGCTCCGTGCAACCCGGCGCCGACCGCCGTCTCCATCAGGCGGTGGTACGCCGGGTCGTAGCGCACCTCGTCGATCCGGTTGCCCATCGTGTCGTGGGTGAGCAACTCGGGCGGATGGGCTTCTGCCAGCCGGCCCCACTCCTGTGCCTCGGCGCTCCCGGCCAGGCGGCCCAGTTCGTGGAGCTCGGGTGCGGCCCATCCGGCACCCTCGCGCTCGAGTGCCTCGAGCAGGACGGGGATGTCGGCCGCGTCGTAGTCGACGAGCGGCGGCACCTGGTTGAAGACGACGTGGGTCTGTGGCATGACGTGCCCTCCCGATCCCGGTCGGCGACCATCGGTTCCTTCGTGGGACGGACCCGGCCGAACTCCGCCCGGCCCCGATGGTAGACCCGCCACGGAGGTGCCTCGCCGGGCGGCAACGCTGGTGGGGCGCGCGACGCTTCCGCGGCAGCGAAACGTGACCTCTTCGACACGGGCGGGCGAACGGTACGGGCGTGAACCGGCACGGTGGTTTGGGATGGAGGTGACGTCCCCAATGCGGATGGAGGTGACGCCCCCAATGCGGATGGAGGCATGGCGCTGGGCCAACCGGACACGGGTGTGGCATCCGCGCCGGGTGTCCGAGCCCGCCCCGATCTCGGGGTTTCCCCGCCAATTGCGGCACGTGTCCTTCAGATGGCTGACCGTGTGGCCGATAGGCCTCGGGTGAGGATGCTGGTCCTGCGGCGAGCGGACACCTGTGTGACCTGCGGCGACGCCGTGGGTGTCGGTGAGCGGGCCGGGTGGGACGGCGTTGCGAGGAAGGTCACCTGCATGTCGTGCCTGGGCTCCACGACGACCGCGGCACCGCCATCCGACCCGATCACGCCGGAGCCTTCCGCTCCGGCATTCGACCGGGGAGTTGCCGGTCGATCGGTTTCCCGGGAGGCCGAGAGGAGGTCTGATCGGCATCAGCGACGCGAGAAAGACCGCGTCGCCGCTGACCGGGAGTGGCGATCGCAGATCAAGGCCGAGCATCCGATCGCGGGCCGCGTCGCCGCCGCCTTCACGCCGAAGGTCCGAGCCCGATCGGCCCCACAACACGTCCGGGCCTGGGTGACCGGCGCCCCGGGCGAGCGGAAGGTCGGCGAAGCGCTCGACGCGATCGCGGGGATCATCGTCCTGCACGACCGGCACAAGCCCGGGAGCCGGAGCAACATCGACCACATCGCCGTGACGCCGGCGGGGGTATGGGTGATCGACGCGAAGGTTCGATCGGGCAAGCGGCTCGAGTTCCGCAACAAGGGCGGCCTCTTCGGCCGGGACGAACGTCTCATAGTCGGCGGCCGGGACGAGACCAGGTTTGTCGACGCCATGGGCTGGCAGGTCCAGACCGTGCAGGAGGCCTGTGCCGACCTGCTCGTTGACACGGTTGTGCAGCCAGCGCTTTGCTTCGTCGACGTGACCGTCGGCTGGCTCGACCGCCGGCCGTGGAGCGTGCGAGGTGTGGTCGTGTGCTGGCGGGCCGCACTGCCCGATCTTCTGCTCCAGCCGGGCCCGCTCGACGGAGATCGGATGACCGAACTGGCGGAGCACATTGCCAGCAGGCTTCCGCCTGCGTGAAGCGAGGGAGCACCGTGACTCCCGGTCACGAGCCGGCACCCGGAATCGGGGTACTGCCGAACGACGTGCCATCCTGCGTTGCCGGTCTGAGCAACCGGGAACGGCAAGAGCGAGGCGGCGTTGCGCCGCGCATGGGAGGCGGTCAGGCTCGGCCAGGTTTGCACGACTGCGTGGCACGACCTGAGGAGGCCTGCCGTCGCCATCCGGACCACGGGGCCTGCGCTCCCCTCGTGCTCGACGAGTGGCTGGGAGGGGCCCGGCGCTGGCCGGCAGTTCAGCGCCGGCGCTTGCGACGCCTGGGCGAAGGCGGCCGGGGCGGGGTCCCCGGCGGGGTGAACCGGCCCCGCGACTGGCGAGGTGACCGGTTGGACCCCGACACGGCGTCACGCTGCGGTCTCGGCTGGGCGTTGAACCGAGCGATGAAGGCGTCGACGGCCGTCTGATCGTCGAGGGCGACCCCCTCGGCCAGCGCCTGGCTCCACAGTCGCTTGCCGAAGCTCTGGCGTCCGAAATCGGCCATGTTGGTCCGGAACCTCCCCTCGATCGCCGAGAGATGCGCGATGAGGACCTCAGCCGGATCGCTCTCCTCGTCAAGCAGGCCGGTGTCGCCCAAGAACCTGATGAAGACCCTGGCCTCCTCGAGCACCTCGTCCAGCTCGTCGACGTCGACGATGACCTTGGCGGGGTACAGCTCGAGGTAGACCTCGTCGAGATCGGCTCGCTCCCAGCGGGTGAGGTGCCCGTCGAGATAGCCCCACTTGTAGTGCAGCGCAGATTCGGGCGCCTCGGGGTTCACCTCGAGACCCTCCTCCGCAGCCCACGCACCGAATCGCTCCCTCAGTTCGGCGCTCGCCGCCTCGTAGTCATCCTCGTCCTCCGGTTGCCAACTGCGCGCCACGGTGTCTGCCATGACGCCATCTTGACCGCCCCGATGCCGATCGTCACCTACTCCCGACCAGAGGCGACCTCCTGCCATCACCATCACCATCGCCACCGGGACGCACCCGCCGTCGACGCCGTGCATGCCTGCCCCCTGCCTCGCTACGGACATCCGTTCGCCACGCCGACCCACCGATCAGCCACGAGGGCGGGACGCACGTCGCCACCTGGAGCTGCCGTCGTCAGGGAATACCGTAGTGATAGCTACGGTTGTTCATGCGATGCCTTCGCTCCAGACCACGTCGCTCGAAGCCGGCCTCGGCTTCCGCCTGGACCGCCTCGTGCGGACCCTGCGCGGCGCCTGGGCCAGCCAGCTTGCCGACCTGGACCTCACGCCACCGCAGGCCGCGGTCGTACGTGGCGTCGCCGATGCCGAAGGCACGTCGGTCCGGGCTCTGGCCCGCCGGCTGGGCGGCGACCCCATGAACACCAAACGATGCGTGGACGAGCTCGAACGTCGGGGCCTCGTGGTCAGCACCTCGGACCCCGAGGACCGGCGGCCGCGGCACCTCGCCCTGACCGAACGGGGCCGGGACGCTGCCGTCGAGATCGACCGGCGCGTGGCCTCGCAGAATGCCAGGCTCACCCGGTCGTTCTCCCCGGGCGATCGGGCCCGTTTCGAGGCCGGCCTCGCCGCGATCGAGTCGGAGATCGGCGTTACGGCCACCTCCGACCCCGAGAATAACGGTTCACCCGCAGGGCCGTCCGCAGGGCCGTCCGCAGGGCCGGGCGCCGCCAGCCGCCGGCCGGCCCCCACACGATCGGTGGCCACGTCCACCCCGCACCATGCACGTCGACACGAGGAGCACCGATGACCAACCAGCAGCACACGCAGACGAGCGAGCACAACGACCACAGCCGTGGGCACAGCCACAGCCATGGGCACGGGCACGACCACCACGGGGAGCACGGCGCCTTGCACGGCGGTGGCAGCGGCGGACAGGGGCACCCAGAGGACTGGGACCGGCGGTATGCCGAGGAGGAGTGGCCGGCACAGCCCGACCCGCTCCTGGTCCGCCTGGTCTCGCCGTTGCCCCCTGGCCGAGCGATCGACCTCGGCAGCGGACCTGGCCGCAACGGGGTGTGGCTGGCCACGGCCGGGTGGGACGTGACGTGCGTCGACGCCTCGGCCGTGGGCCTCGACCAGGCCCGTGACCGCGCCGCGCGCGCGGGTGCGCCGATCACCACCGTCGAAGCCGACCTCACGTCCTACGAGCCGGAGGCCGGGGCGTTCGACCTCGTGGTGGTGGCCAACATCCACTTCCATGCCGAGCAGCGGGAGCACCTGTTCGCGGCGGCGGCAGCCGCACTTGCGCCCGGTGGGCACCTGTTCGTCGTCGGCCACCACGTCGACTCGCTGGGCACGGCCGGCCCACCGGATCCCGAGCGGCTCTACACGGAGGAGCTCCTGGCCGGCTCCTTCCCGACCCTCACCGTCGAACAGCTCGAGCGCACCAGCGAGGGCGACACGGGCGAGCACAAGGGCTGGCAGAACGTCTACCTGTGGGCGGTCCGGCCCGCATGAGCACGGTCACTTCCACCACCCGGGCCTCCGAAGGGAGCCGCCACCCGGGCCTGGCGCTCGTCGTCATCGCCGCCGCCCAGCTGATGGTCGTGCTCGACATGACCATCGTCAACATCGCCCTGCCGGCCATGCAGCACGAGCTGCACTTCTCGCTCACCAACCTGGCATGGGTGATCAACGCCTACGCCCTGACCTTCGGCGGCCTCCTCCTCCTCGGGGGCCGGACCGGCGATCTGTTCGGCCGGCGGCGCATGTTCGTCGTCGGGATCGCCATCTTCACCGTGGCGTCGCTGGCCGGTGGCCTGGCCACCGACCAGGCGTGGCTGATCGCCGCCCGGGCGCTGCAGGGCGTGGGCGCCGCCATCGCCTCTCCCACGGCGCTGTCCCTGATCGCCAGTACGTTCCCCGACGGTCGCAAACGCCACCGGGCCATGGCCGTCTACGCCGGCATGTCCGCAGCCGGGGGCGCACTGGGACTGCTCCTCGGCGGCATCCTCGTCGACGTCTCGTCGTGGCGGTGGGTGCTGTTCGTGAACGTGCCCATCGGCGCAGCGGTGGCCCTGACCGCCCCGTCGGTCCTGGCACACGTGCCCAGCCACGGTGGGTCCCTCGACCTGCCGGGTGCCGTGTCGGGCTCGGGCGGCATCGCCGCCATCGTCTACGGCCTGCTCCGAGCGCCCGAATCCGGGTGGACGGACCCCACCACGCTGGCCGCATTCGCGCTGGGGGCCCTGCTGCTCGCCGTGTTCGTGGCCCTGGAGTCGCGTCGGCCCGACGCCCTGCTGCCGCTCCGGTTCCTGGCCAACCGCAGCCGGTCGTCCGGGTACGTGGTGATGCTGCTGCTCGGTGCCTCCATGCTGTCGCTCATCTACTTCCTGACCCAGTTCCTCCAGAACGTCCTCGGGTACAGCCCGATCGTGGCCGGGGTGGCCTACCTGCCCATCCCCTTCGTCATCGGCACCACCGGGCTGATCGTGTCCCGCCGCGTCCACCGCTTCGGCACCCGCCGGTTCCTCACCGCCGGCCCGCTGTTCGTGGCCGTCGGCCTGTTGTGGGTGTCGACGATCCAGCAGACGTCGAGCTACCTGTCGATCCTCGGACCCTTGGTCCTCATCGGCATGGGCATGGGCCTGTCGTTCGTGCCCCTGACCCTGAACGCCGTCTCCCAGGTGGCGCCGAAGGAGACCGGGTTGGCGTCGGCCCTGCTGAACACGAGCCAGCAGGTCGGGGGATCGCTCGGCCTGGCCGTGCTGGTGACGGTCGCAGCCACGGTGACGCGATCCACGCTGGCCGGTGCCCACACGGCCGCCAGCGCTGCCCTCGGGGCTACCTCGCACGCCGCGCTCCTGCACGCGGAGGTCGCCGGGACCCAGGCGGCCCTGCGAGTGGGAGCTCTCGGTGCGCTGCTCGGCTTCGCCATCGCCGTGGTCGGGGTCCGGGCATCGGGCACCACCGCGGCGGCGGGCGGCGGCAGTGCCACGGCCCTCGGGGGAGACGCCCCCGGCGAGGCCCTGGTCACACCCATGCTCCCCCACTGAGCGCGCCCTCGCCGCCCCCCCCGGACCGGGGGCGGGGGGCCGCAGTCCGCCCAGCGGGGGCGAGCGGGAGCCGGGCGTGATGTGCCAGCCCGCCGGGCTCGCGCCAGCGGTTCAGGCCGGACCGGACGCCGGCACGGCCAGGCGCTCCTCCAGCTGTGCCCGGACGCCCGGCCACTCGGCGGCCACGACGGAGAACAGCGCCGAGTCGCGGACGGTGCCGTCGGCGCCGGGCCGGTCGGCACGGAGGACCCCCTCGAAACGGGCACCGATGCGCTCGATGGCCCGGCGCGACACCTCGTTGCGCACGTCGGTCCGCAACCGGACCCGATGGACCCGCCACACCTCGAAGGCGTGCACGAGCATGAGGTACTTCGCCTCCGTGTTGACCACGGTGCGACGGGCCGAACTGGCGAGCCACGTACCGCCGATCTCGACCGCGTCGGGAACGCCGCTGCGCTCGTGCGTGTGCCCGGCGGGCCACGTCCACGCGGCGATGTCGTCGAACCGGGTGCTGCCCACGACCCGGCCCGCTCGTCCCCCGTCCCGTCCGACGACGCGTCTGCCGGCGCCCGGAGCTGCCGACCCCTCGCCGCGGCGTCGGTTCCCGCTCCGGCCTGCCACGTCGTCCGCGCCCGCCGGTCCGGCGTCGCTGGCGGCGGGACCGAGGAGGACGGTGGCGAAGGGCAGCTGGCGCCCCGCCTGGCGTTCCCGCAGCGCTGCGGCGACGTAGGCCTCCATGGCGTCGCGGCCGTCCGGCACCATGGCGTAGGCGTAGGGGGCACGCGACTCGCTCGCCGCTGCCACCAGGGCGTCGACGTGGTGCATGGCGAGCGGCTCCAGGCGGACTGCCCGGCCGGTGAGCGTGACGGCGGCTACCACCGCACCAGTGTGGCGCGTCCCCGGCGGGCGGCGGTCGGGGGATGCCATGGCGCCCAGGTCAGCGACGTTCAGTCGGTGGGACGCTCGGTGGGACGCCCGATGGGGCACTCGACGGCACGCACGGTGGTCCCGCCGCGACGTGGACAGGCGGGCAAGGCCCGCCTACCGTGAGCCGATGATCTCCGACGCTCCCGGCCAGACCGCCGCCCAGCTCCTCGTCTCGTGCCTCGAGGCCGAAGGGGTCACCCACGTCTTCGGCATTCCCGGCGAGGAGAACATCCACTTTGTCGACGCGCTGAGCTCGTCGTCCATCCGTTACGTCCTCGTCCGCCACGAGCAGGGTGCCGCCTTCATGGCCGAGATCCACGGCCGGCTCACCGGACGGGCCGGGGTGTGCTCGGCCACACTCGGCCCCGGCGCCATCAACCTCCTGCTCGGGGTGGCCGACGCCACCACGAACAGCACCCCGGTGGTGGCCCTCTCCGCCCAGGTCGGCCTCGACCGGATCTACAAGGAGTCCCACCAGAGCGTCGACCTGGTGTCGATGTTCGCGCCGGTGACCCACTGGTCGGCGCTCGTCCCCGGGGTGGCCGCCATCCCCGAAATGGTGCGCAAGGCGTTCAAGGTGGCCCAGACCGAACGCCCGGGGGCCACGTACCTGGCCGTGCCCGAGGACGTCGAGGTCCAGGCGGTCCCCGACGGGATCCGGCCCCTCGCCGTCAACGTGCCCCGGCCGAACGACCCGTCGCCGTCCCAGGTCGACCGGGCCGTCAACGTGTTGGCCGGCTCGACCCACCCGGTCGTCCTGGCCGGCCACGGCGCCGCCCGGGCCGGCGCGGGCGAGGCGCTGGTCAGGTTCGCCGAGCGCACCGGCATCCCGGTGGCGACGACCTTCCACGGCAAGGGCGTCTTCCCCGACGACCACCCGAGCTCGCTCGGCGCCATGGGGTTCATGCGCCACGACTACGTCAACTTCGGCTTCGACCGGGCCGACGTGGTCGTCTGCGTCGGCTACGAGCTCCAGGAGTTCGACCCGGCCCGCCTCAACCCCGACGGTGACAAGGCGATCATCCACCTGAGCCGGTTCCCCGCCGAGGTGGACGCCCGCTTCAACGTCACCGTCGGGCTGCAGTCCGACCTCTCCACCACCCTCGACGCGCTGGCCGACCGCCTCGACGCAGCGGGCACGCACTTCGACGCCGCCGACGACGTGTGCAAGATCCGCGAGCTGCTCACCGAGGAGCTCGCCATCGGCACGGGCGACCAGTTCCCGGTGACGCCCCAGCGCATGGTGGTGGACATCCGGGCAGCCCTGGGACGCGAGG
Source organism: Actinomycetes bacterium (assembly GCA_021799615.1). Lineage (GTDB taxonomy): Bacteria > Actinomycetota > Acidimicrobiia > Acidimicrobiales > RAAP-2 > JAJZDI01. Next base: position 17,318 of record JAJZAC010000033.1, read on the forward strand.
ACATCGTGCTGGCCGACACCGGCGCGGTGAAGATGTGGATGGCCCGCCTGTACCCCACGTACGCCGCCAACACGTGCCTGATCTCCAACGGCCTGTCGACCATGGGATTCGCCCTGCCCGGGGCACTGGCGGCCAAGCTGGCCTATCCCGATCGCAAGGTCCTCGCCGTCATGGGCGACGGCTCCTTCCTCATGAACTCCCAGGAGCTCGAGACGGCGGTCCGGGAGCGCATCCCCGTGACCATCCTCATCTGGCAGGACGACGCCTACGGGCTGATCGGCTGGAAGATGGACCTCGAATTGGGCCACCACGTCGCCGTCGACTTCGCCAACCCCGACTTCGTCACCTACGCCGAGAGCTTCGGGGCCCGCGGGGTACGGATCACCCGGGCCAACGAGCTCCTCCCCGCCCTGCGCGCCTGCCTCGACTCCGGCGAGGTCTGCGTCGTCACCTGCCCGGTGGACTACTCGGAAAACCTGCGCCTCACCGACGCCCTCGGCGAGCTGTCCGGACCGTTCTGACCAGGCCCGCCCTCGTGGACCAGGCCCGCCCTCGTGGACCAGGCCCGCCCTCGTGGACCAGGCCCGCCCTCGCTGACCAGGCCCTCCCTCGCTGACCAGGCCCGCCCTCGTGGACCAGGCCCGCCCTCGTGGACCAGGCCCGCCCTCGTGGACCCCGGCTCCCCGCGGGCTGACCGGGCCCGCTACCGGACGGCTCCACGCCAGCCCCCGGGCTGACCCGGCGGCAACGGTCCGGTCACCCCGGCCTCACCCCGGCGCCGCCGAGCCGCCGACCTGCGCCGGCTCGGGGCGGAACAGATCCGGCAGCGAACGGGTTCCTGCGTCGTGGACTGGGACCTGATCGTCGTCGGCGGCGGCGCCGCCGGGTTGAGTGCCGCCCGTGCCGGCGTCCGGCGCGGCAAGCGCACCGCCCTCGTGGCCGCCGGCCCCCTCGGCGGGGACTGCACCTTCACCGGGTGCGTGCCGTCGAAGACGCTCCTCGAGAGTGCGGCCCAGCGGCTGACCTTCACCCAGGCCACGACCCGGGTCCGGGACGCGATCCGCCGCATCGCCGCCACCGAGGCCGCCGGCGTCCTCCGAAACGAGGGCATCACCGTCCTCGAGGGCGAGGCCCGTTTCGTGGCCCACCGGACCCTCTCGCTGGGAACACAGCGCATCACCGCGGACCGGGTGGTCATCGCCACCGGATCGGCCCCCGTGGTGCCGGCGGTACCCGGCCTCGACGCCGGCCTCTGCCTCACCACCGACACGGTCTTCGACCTGACCGACCCGCCGACCACGCTCGCCATCGTGGGCGGCGGTCCCATCGGGTGCGAACTGGCGCAGGCGTTCAACCGGCTGGGCGTCGCCGTCACCATCGTCGAGGCCGCCGACCGGCTCCTAGCGCGCGAGGAACCCGAGGCAGGATCGGTTCTTGCCGAGGTCTTGCGGCGCGAGGGCATCGACGTGCGCCTCGGAGCCGGGCTGCGGCGGGCCGCGGTGGGCCGAGGACCGGGCGTCGACCTGGACCTCGACGACGGCTCGGTGGTCTCCGCCACACGGGTCCTGGTGGCCGCCGGACGCCGACCGGTCACGGACGGCCTGGCGCCGGAAGCGGGCGGTGTGACGGTGGACGATCGCGGCTTCATCCAGACGGACAGCCACCTGGCGACCTCGGCACCAGGAGTGTTCGCCGCGGGGGACGTCACCGGGCGGCTGCCGTTCACCCACGCCGCCGACGAGATGGGGCGCATCGCGGTGGCCAATGCGTTCGCCGGCACGCTCGGACGGCTCCACCGGCGCCGCTTCGACAGCTCCGTCATCCCGTGGGTGACGTTCACCGAGCCGGAGGTGGCCCGGATCGGTATGACCGAAGCACAGGCGGCGGCGGTGGGCGGCCGGGTGGCCTACCTGCCGATGTCCGAGGTCGACCGGGCGATCACGGCGGGCCGGACCGACGGCTTCGTCAAGCTCCTGGCCGGCCCCCGTCGTATCGGGGGGAACGCCGGCGGGGGGAGGCTGCTCGGCGCCACCATCGTGTCCGAGCGGGCCGGGGAGCTCATCGCCGAGGTCGCCCTGGCCATGCGGACGGCGATGTTCACCGGTCGCCTGGCCCAGACCGTGCACGCCTATCCGACCTGGTCGATGGCCATCCGACAGGCGGCAAGCCAATTCTTCCCCCCGACGGCGGGCAGGGAAGCTCGCCCTGCCCGGGGGTGAGCGCCGACCGGGAGGTGCGGGCCGGCGGTGCCGGCCGGTCGGTGCCGGTGGAATCACCGGGGCACGTACCGGGTTCCCGCATCGAGACCGTGCGGCCGGACGGGACTGGCGGACCGACGGCGCCCGAGTGGACCCAGGAGTGGAGCGTGACGAACATGAGCACCGCAGCCGGCAGCGGGCACGTCGAGAGCATGGGGCGTAGCCGGGCATACGCCGCGTCGACCAGGTTCGCCTCCTGGTTCCGCCGCCTGGAGCTACTGACCCGCCCGGTCGACCCCGAGACCCGGGCAGCCATGGACCGACGGTGGGCGGAGCTCCCTGCACGGGTACGGACCCCGGCACAGGCGCTCGGCCGCCACGGCGTCGGGTGCGAGGGGACCCACGGCGTCTTCCCTCGGTGCAACTTCTCGTGCACCCCGTGCTACCACTCCCGCGAGGCCAACCAGGTCCGGGTCGACGGCCCCCACACGGTCGCCGAGGTCGAGCGGCAGATGGCGATGTTGCGCGACGTGCGCGGACCCACCGCCCACGCCCAGCTCATCGGCGGAGAGGTCAGCCTGCTGGCGCCCGAGGACCATGCGGCCGCCCTGGCGGTGATGCGCCGATACGGCCGGGAGCCGATGAGCTTCACCCACGGTGACTTCGACTACGACTACCTGGAGCGCCTGGCCGTCGACGGTGACGGCCGCCGGCGCTTCGGCCGGCTCTCCTTCGCCGCCCACTTCGACACGACCATGTTCGGGCGCCGCGGGATCCGGCGGCCCGGCTCCGAACGCGAGCTGAACGAGTACCGGCGCCGGTTCGCCGACCTGTTCACCCGACTGCGCAGGGAGCACGGTGTCCGGTCGTTCCTGGCGCACAACATGACCGTCACACCGTCGAACGTGGACCAGATCCCCGACGTGATCCGGGACAACCGCACCGCAGGGTTCAACCTCTTCTCGTTCCAGCCCGCCGCCTACATCGGCGACGAGCGCCGGTGGAAGGACGACTTCCGCTCGATGTCGGCCGACGCCATCTGGCAGCGCATCGAGGCGGGCGCCGGCTCCCGCCTGCCCTACCGCGTGTTCCAGGTCGGCGACGAGCGGTGCAACCGGACCGCCTGGGGCTTCTACGTGGGCGACCGGTGGCACAGCGTCCTCGACGAGGACGACCCCGACGACATGGCCGCCCGCGACGCGTTCCTCACCCACCTCGGCGGAGTCCACTTCAACGCTCCGATGCGCCTGCTCCTGCCGCGCCTGGCCAGGGTGGCGTTGCGGCGCCCCCGGATCGTGGCGATCGCCATCCGTTGGCTGGCACGGACGGTTCGCCGGGTCGGCGGGCCACGCGCGCTGCTCAGGGGGCGGATCGTGCCCATGACGTTCGTCATGCACCGGTTCATGCACGCCGAGAACGTGGCTCCCGCATGGGCGCTGATGGAGCAGGGCGTGACGGCCGACGACCCCGTGATCCGGGAGACCCAGGAGCGGCTGGCCGCCTGTTCCTATGCCATGGCCCACCCGGAGACGGGTCGTCTCGTCCCTGCGTGCGTCCAGCACGGGGTGCTGGATCCCGAGGAGAACCGCGACCTGCGGGTCCTGCTTCCGCTGCCCCGCCGGCGCGACGACGCGCTCGAGCCCCGCCGACCGATGGCCGGCGCAGGGGCCTGACCCGATGTTCGACGTCCGGATCCGCCAGGCCCTTACCCCGGCACTCGATGCCGCGGGCCGGAACCTGGCGGCGAGCGGGGTCCGGCCCGGCATGCTCACCGGCGCCGGGTGGCTCCTGGGCGTGGGCGCCGGTGTGGCTGCCGGCCTGGCATGGTGGCCGGCAGCGTTGGGGCTGTGGCTCGCCAACCGCCTCTTCGACGGTCTCGATGGCCCTGTGGCGCGTGCCCGGGGAACCACCGACGTCGGCGGGTTCCTCGACGTGGTCGCCGATTTCACCATCTACGCCGGCTTCGTCGTCGGTGTCGCCGTCGCCGTCCCACAGGCCCGGGTGGCCTGCCTCGTCCTGCTCTCCACCTACTACGTGTCGGGAACGGCGCTGCTGGCACAGGCGTCACTCCTCGAGCGGCGGCGCCAGGCGGCGTCCCGTCCCGACGAACGCGCACTGCGCCTTGTCGGCGGCCTCGCCGAGGGAACGGAGACCATCGTCGTCTACGTCCTCTTCTGCCTGTTCCACGCGTCGGCCACCGGCATCGCCTGGACATTCGCCGGCGTCGTCGCCGTCACCGCCCTCCAGCGCGTCGTGGGCGGCGTACGGCTGCTCCGCGCCCCGGTACCCCTCGACGGTGCGCCGTCGGACATCCGCTCGTGGGCGGCAGGGACCGTCGAGGGGCGGCCGTGAACGCGCTCCGGTGGGCCGAGTACCTCGACCATTTCCACCAGGACCGACCGGGGATCACCGAGGACATCCTGACCCGGGCGCGCGGCGCCGACGGTGCCACCGATCCCTACCGGTGGCTGCTCGAACCGTTGGACGGCGTGACACCGGTCCTCGACCTGGCCTGCGGCAGCGCGCCACTGTGGCGCCGGCAGGACCCGCACGGATGGATCGGCGTCGACCGTTCGGCGGGCGAACTGACCCGGGCGGTCACCGCCGGTGCGGGGCGCCTGGTGCGGGGCGACGCCGCCACGCTGCCCTTCGCCACCGGACGGTTCGCCGGCATCGCCTGCTCGATGGCCATCATGCTGCTCCAGCCGTTCCCGTCAGCCGTGCGGGAGCTGGCCCGGGTGCTCGCCCCCGGAGGCATCGGCGTCCTCCTGCTCCCCGGCCGGCGCCCGCTCACACCGGCCGATCTGACCCGGTACGCCCGGTTGATGGTGCACCTGCACCGGGCCCGCCTCGCCTATCCGAACGACCGGGTGACGGTCCGGCTCGATGCCGCTCTTGCCCGGGAGGGGCTCCGGGTGACGGGCGACGAGCGGCGCCGCTTCGCCATCCCGTTCGACGACCGGGACTCGGTGGCCCGGTTCGTCGAGTCGCTCTACCTGCCGGGCGTGCCCGCTCACCGTGTGGCGGCGGCGGTCGCCTCGCTCCAGGGCTGGCGTGGTTCCGAGATCGGTGTTCCCCTGCGGCGGGTGGTGTTCCGCCGTGCATGACGTACCGGCCACGTCGCCGCGGGTCCGGAGCCCGCGGACAGCCGCCGGCCAGACCGACCCGGCCGACCACGAGCGGTCCCGGACCGACCCGGCCGACCACGAGGCGTTCACCCGCCTGGTCACGCCCGAGCTCGACGTGCTCTACCGAGTGGCCCGCACGCTCGTCCACCGTCCGGCCGACGCCGAGGACCTCGTCCAAGACACCCTGGTGCGCGCCTACCGGGCCATCGGCACCTTCGACGGCTCGCACCCACGGGCGTGGCTGCTCACCATCATGCGGAACACCGAGATCAACCGGAACCGCCGGCGCCGGCCGGTCTTGCTCCACGATGCGGACATGGTCCGCGGGGTCTCGGACCCGGGCACGGAAGGCCAACCGGAGGAGTCGCTCGTGGGCGGGGCGTTCGAACGGGCGGTGGTCCGGGCAGTGGCGGCACTGCCCGAGCGCCATGCGCAGGTCATGACCCTGGTCGACATCGACGGCCTCCGCTACGCCGAGGCGGCCGAGGCGCTCGGGGTCCCGATCGGCACCGTGATGAGCCGGCTCCACCGAGCCCGCGCCCAGGTCCGCAGACGCCTCACCGCGGAGGGTCTGGCACCTCGAGGAGGTACGTCATGATTCTCTGGCCCTGGTCACGCATGCGGGGGGTCCTGAGCTGCCGGCAGGCGGCGAGGGCGATCCAGTCCTACCTGGACGGCGAGGCGGACGACGTCACCGGCAGCGCCGTGGTCGCGCATCTCGAGGTGTGCCGCCAGTGCGGGATGAAGGCGGCGACGTACGAGTCCATCAAGGACGCGCTAGGACGGCAGTCGAGCCCGGTGGAGCCCGAGGTCGTGACGCGCCTGGCCGCGTTCGTGGACGAGCTGGTGCATTCCGGAACGCCGGAGGAGCCAGGCACCCCGTGAACGAGGATCTTCCGGAAGTCACCGGTGCCGGACCGGGTTCCCCGGGTATGCACGATGTCACACCCCACTTCCCGTCCGACGCGCCATCGGGAGCCGACCGGCCGGTGGCGCCGCCCACGATCACCGTCTACTGGCGACCTGGTTGCCCCTACTGCGCACGGCTCCGTCGGGACCTGGCCCGCCTGGGAGTCCCGGTGACCGAGGTCGACATCTGGCGCGACCCGTCGGCCGCCGCCATCGTGCGCTCGGTGGCCGACGGCAACGAGACGGTGCCGACCGTGGTCATCGGCTCGACCGCGCTGGTGAACCCCTCGGCCCGCCGCGTCGTCGACACGGTGCAACGCCTGGCCCCCGGCCATGCGGTTGCCGGCGGGACCGCCGAGCAGGCCGGGCGGAGCGGGCGGCGCCGTGCCGTGATGTGGGCGGTGCTGGTGGCCATCGTCGCCGGGAGCTTCACCGCGGACGGCGCCGGCTACCCCGGGCTCAGCTGGGGCCTCGACGGCGTCGCGCTCGCCGTGTGGATCGGCTTCCGCCTCACCGACCGGTAGGCGACGGGATCGCGCGTGCACGGATCGCACGCCCAAAGATCGCACGCCCAAAGATCGCACGGAATAGTCCACCGACCGGACCGGGTTCCCTCCGCCGTTACCGAGACTACGGAGGCAACCGACCATGACCACCCAGACACGCCCGAAGCCCCAGGTCCGCACCGGCCACGCCGCCGGTGCCGGTGCCGGTGACCCTGCCACCGTCGCGAAGAGGCTGGCCGTTCCTGCCGTCGGCGCCGGCGTCCTCGGCGGTCTCGTCCTCATCGCCACCATGACGATCGTCATGGGCGCAGCCGGGATGGGGTACGCCAGCCCGCTCAATCTCGGCATGCCGGCGTTCGTCTACACGATCGCACCGCCCGTGCACATGCTTCCCCAGCTCATGGCGGCCATGGGGATCAACCTGCCACCGACTGCCATGTCCCAGCTGGCGCCGGCGATCCAGAGCGGGCACATCAGCGCCCCGATGGCGCACCAGCTCGGGGCCATGCTCCTGGGCATGCACGTTCCGGCTGCCCAGGTGCAGATGATGGGCCAGCTCATGACCGGGCACGCCTCCAACGCCACGGTGGCCACGCTCCTCGGCCACCTGTCGCCGGCGGCCCGCAATTCGATCATGGCGGCGATGCCGGTGAGCGCCGGCCATGTCGTCGTCGGCTTGATCCTGCACGTCGCCTTCTCGGCGTTCCTCGGCCTTGCGTTCTTCGCGATCATCGGAGCCGCCGCATGGTTCGGGCCGTCGATCCTCCGATCGAAGATGGCGTTCATGGCCATCGGCGTCGCCGGCGGTGCGGTGGTCTACGTCGTCAACCGGTTCGTCCTGTTGCCGCCGACCAACCCCATGATGGGGCTCGTGCCCCAGATCGCCTTCTTCCTCGCCCACCTCCTCTTCGGGCTGGTCGTGGGGACCGCGTTCGCCATGGCCTACGGCCGCCGCTCGGTGGGCGACGCGCTCCCGGCGGTCCGGTGAGCCAGGCCGGCCCGGTGCCCGTCGTGCGGCGGCGGGCATCGGACGCCCGGTCGGGTACGGTCGGCTGCGGCCCACCTCCGGGTGTGCCGCCCGTCAACCGGCCCGAAGGAGCGTCATGACCACACGCCACTACGACCTCGTCATCGTCGGTGCCGGAAGCGGGAACATGATGGTGGCCGAGGAGATGGCCGGCTGGCGGATCGCCGTCGTCGACAGCGGGCGGTTCGGGGGCACCTGCCTCAACCGCGGCTGCATCCCGTCGAAGATGCTGGTCCATACGGCGGACGTGGCCCAACACATCCGCCATGCCGACCGGTTCGGCATCCGGGCGGACTGGCGGGGCGCGGATTGGCCCGCCATCCGCGACCGCGTGTTCGGTCGCATCGACCCGCTCCACGACCGGGCGGTCGAGTACCGGCGCGCCAACGGGGTCGACGTCTACCTCGAGCACGCCCACTTCGTCGGACCCAAGGTGCTCCGGATCGGCCGGGACGAGGTCCGCTCGGACCGGTTCGTGCTCGCCGCCGGGTCCCGTCCCACCGTCCCGTCCATCCCGGGCCTGGACAACGTCGACTACGTGACATCCGACCGGATCATGCGGCTCGACGCCCTCCCCCGGTCGATGGCAGTGGTCGGCGGCGGCTTCATCGCCGCCGAGATGAGCCATGTCTTCGGCGCCCTTGGAACGGAGGTGCACATCATCGAGCGGGGCGCCCAGCTGCTGTCCCGCCACGACGCGGACATCCGTGCCCGGTTCACCGAGTTGTACGCCGCACGCTTCGACCTCCGGCTCGGGACCACGATCAAGGAGGCGGTGGCCACCCCCGGTGGCGTCCGGCTCGACGTGTCGGGGGCCGCGGGCGACGGGTCGATCGAGGCGGAGGCGCTGCTGGTTGCCACGGGCCGCCGGCCCAACAGCGACCTGCTCGACGTGTCGGCCACCGGCGTCGCCACGGACGAGCACGGCCATGTCCGCACCGACGACACGTACCAGACCAACGTCCCGGGGATCTGGGCGATCGGGGACCTGGCCAACCACTTCCAGTTGAAGCACATGGCCAACGCCGAGGCCCGTCTGGTCGCCCACAATCTGGTCCACCCCGACAACCCGAGGCACGCCTCGTTCTCCGTCGTACCGTCAGCCGTCTTCGCCGATCCCCAGGTGGCATCGGTGGGCGCCACCGAGCAGGAGCTGCAGGCCCAGCAGCGCGAGTACGTGACAGCCACCCAGCCTTATGGCAGCGCCGCCTACGGCTGGGCCCTCGAGGACACCGCCAGCTTCGTCAAGGTCCTCGCCGATCCCGAGACCCGGCTGCTGCTCGGCGCCCACCTGATCGGGCCGCAGGCGTCCACGCTGATCCAGCCGCTGCTGCAGGCGATGTGCCTCGGCAACACCGTCGACGAGCTCGCCACCGGCGTGCTCTACATTCACCCGGCGCTGACCGAGGTCGTCGAGCAGGCACTCCTGGCCCTGTGAGCACCACTGCCGGTCGCGCGGCGCGGTGCCGGCCGTACGGCGCGGTGCCGCCCGTGCGGCGCGGTGTCGGCCGTCCCCGTCGGGCCCGCCGGCGCCGTCGTCGCCTGGCGGCGATCAGACGCCCGGCCCGTACAACTGCGTCAGCTCGGCCTGGAGTGTCGACGCGCTGAACGCCCCGACATGGGAGGTCAGCAGCTGCCCCGACGCACCGTAGAAGGCGGTGACGGGCATGTTGTTGCCGCCGCCCAGCGCGTCGTGGAGGCCGCTGTTCTGGGCACCCCCGACATCGGCGAGCACGATGGCTCCGGCGGCGGCGAGCCCGAACTGCCTGGCCATCGCCTCGCCGTTCCCCGTCTCGAGGGAGTTCACTTCGACGAAGGTCACCTTCCCGCGCAGCCGTTGTGCCTCCGACGTGAACGCCGGGAGCTCCGCCTCGCATTCGGTGCACCACGAGGCGAACATGTTGACGACCACCGGCTTGCCCCGGAGGCTGGCCAGCGAGACGGTGCCTGACCCACCGAGGCGGGGCAGGACCCACGACGTCGGCGACGTCCTCGTCCCCGCGACCGACGAGCCACTCGACGCGGCGAGGGCGACGACCCCGCCGAGGAGCACGGCCGCGGCCGCGCCGAACAGCCCCGCCCGGAGCCGCTGGCGTCGCTTGCGGGCAGCCTGTGCCGCGGCTCGCCGCGTCGCGATCGGCGAGCGGGGCCGCGGTGACGGGGACGAGCCGGCCCGTACGGACCCGGGTGAGCTCGTGGAACGCGGCGCACCGTTCGGACGCTCGGGCATTCCCGTGGCGTCCGGACGGGTCGCCTTCCGGGGTCGGCGCTTCTTGGCCATGGATCTCACTCACTTTCTGTCTGTCGTGGCGGGGACCCGGGGACCGGTTCCCCTGCTCCGAGGGTCTGGCGATCAGGCGATCCGCTGCACCTGCGTGGTGACCCATGCCAGCCGGTCGAGGACGAGGAGCACACCGAACCCGCCGAGGGCGACGGCCGACACCACCGTCACCATCGAGGCATGGGACCGGAGCCATGCGAAGATCCCCCGCACCCGGTCGAAGGCCACGGCGGTGACCACGAACGGGAGTCCGAGCCCGGCCGAGTAGGCGAGGAGCAGCCACGCACCGTGCCAGACCTGTCCCTGCTGGGCGGCGACGGCGAGGACCGACGCGAGGACGGGTCCGACGCACGGTGTCCACCCGAACGCGAAGGCGGCACCGGCCACCGGGGCGGCGAACGGACCGAACGACCTCAGTCGGGGGTGGAAGCGGTACTCGCCGTAGAGCGACGGTGTGCGGAGCACGAGCGTCCCGGCCAGATAGATGGCCACGGCGACCATGAAGACCCCCGACACCCGGGTGAGGACGGCCTGGTGGCGGCTCAACTCCCTGCCGAGCCCGCTCGCCGACATCCCGAGCATCACGAACACGACCGTGAACCCCGCCACGAACAGCACGGTGCTGGACAGGGCCCCCCACGGCCGCTGCCCCTCGTCATCCGACACATGGAGGCGATCGGCCCCGAGGCCGGCGACGGTGGCGAGATAGGCGGGAACGAGCGGGAGTATGCACGGGGACGCGAAGGAGGCGACCCCGGCGCCGAACGCCGCCACGAACCCGACGGCCGAACCGCTCATCGGGCCGGCGCTCCCCTCATGGCCACTCCCCCCTTGCACGCGGTGGGCGTGCGGACCACACCCGTTGGCGACAGCGGGGGAACCCAGCCCACGACCGAACGATTCCACCGATTTCACCGATCTCGCCGGGTCCCGCGGTTCCACCGACGTCGCCCTCGACGCTCGGGTGGAGACGCCCGTCGCCGGGTGGACGTCTGTGGAATGACCGGAGCTGCCGGCGGGTTCCCGCTGCATGCCGGCATCCCGCCGGTGCCTCGTGCATGCCGGTGCGCCGGTCGGACGGGCCAGCCGGATCGCACACCGTCCGGCCGGACAACCTGGCGGCGCCAGCGAAAGGAGATCCATGGGAGCCTCGGACGTCGCCACCACGCCAGGGCGCCGGACCACCACGCCTGTCCACGGCACGGCGTTGCCGGACCGGGACGAGGTGCAGCACGCCTACGCGGCCGACGGCCGGATCGGCACTCTCCGGCGTGGCCACCTGCGGTTCCTGCGGGTCGTCGCCGAGTCGGTCGGCATCCAGGGCCCCACCGGTGGCGTGGTCATCACCGCCGCCATCCTGGCCGGGATCGCCGGTGGCGGAACGGCCCTGATCCAGCTGGTCGCGGCCGTCGCCATGGCGTTCGTCGCCTACGCCTTCGTCATCTTCACCCGCGGGTTCAACAGCGCCGGGTCCGTCTACGGGTTCACCGGGGCCGTCGCCGGCCCCACCTTCGGGTTCCTTTCCGCCTGGGCGCTGCTCCTCGTGTACGTGAACTTCGCCGGCGGTGTGTACGCCAGCACGGCCGACGAGGCCCAGCCCGCGTTCGCTGCCCTCGGGATCCACTGGCCGTGGCCCGTCTACGCGCTGCTCGTCGCCGCGTTGGTGGTCGGGCTGGCCTTGGTGGACGTCAAGATCTCGGCCACGGTGATCCTGGCCGTCGAAGGCGTGTCCATGCTGCTCGTCATCGTCGCCAGCGCCATCATCACCCTCAAGGGCGGCCACCACGGCCACCCGTTCAGCGCCGCGCCCTTCCGGGCGACGGGGCTCGCCGGTCCCGCGCTCGGGCTCGGGGTCGTCTACGCGTTCTCGGTCTTCTCCGGGTTCGAGGGCGCCGCCACGCTCGGCGAAGAGGCCCGCCAGCCTCGGCGCAACATCCCGCGTGCCATCTGGATCTCACTGGCCGTCGTCGCCGCCTACGAGATCCTCGTCTCGGCCGTCGTGCAGAACGCCTTCCCCAGCATCAAGGCGCTGTCGCTCGCTCCGGTGCCGCTGGTCTCCGCGGCCGGCACGTACATCACGCCCTGGTTCGGGGACGTCATCGCCTGGGGGGCCGTGATGAGCTCGTTCGGCGCGGCGTTGGCGTTGGTTGTGGGCGCGAGCCGGATGCTCTTCGCCCTGGCCCGTGATGGCTTCGGTCCGAAGGTCCTCACCCGCACCAGCCGTCGATCGGGGGCACCGGTCGGCGCCGTCGGGGCGGTGGCGGTCGTCAGCGTGGCGCTGCTGGTGGCGTT
>JAJZAC010000116.1 GCA_021799615.1 Actinomycetes bacterium
ATGGCCTTTGCCGCACCGGCGTCGTCGTCGGACACGGGGTAGAAGACATCGGCGTCTATCCCCCGGCAGGCGGCTTGCTTGCGCCAGGTGGCACTCATGAAAACGTCACTTCCTGATCGTGTGGTTCGGTCTCGGTACGCATCCGCTCGTTCCACGCGCCGGTGACCTGGCAAAACGGTGGCCGTCCGGCGAAAACTGGCGGAAAAGCCACTATCGCGCACCAGGCATCCCACTGTCCACTACCTGGGAGGATTCGCGCCCAGCACGCCTGTCATATCCGTGCGCGAGCAGCGCGACCCTCCTCGCTCCACGTGGCGCCCGGGGTCCGGCGTCAGGGCGCCGGTCGCACCCGGGTGACGAAGGTGGCCAGGCGGCGGCGGTCCGGGAACAGCCCGAGCAGGTGCTCGTTCCCCGGGGTGGTGCACGTGTCGAACCAGGCCGCGTCGGTGGCGCGGTCGAAGTACGCCATCGCGTCGAGGAACAGTTGGACCCCGGGGCCGTGGCGGGCCAGCCGTTCGTCGTAGGCCGTGCGGTAGGCGAACAGGCCCTCGCCGGCCCGCACGCAGCAGATCATCGCCACCGGGCCGCCCGGTCCCTCGAGGCTGAGGAAGAACAGACGGCCGCGGTCGAGGCCGGCAGCGCACGCCTCCCGGAAGAACGCGGCGGTGGCCGGGGTGCGGCCCAGCGCCAGGCCGTGGGGGTCGTGACCCTTCCATCCGGCCATCTCCAGGCGCAGGAAGGCCTCCACCGCCTCCCCGCCGGTCGCAACCCGCAGCGTGACATCGGCACCGATCGCCTCCTCCAGACGACGCCGGTGCTGGCGGATGGTGCGCCGCCGGTTCTTGCCGATCGCTCCCAGCCAGTAGTCGTCCTCGCCGGCACGCCGGCGCAGGAAGCCCCGCTCCCACGTCTCGAACTGGACGAGCTTGACGGCCATCCGGTCGGCGACCTCCTCGAGCAGCGCCTCCACCGGCCCGCCGGCCACCATCCACTCCAGCACCACCAGCTCGGTGGCGTGCCCGGCGGCGACGTGCCCGATCTCGACGATCATCGACGCCAACGCCTCGGCTCCCCGGTCGGCCGCCACCAACGGCGTCCCGACGGGGACCGCCGTGGGTGCGACCCGGGTGTTGATCACGGAGTGGACACCGTTCGCACCGATCCCGTCCTGCTCGGGCACGGACTCGAACAGGGGCACGCACCCGTACACCTGCCCGCCGTGCTCGGCCAGGACCAGCGCGGGCCGGGGGGACTCGTCCAGGTGCGCCAGCGCGGGGAGGAGCCATGCCGGCTCGAGGAAGGGATTGGGCTCGACGGCGGCGGCGGCGCACGCCTCCCACGCGGCCACGTCCCGGCTGGTCAGCTCCTGCGGCGTGACGACCCGCGCCTTCACCCGTGCGAGCCTACGCCCGCGGTTGCAGGGCCAACGGCTGCCGGACAACATCATCCGTGTGACCCGGGCCCGCCACGTGCTGATCGTCGTCTGGGCGGCGGGAGGGAACGTGGTGCCGGCCGCCGGGCTGGCGGCAGCCCTCACCGGGAGGGGCCACCACGTACGGGTGCTCGGGCCGCCCGTGCTCCGGTCCCGGTTCGAGCGGGCCGGCGCCCGGTTCCGACCCTTCGAACGGGCACGCCAGCCCCATCTGATGGAGGAGGAGGTCTTCGACGACAACCTGCTCGGCTGGACCCGCTTCATCTCCGGGCGGCGCGTGGCCGAGGACGTCATGGCCGAACTGGCGGCCGAGCGGACCGACGTCGCCGTCGTCGACGGCTTCCTCTCGGCGGGCTTGGCGGCGGCGGAGAAGTCTGCGGTGCCGACCGTGGCTCTCGTCCACGTGCTCTACGGACCGGCGGTCGAAGGGCCGCTGGCCACGCAGTGGGACCCGACCCGCCCCCTGGTGGAGGCGACCCGGCAGCACCTGGGACTACCCGAGCTCGATCCCGGCGCCCCGTTGATGGCCGGCCTGTGGTCGCGTTGCGCCCGCGTGCTGGCGTGCGCACCACGGTCCTTCGACGTCCCCTCCGCCGACCTGCCCGCCAACCACCGCTACGTCGGGCCCATCCTGGACGACGTCGCCGGGTCGGGCGGTGGTCCCGGGTCGGGCGGTGGGACCGGGTCGGGCGGTGGGACCCCGGTCCGATCGCATCCGGGGCACCGCACCGTCCTGATCAGCATGAGCACCACCGACATGCGCCAACGTGACGTCCTGCAACGGAGCCTCGACGCCGTGGCCGACCTCGACGCGAGCGTGGTCTGCACCCTGGGCCGGGTCCCCATCGACGGGCTGCGGCCCCCGCCCAACGCGACGGTGGTGGACTGGCTCCCGCACAGCGAGCTCCTGCCCCGGACCGACGTGGTGGTGACGCATGCCGGGCTGAGCACGGTGATGGCGGCCCTGGCTTCGGGCGTCCCCCTGGTGTGCATGCCGATGGGGCGGGACCAGCCGCTCAACGCCCGGCGGGTATCGGCGTTGGGGCTCGGGATCGAGCTCCCACCCGCCGCCGGTGTCGGCGAGATCCGCTCCGCCGTCGGGACCGTCCTCGCCGACGCCTCCTTCCGGCAACGCGCCACCGTCATGGCGGAGGACATCGCGTCCTACGGCAACGGCGCGGTGGCCGTGCGGGAGATCGAGTCCCTGCGGTGAACCGTTGCCGCGGCGCGCAAGGCCCCGGACGGGACTCGGCGACCGGCGATCAGCTCGACGACCGGTCGCCGATGGGGGATCAGGCGGGGAACGTCCGTGCCGCCACCGGCCGGCCGCCTTCTTCGACGAGGACTGCCGCTCGCTCGCCCGCGTCGTGGACGTAGACGGTGGTGGCGGTCCCGGACGGCGGTGGCGCCAAGGTCGCGGAGGCGTACGCGGCCTGACCGGAGACGAGGTGCACCTGCCGGCCGTCGACGTGGAGCTGCCAGGCGACCCCGAAGATCACCTCGTAGTCGGCGATCGTCCCGCCACCGGGAGTGCGGAGGAGGAAGGGGCCCTTGGGCAGCACCCGTTCGAGGTAGCCGGAGACGGCTTTCACGTTGTCGACCGCCTGCCACCCGCCCAGCGTCGGAGGCGCCGGCCACGCCCGGGTCACCAGGGGCCCCGTCGACGTGACGACCAGGGCACCGGACACGACCAGTCCCACCGTTCCCGCCAGCCGTGCCCACCGGCGGCGGACCCTCGCCCGCAGGTGGATCCCGGCGTCGATCCGGGCCATCAGGCGCGGGGCGGCCCACGCCACCAGCCGGCCGGCGGCGATGGCGGTGAGGACCACGGCGGCGATGCCCGCCGGCCACTCGATGGGGAACAGGTAGACCACGTTCAGGAGGCCCGACATGGGGATGGCCGCCACCGTGGCCGCGTCCGCCAGGAGCACGAGGAGGACGATCAACGCGGCCGACGACTGGACGGGACCGAACACCCGCCGCAGGGCGGCCACGGCGACCAGGGGCGTCAGGGCCACCAGCGACGGGACGAGGCCGGGGCGGTCGATGGCCACCAGGGCACCGAAGAACGTGGTGGCCTGGTGGCCGTCGAGCCACACCGGCCAGGGCACGATCGTGCTGCCCATGGCGTCGAGCCCGTGGACCAGGCCGAACGACGGACCATCGCTGACGCCGTGCAGGAGGAGGCTGATGTTCCCCGGGCTCGCCGTCATCTGTTGGAGGAGCGGCACGAACCAACAGGCCAGGGCCACGGCGCCGGCCACCATCGCCGGTCGTGCCCACGGTGCGAGTGGTGCGGACGGGTCGCTCCCGGCACCGGACCGCTCGCCCGTCGGGGACGCGTCGGGTCCACCCCCGGTGGACGACAGGTGACCGAACCTCGACCGGAAGGCGGACAGGAGGTTCCCGTGCCCGGACCGGCCCCGGATGGCAGCCACGACGGGCGGGCCGATGCCCAGGCCGATCCCGACCACGACCAGCACCGCCGACGGGAACACGGCGGCCAGGTGGGACTGGCTGGCCACGGAACATGCCAGCACCAGCACCGGTAGCCAACGGGCGTGCCCGTTGGCCAGCGCCCACGCGGCGGCGGCGGCCACCATCGTCCACACCGTCGCCACGTAGGGGTTCCATGCCGGGTCGGCGACGAGCCTGGGCTCGGCGATCAGCACCGTCGCCATCAGGGCGGTGGCGGCGATCGTGGCCGGGCGGCGACCCACCGACCACGCCGCCTCGACGACGAGCACCATGGCCAGCGACAGGAACAGCGCCGAGCCCCACAGCACCCCTTGCTGCGCGTCGATGCGCACGGGGACGGCCAGCACCCAATAGAGGAGGGGTCCGAGGTCGTACGTCGGGTGGTGGCCGTTCTGTGTCGCCTGGGTGAATTGGCCCACCATCGGCGAGTGGGCCGTGAACACCTGGGACGCCCGCATGGCGATGTTGGCGTCGTCACTGGTCGGGCGCCAGCCACGGACCAGCTCGCTGATCGTCACCACCGCCAGGGGCAGTTGGAGCGCGCCGTGGCACAGTCCCCGGGTGAACCGGAACTCCCAGGCAGGTCTCGCTGCGGCCAGCGGCACGCGATCACCGTAGTCGCACAGGTGGGTGAGCGGCGTGGTGCAACGGCATCACGTGGACGGACTGCCGGTCGCCCCCTGGTCGCGTCCGGCGCGGCCGGGACCAGGGGCACGCCGTGGCCGGTGGCCACCTTGGTAGCGTCGGCGAGCAGGATCGCCGGCACGGACGGCGGGCAGGATCGCCGGCACGGACGGACAGGGCGACGAGGGGGCTGGGAGATGGGATCACCTGCGGTCGTCGGCAGCGCGTGCGCCGGAGGACGTTCCCGTCCCGGGTGCGTCGACGGAGCCCCACGTGGCCGCGGAACCCGGTGGTGGCCGCACCGGGGCCCCTCCCCCCGCCGGCGCCCGCCCTCGCGCGGGGCCGTGGCCGCCGGGGCACTCGCCCTCGGCCTGGCCGTGACGGCAGCAGCATGCGGCTCCTCGGCACCGGCATCGGCCGGGCGGTCGGCGGGTACCGGTACGCCTGCGACCGCTCCTCCGGTGACGGGCTTCGCCGTGCCCCCCGTGACGGGGCATGTGGGCCGGTGGCTGGTCGACGCCAACGGGCGGGTGATCCTGCTCGACGGGGTCAACATGGTCGCCAAGGGGGCGGCCACCCCGGCCGCCGAGGGCTTCGGGCCCGCCGACGCCGCCTGGCTCCAGCAGAACGGCATCGACGTCGTCCGCCTGGGGCTGACCGCCGCGTCGCTCATGCCGACACCGGGCCACATCGACCAGGCCTGGCTCCGCTCGTACCTGCAGACGGTCGACCAGCTCACCTCGCACGGCATCCTCGTCCTCGTCGACCTCCACCAGGACGGGTGGGGGCCGACCACCGGGTCGGACGGGTTCCCGGGGTGGATGACCATCACGAACGGCGCGACCAACACCCACGCGCCGTTCCCCAACTACTACATCAGCGACCCGGCCGTGCAGGCGGCGTTCCAGAGCTTCTGGGAGGACGTGCCCGGGCCGGGGGGCGTGCCGTTGCAGCAGCGGGTGGTCTCCATGTTCGGCACACTCGCTTCGGCGGTCGCCACCAACACCCGGGTGCTCGGCTACGACCTGCTGAACGAACCGTGGCCGGGGACGACGTGGCAGCCGTGCCTGTCCGACCCGAACGGCTGCCCGGCGCTCGACCAGTCCGGGCTCGATCCCTACTACGCCCGGGTCGACCGGGCGATCCGGGCCGCCGACACCCACCACCTGGTGTTCCCCGAGCCCTACGTGCTGTTCGACTTCGGGCTGTCCGCCACCCACGTCGCCCTGCCCGCCAGCGAGAAGAACGGCGGGCTCAGCTTCCACATGTACACGGCCAGCCCGTCCGCCGAGCCGGCCGTGCTGAGCCACGCCGTCTCCTGGTCCGCCTCCACCGGGGGCGCCCTCCTCGAGACGGAGTTCGGCGCCACCACCGACACCGCCGCCATCGACAGGATGATCGGCGAAGCCGACCAGGCCCTCGTGCCGTGGATCTTCTGGACGTTCGACGAGGACGTGGTCCACTCGCTGGCGCAGCCGCCGTCCGGGTCGAACCTCGTGGCGTCGACGGTGTCCGCCATCGTGCGGCCCCACCCGGTGGCAGTGGCAGGCACACCGACCGCCTCGGCCTACGACCCCACCACCCGGACGATGACGTTCACCTGGTCGACCACCGGGCCGGGCGGGAGGACCTACCCGCCGACGGTCCCCACCCTCTTCAACGTGCCCATGTCGCTGTACCCGTCGAGCTACGCGGTCCACGTGACCGGCGGGCACGTCGTCTCCGCCCGCGGTCAGGAACTGACGGTGGACCCGGTGCCGGGGGCGTCGTCGGTCACGGTGACGGTCTCGCCGGCGGGCTGACCGGGTCCGGGTGCCGGGTGCCGTTTCCCTTGACGGCGGACCGGCTCGGCCGTACCGCTGCGGGCATGCGGCGGGAGCGGGTCATGCGGACGGTGCTGTACGTGGTCGGGATCGGAACGCTCGTGACGGCGTCGGCATGCTCGAACGCCGCTGCATCGAAGCGCCCCCCACAGTCGTCGCCCCCCACAGTCGACGTCCGCCACCTCGTCGACCGCCACCTCGTCGACCGCCACCTCGTCGATCGCCACCTCGTCGACCGCCACCTCGTCGACAGCGAGCCCGCCCACCACGGCGGTGAGCCCGTCGGGCACCGGCTCGACCGTGGCACAGGGCAACGGCCAGACCTGTGCGACCCAGGACCTCCGCCTCGAGCTCGCGAGCTCACAGGGGGCCGGCGGAACGAACTACGCGGCCTACAACCTGACGAACACGGGAGCCTCGGCGTGCGTCCTCGACGGGTACCCGACCGTGAAGGTGTTGGACCAGAACGGGGCGGTGCTCGGCGTCGCCACCCCGAACTCGGGCCTCGTGCTCGGATCCGTCCCGGGGGTCCGGTCGGTCACGGTCGCTCCCGGGGGCAAGACCGAGTTCAAGATGACGTTCATCGAGAACTTCCCGAATGGCATATGCAAACAGGACACCTACGGCAGCTCCATCTCGGTCGTCCCACCCGGATCGACCGCAGCGTTGACCTTGCAGCAGCGAGAGGGCACCTGTGAGCTGTCGGTCGGCCCCATCGAGCCGGTGTCCTAGCGGGAGTTTCCTGGCTATCCCATGATGGGCCACCGTTCTCCCAGCTCAAGGGCGGTGTTTCGCGAAGCGCCGCGTAGTACCTAACTCACGCCTTCGGGGCGTAGGCGTCGAGGCCAAACAGGGCGTAGAGGCGGGCCTGGACGGGATCCATCTCG
>JAJZAC010000117.1 GCA_021799615.1 Actinomycetes bacterium
GCGAGCACCGCAACCGGCAGAACGCGCTGGTCACGGCCCACCTTCGGAGATTCCATCTCCGAAGGTCACGCTGGCCAGGTTGTGACCCACGCTCCTAGGCTCACCGGAGCCCGGGTTGGCGGGCCGCGTGCGGTTGCCGCCGGGGCTGTACCGGGCGGGGCACGACGAACAAGGGGGGATGATGGGGCTACGTCGGACATCGGTCAGGTGGGGGTCGCACCGGCGCGCCGCGCTCGCACTGCCCACCGCCTTCCTCGCCACCGTGACGGCGGTGGCCGGCGGCATCGGGCCCGGTACCGCCGGAGCGTCGGGGACGGGAACCGGTCGTGCGGCGCCACGGACCGTCTCCGCCGACGGCCCCTCGGGCATGGACCTGACCAACGCGCTCGCCGCCTATGACGCGCTCCCCGGTGCGTCGACCACGCAAGGCGTCACCGTCGCCTACATCGAGGGCGGGATCAACTGGCACCTGGGTGACGCCGCCACCCTGGCCAACGCCGTCTACGTGAACTGGCATGCGCTTCCCGTTCCCTGCAGCGGGTCCACCGTGGCCACGGCCACCATGGTCGTCGGCGGCGTCACCAAGGCATGCAGCACCTACTACTCGGGCAACCGGGCCGACTACGACCCGGACGGCAGCGGGATCGTCAACGCCGCCCAGTGGTCGCACGATCCCCGCGTCCACGACGCCAACGGCAACGGCGTGATCGACCCCGAAGATCTCATCGCCGCGTTCTCCGACGGGATCGACCACACCGGCCTGGGCTACCCGAACGACATCTCGGGCTGGGACTTTTACCACAACCAGAACGATCCGGCCATGGTCGACACCGCCTACGGCCATGCCAACAGCCAGATGGACGTGATCCACCACGAATGCCCGATGTGCATGATCATGCCGGTGAAGGCCGGTGACGAGGCGCTCGACCCGACGGACAACCTGGCCAAAGCGTGGCAGTTCGCCGCCGACGAGGGCGCCAAGGTCATCGTCTCCGTGACCGCGGACCTCGGCTACTCGCCGTTCATGCGCCAGGTCGTCGACGAGTTGCACGCCAAGGGCGTCATCATGGTCGAGTCGTCCAACGACTTCGACTCGACCGACCACCAGGGCGGGATGTTCTGGCCCTACGTGATCCCCGGCAACGGTGCCGTGGCCACTCCGAACGGCGCCGCGTGGATCCGCTCCGACCTCACGTCGTGGGGGACCCACAACATCCTCACGGCGGCAACCGGCGGCGGGAGCACGTCGGAGTCGACGCCGACCCTGGGCGGCGCCTTCGGCCTCCTCCTGTCCTACGCGAACCTCTCAGCCACGGACGGGCTCATCACCACCGATCCGACCGGGCCGCAGGTCCAACAGATCGTCCAGGACACGGCAACACCGTTCACCGACACCTCGCTCGGGTGGCCCGGCACCCCGATCACGCCGGGCGCCCCGGACGACTGGAACGAGCAGTACGGCTACGGCATGCCCGAGCTCCTGAAGGCCGAACAGGACATCGCCGCCGGCACCGTCCCACCGGCGGCATCGATCGACTCGCCCGACTGGTACACGACCTTCGATCCGGCCACCCAGACATCGCCGGTGACGGTGACCGGCACCATCGACGCAGCCACGGCGGCCACGCCCTTCACCTGGCAGCTACAGGCGGCGACCGGCGGCCAACCGGCCGACAGCGCATTCACGACCGTCGGCACCGGCTCGGGCACGGGATCGTTCTCGGGCACCCTCGGATCGCTCGATCTCGCCTCGCTCCCGCCGAGCTTCTGGCAGGCCCCGGCCCAGCTGTCGACGGACAAGCAGCTGTCGACCAACGACCAGTACACGGTCACCTTCCGCCTGGTCGTGACGGACGGGACCGGCAACATCGGCGAGGACCGCCGAGCCGTCGACGTCGTGCACGACCCGAGCCTCATGGCCGGCTTCCCGCTCGCCATCGACCCCGGCAGCGCCGGGACCGGCAGCGCCGGGCCGAACGGCACGGACGCGCGAGCCAGCGCCGAGGGCCAGCCCCAGGCCGTCGACCTCCAGGGAACCGGTCACCTCGATCTCGTCTTCGGCGACAGCGCCGGGCTGGTGCACGCCATCGACCCCGTCACGGGCAAGGAGCTGCCGGGGTGGCCGGCCCACGTCCCGGCGGAGGCCGGATTCGTGCCACATCCGGGCGTCGATCCCGGGTACCAGCCGATCATCACCTCGGTCGCGGTCGGTGATCTGGGCCACACCGGGGCACTGTCGGTGGTGGTGACGACGCTCGACGGCACCGTCGACGTCTTCGACGCGGCCGGGAACGTCGAACCCGGCTGGCCACAACAGATGGACCAGGGCGTGGGGGTCCCGGCCATCCCCCGGCCCCAGGAGCCGTTCACCCGGCACCCGACCGACGAGGCCACGTCCAGCCCGGTGCTGGCCCACCTGCAGGGAACGGCGCAGCTCGACATCGTCGCGGCAGGAGGGGACGGCGAGCTCCACGCCTGGCAGCCCGACGGCCAGCCCGTCCCCGGGTGGCCGGTACGGGTGTCGCTCCCGTCCGGGTTCACTCTCCATGCGGGCTACACCCTCGAGGCTGACCAGCGCCTCGTCGCCACCCCCACGCTGGCCTGGTTCTCCGGGCGCAACCCGTCCGACGGACCCGGTGGGGCGTACACCCCACCCGACGTCGTCGAGCGCAGCCAGTACACCCAGATCCAGGGTGCCGGTATCCAGCCGCTCCCCTACTCGGAGGAGTTCGCCTACGGGCCGAGCGGCACCCTGCTGCCCGGATGGCCGGCGACGGTCCAGGGGTTGGTCGAGTACTACGGCTCCGCCCAAGATGCCATCACCGAGGGCGCCAGCTCGCCGTCGGCCGCATCGGTGGACGGGAGCGGGAAGGACATCGTCACCGACACGCCCGTCTGGACACCACCGGTCGAATTGAACGGCGCCGGCCAGGTGGTGGGCTCCCTCGGCGACACCAGTGGCGCACTGTCCTCCCTGTTCTCCACGCTCGCGTCCTCGGGCGGCTCGGCCACCACCTGCCAGACGAGCCCGCCCCCTGACGTGCCGATCCCGTTCAATTCCTCGGGTGCCTTCGGGGTGGTGGGCGGTCAGCTCGCGTACGCGCAGGCCGACATCGGCGCCGCGTCGTTCGGCTGCCTCCAGTACCCGAACGCCGGGTTGGGCCTGAACGACTACGAGACGGCGGTGCCGGCCGACGCCGCCAACGGCGGTGCCACCCATCAACTTCCCGGCTTCCCCGGCCCCCGCCAGGGCCAGGGCTTCCTCTCCGAGCCCATCATCACCGACGTGACCGGCACCGGCCAGGCCTCCGTCGTCGAAGGCGGCGACTCCTCGTCGATCACCGCGGTCACGGGCAGTGGGGCCGAGGCCCCCGGATTCCCCAAGTTCACGAGCGGCTGGAACATCTACGCGCCGATCGCCGCCGACCTCACCTCGGACGGCCACGTCGACCTGGCGACCACCACCCGCGAAGGCTACGTCTACGCCTGGTCGACCCCGGGGAAGGCCACGGCCAACGACCAGTGGTGGTCCGGTCGCCACGACGAGTACAACTCTGGCAACTACGGGGTCGACAGCCGGCCGCCGGGCGCGCTGCGCAGTCCGTCGTGGGACGCCGCCACCGGCACGGCGTCGTTCATGGCTCCCGGGGACAACTGGTACGACGGCACCGTTTCCCGCTACCTGGTGACCGTGGCGCCCTCGGGAGTGCAGTACGTCGTCGACCCGTCGGGGCCGGCCGGAACCGTCCAGACCATCGAGGCGCCACCCGGCGCCACCGGACTGACGGTGGTCGCCGAGGACTCGGCGGGCAACATCAGCCCGCCCGCCGTGTTCGGCGCCGCAGCGCCCGCGTCCCCACCGGCCGGTTACGAGCTGGCTGCTGCCGACGGCGGCGTCTTCGCCTTCGGCTCGTCCACGTTCGCCGGCTCCGCCGGCGCACTCCACCTCAACGCACCGATCGTGGGCACGGCTGCAGCACCGGCGGGGCACGGCTACTGGCTGGTGGCCTCGGACGGCGGGGTCTTCTCCTTCGGCGACGCCACCTTCCTCGGCTCGATGGGCGCCAAGCATCTGAACGCACCGATCGTGGGCATGGCCGCCACCCCCGACGGGCACGGCTACTGGCTGGTGGCCTCGGACGGGGGGGTCTTCTCCTTCGGCGACGCCACCTTCCTCGGCTCGATGGGCGCCAAGCATCTGAACGCACCGATCGTGGGCATGGCCGGGCCGTGACCATGCGATGATCGGAACCCGGCGAGCGAGGAGGACACCGTGCACACCCGATTGACCGAGATCCTCGGGATCGAGCACCCGGTGATGCTGGCCGGGATGGGCGGTGTCTCGTACGCACCGCTCGTGGCCGCCGTCTCGGACGCCGGCGGATACGGATGCCTCGGCGCGTCGACGATGGGCATCGACGAGATGCGCGACCAGATGGCCCACGTCCGTGCCGCCACCGACAAGCCCTTCGGCGTCGACCTTCTGACCGCCTTCCCCGACCAGTTGATCACCCAGGTCGAGGTCCTCATCGAGGGCGGCGCGTCAGCGTTCGTCGCCGGGCTCGGTGTCCCCGCGGACGCCATCGACCTGTGCCACCGACACGGGCTGCTGGTCGTCAACATGTGCGGCAAGGTCGCCCATGCACGCCGAGCCGTCGACGCCGGATGCGACCTGGTCGTCGCCCAGGGAACCGAGGCTGGTGGCCACACCGGGCAGGTGGCCACCATGCCGCTCGTCCCGCAGATCGTCGACGCGGTCGGTGGCGAGGTGCCGGTGGTCGCTGCCGGAGGAATCTTCGACGGACGTGGCCTGGCCGCCGCCCTGGCACTCGGGGCAGACGGCGTGTGGGTGGGCACCCGGTTCATCGCCACACCGGAGGCGCACGGCGTAGCCGGGTACAAGGACGCCCTCGTCCGCACGCCCGAGGACGGCACCGTGGTCAGTCGGGCCTTCTCCGGCAAACCCATGCGGGTCATCCGCAACCGGTACACCGACCACTTCGAGGAGCATCCCGAGGACCTCCAGCCGTTTCCGCTGCAGCTCGGGCGCTCGATCGGCGACGGAGCGTTCCACCTCGGCGGTGGACCCGATACCGCCGGCGTCGATCCCGACATCGAGGGCTATCCGGCCGGCCAGGCGGCCGGCGGGATCCAGACGCTCATCCCGGCGGGCACGCTGGTGGGGATGATGGTCGAGGAGGCGACGCGCGCCATCGGCCGCGCCGACGCCACCGTGAGCGGTGGATGATGCCGTTCTGCGGTGCCCCGGGACCAGACCGGCTCGACTAGCGTTCTGTCGGTCACCATGCGCAGGTCACCCTCCCCACGGGGCGAGCACGCCGGCACGCCGTCGCCGGGCACGCCGGACGTTCGACGCCCGTCGACCTCGGTGCGGCACCAGCAACGCGGTGCGGCACCGTCCTTCGCCGAAGCGCTGCGGAGGTCGGTGAAGTCCGAGGTCCGCATGGTGCCCGGGGTGATCACCGTCGATGGGCGCAAGGTCCGGTTCGCCGTCTCCGACAACGTCGCCGAACACGGCCCCGGAGGGCCAGGCACGCCGCCGATCTGGGCCGTCAACATCCACGGGTTCTTCGCCGGCGGCGGCGTCTACTGGCGTGAGAGCGCCCGCCTAGCCGAAGCCCTCGGCTGGCGCGTGGTGAACCCCAGCCTGCCCGGGTTCGGCGGGAGCGACTCGCTGCCGTGGGACCACCTGTCGATGGCCGCGGTCTCGGAACAGGTGACGGCGGTCAGCGAGCACGTCGGTGCTGGCCCGGCCGTCCTGCTCGGCCATTCGATGGGCGGTGCCGTGGCCGTCCAGTACGCGGCGCGACACCCCGAACGTGCACTCGGCATCATCTACCGGGACGGGGTGGGCACGCCGGCGTGGCGCAAGCGTGGTGGTCCGATCCCCGCGGTGATGGCCCCGTTCCTCCCCGACGTCGCCGCCTTCGCCGACCTGGTCTTCTCCGTGGCCATCGACTTCCCCGACCTGTTCATGGGACGTGCCTACTCGACGATGCGAGCCGTGCTGCCCGACGTGCGGCGCAACGTCCGAGCCTTCGGCCGCACGATCCCGGTCGGGGGGCTACTCACCGACATCGACCAGCGGGAGCTCGTCGGTGAACTGGTGGCCCAGGGCGAGATCCCGTTCCTCCCCATCTGGGGGATCTTCGACCGGATCGCACATTGGGCCACCGCGGACGAGGTCGAGCGGTCGTCCGGCGTGGAGGTCCTGTGGGTGCCCGGCGGTCACTCGTGGATGCTGGCCCGCCCGCAGGGTCAGGGCGACATCCTGCGGGTGTTGCATCCCGGACGCCAGTTCGTGACGCGTGTCGAAGCACGGTGGCGCCTGCTCCACGGGATCCAGGGCCGGACGCGTGGACAGGGTGTCGCCGCCAACGAGGGTCCGGCGAGCCCGCTGCACGTGGCGGGCTGAGGCTCGCACCTGCTGAGTGCGTGCCCCGGACGGACTCTTCGGGGAACGCCCGCAGGATCAGGCGCTGGGAGGTGCCGTCGACCCGGCGGGGGCCGGCGCGGTGACGCCCACCTGCGGTGCGAGGCCGGACGGCGAGTGCCGGGCCGACGGGACGAAGGCGATCAGCAGGCCGGCGACGACGAGGAAGACGACCAGCCCCACGTAACGGCGCACCAGCGCCACTGCTGGGTGGGACCGCTGCTCGGCCAGCACCTCTTCCGCGCTCCGGCGACGCCAGCGGGGTGCGGCAGGGGGCGAAGGGGCGGCCGCCTGCTCGACGGCCTGGCCGAACCCGGCGAGGGGATCGCCGGCCGGGGCGTACTGCTGGGGCGGCATGCCCGGCTGGGCGTACTGCTGGGGCGGCATCGGCGGCTGGGCGTACTGCTGGGGCGGCATCGGCGGCTGGGCGTACTGCTGGGGCGCCATCGGCGGCTGGGCGTACTGCTGGGGCGCCATCGGCGGCTGGGCGTACTGCTGGGGCGCCATCGGCGGCTG
>JAJZAC010000118.1 GCA_021799615.1 Actinomycetes bacterium
GCCTTCACCGCGGCCGCCATCGGCACCATGACGGTGCCCGCCGTCACCGCCCAGTCGGACTCGGCGGCGGCCCGCGGCGCCATCGACGCCGTGGTCCTGGCCGCCGGCGTGATCCTGTGGCTCCCGGTCGTGGGCCGGGTGCCCGGGGTCCTGCGCCTGCGACCGGTCGGCCGGTTCGCGTACCTGGCCTTCCAGGCCGTCGTCCCCGCCTTCCTGGCCTTCGTGTACATCTTCGCCCGCCATCCCCTCTACCCCACCCTCGCCCACTCCCACCCCGCCATCGGGCTGGCGCCGGTGAACGACCAGCAGATCGCCGGCTTCGTCGCCAAGCTCGGCATGCTCGTGCCCCTCCTGGCCGTGGCGGCGTCGATCCTGCGCGCCGGCCAGCACGCCGACGAGCTCGGGGCCGACGAACCGCTGGTGTGGGCGGATGTCGAGCGGCACGTCGAGCGGGCCGACCGCCGCCGCGCCCGGAGCGGCCCGGCGGGTGCACTCGCCGGCCAGGAGCGGTCCGGCACACGGCCCGGCGGGCCAGACGGGGGCGTCCCCGACTGACGGCGGCGGCCGCCCCGGGCCGGTCGGAACTGACGCCCGCCCCGGTGACCTGGGGGTCGTGACACGGGCGCGCCGCGTCCGTAGCATGGCCGGGTGCCCGCCGGTCCCTCCTCGACGCACCTGCGCCGCCACGTCGCCGGCACGGTCGGTGCCGCGGTCGAGGAGCTCGGAGGCCGGCCTGCGGTGGTCGTCCGCAGCACGTCGGCCCGCCGGCGCGGCGCCCTCGCACCCGACGACGGCGACACCATCCGGGCTGCGGCCGAACTGGCCCTCGGGGAGCGGCTCCCCCTCGTCCTCGTCCTCGCCACCAGCGGCGCCGACGTCTCGGCCGGGATCGCCTCGCTGCACGGCTGGGGGGGCGCGGCCCGGGCGGTGGCCGCCTGTTCCGGCGTGGTGCCGGTGGTGGCGGTGGTGGACGGGCCGGCCATCTCCGGGCCGGCGCTCATGCTCGGCATGACCGACCTGGTGGTGATGACGCCCGACGCCTTCGCCTTCGTGTCCGGGCCGGCCATGGTGGCCGACTTCACCGGGATCGACATCGGCATCCACCAGCTGGGCGGCACGGCGGTGCACGCCCGGGCCAGCGGGCTGTGCGCCATCGAGGCGGCCAACCTGGACGACGCCCTCGACCACGCCGCCCACCTGTTGTCCTACCTCCCGGCCCACACCGACGAGCTCCCGCCCGACATCGTGGTCGGCGACCCCGCCGACCGGGCGACCCCCGAGCTGCGCCAGACCATCCCAGCCCGGGCCACCAGCTCGTACGACGTGCGGTCGGTGGCGTCCACGCTGTCCGACCGGGACGAGGACGGGCCCACGTTCACCGAGCTGTGGGCCCGGTGGTCCCCCCAGCTGGTGGTGGGCCTCGGCCGGGTGGACGGCCGCCCGGTCGGGTTCCTCGCCAACCAGCCCCAGGCGCTGGCCGGGACCCTCGACATCGCCGCGTCGCAGAAGGGCGCGCGCTTCGTCCGCTTCTGCGACGCCTTCAACCTTCCCCTCGTCACCCTGGTCGACACGCCCGGGTTCCTGCCCGGCAAGGACCTCGAGTGGCGGGGGATGATCCGCCACGGCGCCGAGCTGGCCTTCGCCTACGCCGAGGCCACCGTGCCCCGCGTCTGCCTCATCCTCCGCAAGGCGTTCGGCGGCGCCTACATCGTCATGGACTCCCGCGGCCTCGGCAACGACCTGTGCTTCGCCTGGCCAGGGGCGGAGATCGCCGTCATGGGGGCCGAGGGGGCCGTGCAGGTGCTCCACCGCCGGTCTCCGGTCGACGAGCACGCCGCCCTGCGCCAGGAGTACGCCGAGCGGTTCCTCACCCCGTGGCAGGCGGCCGAGCGGGGCTTCGTCGACGCCGTCATCGACCCCGCCGACACCCGTGCCGTGCTGAGCGAGGCCCTCGACGTGCTGGGGTCACGCGTCGAGCGGCTCCCGGGACGCAAGCACGCGCTCGGGCCGCTCTGAGGGGCCTGCCCCGTCCTCCACTCCGGGCTCATCCGCACCAGCATCCGTCGGGTCCTCCGCGAACCAGGCGGCTTCGTCGATCGTCGAAGCCGCCACCCTCCGGCGGCGCAGGTCGATCGCATCCGTTCCCGGGAACCCCAACGCCAGGACGGCGGTCATCCCGACCATCATCGGGGCCCACCACGCCCACGGCGACAGGTGGTAGTACCCGAAGACGGTCATGGCGAAGCTGATCGCCACGGCGACGGCCAGGCGCGCCCTGCCCTTGCCGGCTACCACCACGATGCCGACGGCCAGGGGAGGAGCCAGGTAGTACGGCGTCATGACCGGTTCGAAGTAGCCGCGAATGGCGAGGGCCACCGCCAGCAGCCAGAGCAGTCCGGACGGCGTCACCCGGCGGCGCCAGACCACCAGCCCGAGCGACAGGGCGAGCAGCACGCCGAACGTACGAACGGGCCCACCGGACACGAACTTCGCCGCCTTGGGGTGGAGCGCGGTCTCGACCACCCGGAAATGGGGGTGGGGAACAGTGCTGGGTGGCGCCACGGCACGAGGAGGCGGCATGCCCGTGGGAGACGCCTTGGGGGGAGGAACGCTGGGCGCGAGCGACACCCAGGGTGTGGCGTGGTTGGTCGCTGGTGGCGTCGGCTGCTCGACGACCGAGCGGTAGGTACCCGACGGGTTGCCGACGAAGGCGAGGCCGACGAGGACCGCCGACGGGAGCACGCCTTTCACCACGGCCCCGAGGCGCGCCCGTCCCGGGAGGCTGGCCACCAGCACCGGTGCCGCCAACCCGACCAGCGGTTGGATGACGATGCCCGCGCCGAGCAGCCAGCCGGCAGCGCTCCAGCGTCGTTCCAGCGCCGCTCGGGCCGCGAACAGCAGGAGCGCCACCGCCAGCAGGTCCTCGGTGTGCGCCCAGACGGCGGACACCGGAAAGGCGAGCACGCCGACGGCCCACACCGCAGCCACACGCCGGCGC
The DNA here is from genome assembly GCA_021799615.1 of Actinomycetes bacterium. GTDB lineage: Bacteria > Actinomycetota > Acidimicrobiia > Acidimicrobiales > RAAP-2 > JAJZDI01. The sequence continues at coordinate 2,999 of JAJZAC010000118.1, forward strand.
TCCGGCACACCCAGGGATCGGCACAGGGAGTTGGCAGCGAAGAGGAGGGGGACACCGAGCAGCAATTCGACCGGCTGGTACACGAGAAGCGACGGTGGGTGGCCGATGAAGAAGGGCGGTGACGACTCGGCCAGGTGGAGGGTCGATGCCAGCCACGCCGCCGGGACCAGGAGGAGGAAGATGCCGGGAAAGGTGACGACCTGGTGGAGCGGGTCGTAGATACCCCCGAAGTAGCCCCACTGGACGGAGTGCGCCGCCTGGACGATGCCCCACAGATCCCCACCCGCTGCCCAGTACGGCTCACCTCGGAACAGCGGATTGAAGTACAGCATGTAGCACATGCCGACGACGACGGTGACGGTCGACGCGGCAACCGGTGCCCAGCGCCCCGACAGCCACCGCCGGGACCGGCGCCCGTGCCGGCGCAGTGCGCCCCCACCGACCGGCCGGTCCACGCCGTCGGTGTCGGGCACGCCGTCGGTGTCGGGCACGCCGTCGGTGTCGGGCACGCCGTCGGTGTCGGGCACGGTGCTGTCTTCCGCCATCACGTCCTGCATGGCCCATCTCCTCGAAGGCGCTGGCCGCGCCGTGTCCGCCACCGTTCTCGGGTAGCCCCGCCCACCGTCCCTGGGCAGTTCCGCATCGTGCCGCCCCTCTCGACGACCCCTGCGCTCCCCCGCACCGAGCCTCCGTGCGGACGACTAGGAGCTGTCGAGGGCAGACGCTACAGGGGTGCGGCTCTGGCGAGCCGCACCCCTGTCACCACGCGGTCAGCATACGGGGGTGCGGCTCTGGCGAGCCGCACCCCCGTCATCAGGCGGTCAGCGACCGCTCGAACTCGCTCCCGTCAGGATCAGTACAGGGTGGGGGTGCTGTTCGTGGCCGGGAAGCTGGTCGAGTGCCAACCACCAGTTGCGCCACCAATGGCGGTCGTGGCATTGCACGGGTCGGCCGCCCCGATCTTCCAGACGCCGAAGAACGTGCCGGCGCCAGAGGTCCCGGTGGTCGCACCGTTGCCCCACGCCACGGTAGTTGCGCCCGTCCCCTCCGTGAACTGTGTCGAGGGCGGCACCACGGTGATGTCGGCGATGGCCCAGCAGTAGCCGTCGGCGGACGGCGTCGCCAGCACCATGCCGGCCCCGTCGCCGGTACTGGCGACGTCGACCGGCTCCACACTGACATGGCCCGAATCGCCGGTGGTCAACGAGGCTCCGCTGGCCGCCCACGTGAGGCTCGGCTCGTCGCTGGCCAGCGTGGTCGTGGTGATGCCAGCGTACGACTGGTTGTTGGCGGTGAACGCGGTCTTGGCCGTGGTCAGCGCGGTGTTCAGGTTCGACTGGGCAGCCTTCTCCTGGGCCGACCCCTTCACCCCGAGGAAGGTCGGGATGGCGATGGCCAGCAAGATGCCCATAATGAGCAGTACGACCATGAGCTCGATCAGGGTGAAGCCGGCTTCGGCACCCCCCTCGACTTCGAACTCGGCCGCTCGCCGGTCGGCGAGTCGTTCCATGATCGAATGCAACATGCATGCCTCCTAAAGGTGGATACTCAATTCGACGGACCATCCCCGATGGCCATCTACTGCATCGGCGACCCACCCCGCCTACTTGAGGATCATTTTCCCGGCATGCTCCTCGGACACCGCCCCACCGCCCGGTCGGTCCGTGCCCACCGAACTGACTTCCACACGATGGCATCGACACAGGGGGGGCGGCTGCCCGCGCCCGTGCCACGACGTGCCGTAGCGGACCTCCACCCTCTCCGTCAGACCGACCAGGCCCGGACGAGCGTGCGCCGGGACCACGCGGTGGTTATTGGAGCAGCTTGATGTAGTCGAACATCGGCAGGTACAAGCAGATGACCATCGTCCCGACGCCGGCACCCATGACCACGGTCAGCAGGGGCTCCAGCAGCGCGGTGAGGTTGTCGACCGTCGAGGCCACCTCGATGTCGTAGAACTGCGACACCTTGCGCAGCATGGCGTCGAGCGCACCCGTCTGCTCCCCGACCTCGACCATCTGGGTCACCAGTACAGGGATGATCGGCTCGTTCTCACGCAAGGTATCTGCGAGGGGACGGCCCTCGCGCACGCCCTCCTTGGCCTTCAGCAGCACGTCGCCGACCGTCCGGTTCCCGGCCGTTTCCGCGCAGATGTCCAGCGACTCCAGGATGGGAACGCCGGAGAGGATGAGCGACGAGAGGGTCGACGTCACACGGGCCAGCGCCACCTTGTGGAAGAGCTGCCCGAACACCGGCGGGCGCAGCTTGAACCGGTCCCACTTCGTCCGTCCGGACGGGGTGTTGATCCACCGGCGGAAGAGCACGATGGCGGCGACGAGGACCAGGATGATCAGGAACACCCAGGGGCTCATCACCGTGCTGGTGACCCGCAACAGCACACGCGTCGGGAACGGGAGCTTGCCGCCCAGGGACGCGAAGAGGTTCTTGAAGACCGGGACGACGAAGACGAGCAGTGCGATGAAGATGATGACCATCACGCCGAGCACGACCGAGGGATACGTCATGGCCGAGCGGATGGTCCGGTTGAGATTGGCCTGCTTCTCGATCGTCTCGGCCAGGCTCCCCAGAACCTCGTCCAGGTTCCCACCGATCTCCCCGGCCTGCACCAGGGTGCAGAACAGGTGCGAGAACACCTTCGGGTGCTTCGCGCATGCGACGGAAAGGGCCGACCCCGCCTCGACGTCCAGGCGGACCTCGACCAGCACCTTCGCCAGCGCGGGATTCTCGACTTGCGCCGCGAGGATCCCGAGGGACCGCACCACCGACAGGCCGGAGTCCACCATCGTCGCCAGCTGGCGGGTCACGACCGCCACTTCCTTCAATTTCACCCGGTCCGTGAGGCCGGGGATGTGGATCTCCTTCTTCATGCTGAGGCTCGACTTGGGGGTGACCGAGATGGGCATGTACCCCATCTCCCGCAGGCGCTTCACGACCAGCGCCATGCTGTCGCCCTCGAGCTGTCCTTCGACAAGACCGCCAGACCGGTCCCGCACCTTGTACTCGAACGTCAGTGCCACGTCGTTCCCTCTCTCATCCCCACGCCCTCGACCGGACCATTCCCGACCCGGACCGTCATTCCAACTGGCGCGTCGTCGATCACGTGTTCAGGTGGTTCCGGAGATCGTCCTCGTTGCGCGACCGGTCGAACGCAACACTCTCCGTGATCAGGCCCTCCTTGACCATCCGGGCCAGGCCCTGGTCCATCGTCTGCATGCCGTAGGCCGCGCCCGTCTGCATCAGCGAATAGATCTGGTGGGTCTTGTTCGACCGGATCAGGTTGCGGATGGCCGACGTGCACATCATGACCTCGCAGCACGCGACGCGCCCGGTGCCGTCCGCGTTGAGAATGAGCTGTTGGGTGACGACCCCCTCGAGGGTCGCGGCCAGCATGACCCGGATCTGCTCCTGCTGACTGGTCGGGAACACGTCGATGATGCGGTCGACGGTCTGGGGCGCGTCCTGGGTGTGCAGGGTGGCGAACACCAGGTGGCCCGTCTCGGCTGCGGTCAGCGCCGTCGAGATGGTCTCCAGGTCGCGTAGCTCGCCGACGAGGATCACGTCGGGGTCCTGGCGCAGCACCCGGCGCAGTGACTCGGCGAACGAGAAGGTGTCCTCGCCGATCTCACGTTGGTTGATGATCGAGCGCTTGTGCTCGTGGAGGAACTCGATGGGGTCCTCCACGGTGACGATGTGCAGTGGCTTCGTCCGGTTGATGATGTCGACGAGGGACGCCAGCGTGGTCGACTTACCCGAACCGGTCGGTCCGGTCACCAGCACGAGGCCCCGGCGGAGCTCGGTGAACGATCGCACCGATTCCGGGATGCCCAGCGATTCGAACGCCGGCATGTCGTGCGGGATCGGCCGCAGCGCGGCGGC
>JAJZAC010000119.1 GCA_021799615.1 Actinomycetes bacterium
GCTTTTGACACCCCGCTCAGCCCGCCGGATCTCTCCGACGGACCGGGGTCTGCTACTGGGCTCTCCGGCGATTACCCAGACGGGACTTGCACCCGCAGGCTTGGTCCAGTTTTCAGGACGCAACATGTGCCGACCCTAGGCGCCGGCCCGGGTCGGGCGCTCAGTTCCGGGCCCGCCGCCTGGCCGTGACGGCCTCGACCACGGCGGCCGTGCCGTCCTCGAGCCGCGTCCAGGGCATCCAGCCCAGCTGGATGGCGGCCCGGCCCGGATCGAGCGCGTTCCGCTGGAGCTCGCCCGGCCGGGGGGGCGCATGCGTCGGCACGCTGTCGGCGCCGGTGTGGGCGGCCAGGGCGGCGAACAGCTCGTTCACCGAGGTCTCCCGGCCGGTCCCGATGTTGCACACCAGGCCTCCCGACCGCGTCGACGCCCGCACGAAGGCGTCGACCACGTCGTCGACGTAGACGAAGTCCCGGGTCTGGTTGCCGTCGCCGAAGATGGTCACCGGCTCCCCGGCGACCAGGCGCTCGGCGAAGATGGCGACCACGCCCGCCTCGCCGTGGGGGTCCTGGCGGGGCCCGTAGACGTTGGCCAACGCCAGGGCCACGAACTCCAGCGCGTGCAGCTCCCGGTAGGCCACCAGGTAGTCGATGGCCGCCTTCTTCGACACGCCGTAGGGCGAGAGCGGGCGGTGGGCCACTGACTCGCGCAGGGGGAGCTCGGCCGGGTCGGGATCGCCGTAGAGCGTGCCGCCGCTGGCGGCGAACACCACCCGCTCGCTGCCCGCCCGCCGGGCCCCCTCGAGGACGCGCAGCGTGCCGATCAGGTTGACGTCGGCGTCGAGCACCGGGTCGGCGACCGAGACCCGGACGTCGGCCTGCGCGGCCAGGTGGAAGACGACCTCGGGTCGCCGGCGGCCCACCAACTCGGTGCACGCCGGCGTCCGCACGTCGAGATGGTGGAACGACAGGCGACCGCCGGCCGTGGCCCGGGCGTCGGTCAGGTTGGCGAGTGAGCCGGTCGACAGGTCGTCGATCACGTCGACGTCGTGGCCCTCGGCCAGGAGCCGGTCGACGAGGGTGGACCCGATGAACCCGGCGCCGCCCGTCACCAGCGCGCGCACCGGTCAGGCTCCCGAGGGGACCCGCTCGCCGTCGAGCACCGTGCCCGACGCCGTCACCGCACCGGCGCCGACCACCGAGAGCGCCTTGATCGTGCAGCGCTGCCCGACGGTGGCCCCGGGGCCCACGATCGAGTCCTCCACCCTGGCCCGGGCGGCCACCCGGCACCCCGGGAGCAGCACCGATCCGACCACCACGGCCCCCTCCTCCACCACCACGCCGGCACCGACCACGGAGCGCTCGACGCTGGCCGCATCCTCGACGCGGGCGCCGGCGGCGATCAGTGAACGGCGGACCTGGGCCGGGTGGTCGCCGTCACCGGCCACCGAGACGTCGTCGATCCGCCAGACCCCCTCACCGAGGGCGGCGTCGGCCCGTGCCCCCGGCGCCGGTGGACCGGGCCGCCGGCCGAGCACGAGGTCCAGGTGGGCGCGCAGGTAGGCGGCCGGGGTCCCGGTGTCGAGCCAGTAGGCGTCCGAGCCGAAGGCGTAGAGCGTGCCCCCCGCCACCAGGGCCGGGAACGTCTCGCGCTCGATGGACACCCGCCGGTCCGGCACGACGCGGTCCAGCACCGACGGCTCCAGCACGTACGTGCCGGCGTTGACCAGGTTGGTCGGCGCCTCGTCGCGCGGGGGCTTCTCGATGAAGGCCGTGACCCTGCCCCGCTCGTCGGTCGGGACCACACCGAAGGCAGACGGGTCGTCCACCGGGGTGAGGGCGATGGACGCCTCCGCCCCCCGCTCCCGATGGAAGGCGACGAGGGCGCCGACGTCGAGGTCGGTGAGCACGTCGCCGTTCACGACGAGGAACGTCTCGACGATCCCGGCATGGGCGGCGGCGAAGCGGATGGCGCCGGCCGTGTCGAGCGGCGACGGCTCGACGGCGTAGACGATGCGGACGCCGGCGATCCGACCCTCGGGGTAGGCGTTGATGAACGCGTCGGGCCGGTAGCCGAGCGACAGCACGGCCTCGTCGACGCCGTGCGCGCCGAGGTGGCCGACCACCCGCTCGATCATGGGCTGCTCCACCACCGGGAGCATCTGCTTCGGCGTGGTGAGGGTGAGCGGCCGCAGGCGCGTCCCCTCGCCCCCGACGAGGACGACCGCCCTCACTTCTTCGGCGCAGCCGTGGTGGCGGTCGTGCTCTTGCTCGTCGGCGTGCTCGTCGGCGTGCTCGTCGGCGTGCTCGTCGGCGTGATCGCCGGCAGCGTCGTGGCCGTGCTGGACGCGGACGACTCGGTCGCCTTGATCAGCGCGGTGATGACCGTCGCCGGCGGCTTCGGCACGTTCACCGACGTCGGCAGGAAGGCGAGGGTGATCATCTGGCCGTCTCCGAAGCGCAGCTTGCGGGGGTCGCCGCCGACGACCGACCCCTGCTTGGCGGTGAAGTTCGGCCACTGCACCACCGAGACGACGCCCGTTTTGCCGGCGTCGGGTGTGCCCTTGGGGCACGTCTGCCCGTCCGTGTAGGTCGGCTTGCCCGGGTAGCCGAGCGAGCTCGACGTGAGCACCAGGCCGTGCACGTTGGCGACGAACTTGCCGAGGACGGCGTTGCCGCCCGCCTCCGATGCCGTCGCCGGCGCCACGGTGACGACACCGGAACCGTCCGTGCTGAACCCACCGGTCGACGACGACGGGGTGGCCGGCAGGTTTGCCTCGACGGTGCCGCAGATGTCGATCCCCAGGGCGGCGTGCCAGACCGTCCCCACCGTGGGGGGTCCCGCCGATGAGGTGGTGGCGTGGGTCAGCTCGTACCGGCTGTAGGCGATGAGGCCGAGGCCGATCACCACGATCAGCACCAGGCTGGCGTACCAGTTGACCGGTGCCTGGCCGCGATAGGTACGCCCGCCGCCGGTGGACGCCGCTCGCGCCACCCACTTGCCTGTCTGGTCAGCTGCCATGATCGGGGGACACCCTAGCGCCTGGCGCGCCGCCACCCGGAACGCCACGCACCACCACGTCGCCGGCGGCCAGGATCAGCCGCACGGCGAGGCCGGCTGCGACCGCCGGCAGTGCCAGCCGGCGCCAGCCCGGAGACGTGCGGATGGCGAAGCGGAACAACGAGCGGTGGTGCTCGACCAGCATCCGCCACGGACGCCTCGACGTCGACGCCCCCTGGACGTGCACGACCTCGCCCGCTGGCGTCCACATCACCGACCATCCCGCCTGCCGCAGGCGCCAGCACAGGTCGACGTCCTCGGCGTACATGAAGTACCCCTCGTCGAACCCGCCCACCTCTTCGAACGCCGTGCGCCGGAGGAGCATGCAGGCGCCGGACACCCAGTCGGCGGGGACGGGCCCGCTCCCGGGCCAGAGCTCGGCGCCGGCGGCCGAAGCGCCGTGGTAGCGGCGGGTGAACGGGTTGTCCGGCCGGAACCGGCCGAGGACGGCGTGACCGGCCGCGTCGAGCAGGGAGGGGAACCGCCGGGCCGACGGGTACCGGGTCCCGTCCGGGTCACGGACGACCGGGCCGACGACGGCTGCCCGGGGCTCGGTGCCGGCCACCTCGGCCAGCGCGGAGACCATGCCGGGCACGGCACGTAGGTCCGGGTTGCAGACCAGCACGAGCTCGTCGTCGAGCATGGCCACGCCCCGGTTGGCCGCGCTCCCGTAGCCGACGTTGCGCCCGGGCCGGACCACGGTCACCCGGGGGTCGAGGGGGGCCAGGGCGTCCACCGACCCGTCGGCGGAGCCGTTGTCCACCACCACCACGCCGCGCACCCCGTCGGCCAGCAGGCTGTCCACGCACTCGGCCAGGAGCGGGCCCGCTTCGAAGTTCACCACCGCCGCGCCCACCGACCCGCCCCCCGGTGACACCGTCACCGGTCCATGCGGACGAAGCGGTACTTGACCAGCGCCCGCAGGGCGCCGAGGCCGTCGCGCCAGGTGATCTTCTTCCCTTCGGTCGCCTCGCGGCCGGCGTAGGAGATCGGGACCTCGTAGATGCGGTGCCCGCTCCGGAGCACCTTGGCCGTGATCTCCGGCTCGAAGTCGAACCGGTCGGACCGGATGGTGAAGCCGTCGATGATCCGCCGGTCGAAGAGCTTGTAGCACGTCTCCATGTCCGAGAGGGTCGACGAGTAGAGCACGTTGGTCACCAGCGACAGGAAACGGTTCCCCATCCAGTGCAGGGGGAGCATGTTCCGGCGCTCGCCGGTGAACCGGCTGCCGTAGACGACGCGGGCCTTGCCCCGCAGCACGGGGTCGAGGAGCTTCGACCAGTCGTCGGGGTCGTACTCCAGGTCGGCGTCCTGGATGAGCACGAGGTCGCCGCGGGCGGCGGCCAGGCCCGTACGGATCGCCGCGCCCTTGCCGCGATTGGTCGGGTGGGTGAGGACCCGCAGCGTCGAGTCTCCCAGGGTGGCCAGCACCTTGTCGGTCCCGTCGGACGAGCCGTCGTCCACCGCGATGACCTCGACGTCGAGGGGGACGTCCACGGCGCGGATGCGCCGGATGATCTCGGCCACCGTGGCCCGCTCGTTGTACACGGGGACGATCACCGAGAGGGTCCGGTACCCGGTCCCGGCCGGCTCCGGTTCCGCTACGTTGCTCATCGTCCGTCTTCTCCTTCCGTGGCGGCCAGGCGGGCACCCGACCTGGCGGCGAGCGCCGGCTGCCACGCAGTATGGCCCGCTTCCGCGGCCAGGTAGCGGGCTGTCTCGACCAGGCCCTCCTCGACGGGGACGACGGGCTCCCAGCCGAGGAGCTCGCGTGCCCTGGCGATGTCGGGCCGGCGGCGGGTGGGATCGTCGGCCGGGAGCGGGCGGTGGACGACCGGGGAGCTCGATCCGGTGAGCGAGACGACGAGGCGGGCCAGGCCGGCCACGGTGTGCTCGTCGGGATTGCCGATGTTGACCGGGCCGGTGACCCCGCTGTCGAGCAGCGCCAGCAGGCCGGCCACCTGGTCGGAGACGTAGCACAGGCTCCGGGTCTGGCTCCCGTCCCCGTAGATGGTGAGGGGCTCGCCGGCCAGGGCCTGCCGGATGAAGTTGGACACGACCCGGCCGTCGTCCGGGCGCAGCCTCGGCCCGTAGGTGTTGAAGATCCTGGCCACGGCCACGTCCGTTCCCCGGGCCCGGTGGTGGGCGAAGGTGATGGCCTCGGCGAACCGCTTCGCCTCGTCGTAGACGCTGCGTGGTCCGATCGGGTTGACGTTCCCCCAGTAGGACTCGGTCTGGGGGTGCTGGGCGGGATCGCCGTAGACCTCGCTGGTCGATGCGAGCAGGAAGCGGGCCCCGCTGCGACCGGCCAGCTCGAGTGCGTGGCGGGTCCCCTCGGAGCCGACGGCCAGGGTCTCGAGCGGGCGGGCCAGGTAGGCGGGCGGTGATGCCGCGCTGGCCAGGTGGAGCACGGCGGCGGGCGGACCCCACGGGAGCGGGTCCGGCATACCGGCGGACACGTCGGCCTCGACCAGTTCGAACGACGGATCGCCGTCGAGGGAAGCCAGGTTCTGCCGGCTGCCGGTCGACAGGTCGTCCACGCACACGACCCGGTTGCCCCTGGCCACCAGCGCCTCGCACAGGTGGGACCCGACGAAGCCGGCGCCGCCCGTGACCACGACCATGCCGGCGACCGGCGGCGCTGCCCGGTTCACGGTCGCCCGATGCCCTCGTAAGCGAAGCCGAGTCGGCGAAGCTGGGCCGGGTCGAGCAGGTTCCGGGCGTCGACGACGACGGGCCGGGCCAGTTCGATCCGGACCTTCCCGAAGTCGAGCCAGCGGAACTGGTCCCACTCGGTCAGCACCGCCAGCACGCCCGCACCCGCGCAGGCACCGTAGGCGTCGGCCGACAGGTGGAGGCCGGTCATGGACGCCAGGGGCGAGCCGGCGGCCGGCGCCGGGTCGACGGTCGGGTCGTAGGCGTGCACCTCGGCACCCCGCTCCAGCAGGCGGCGGACGACCTCGACGGCCGGCGAGTCCCGCAGGTCGTCGGTGCCCGCCTTGAAGGTCAGCCCCCATGCCGCCACCGTCGAGCCGCGCAGCTCGCCACCGGCCGCCCGCTCGATCTTCGCCACCACCCGGTCGAGCTGCTCGCCGTTCGCGGTCATGGCCCCCTGGAGCAGCGCGAACTCGTACCCGGCCTCGCGGGCGATGTGCATCAGGGCCTGCGTGTCCTTGGGCAGGCAGCTCCCGCCCCAACCGGGGCCGGGCCGGAGGTACTCGAACCCGATGCGCCGGTCGTAGCCGAGGCCGAGGATCACGTCGCGCACGTCGGCTCCGACCGCTTCGCACAGACCGGCCACCGAGTTGATGAAGCTCAGTTTGGTGGCGAGGAACGCGTTCGACGCGTACTTGATGGTCTCGGCCGTCGCCGCGTCGGTGACGAGCAGCGGCGCATGGGTACCCGCGAACAGGTCGGCCACCCGCGCCGCCGCCGCCTGGTCGGACGCCCCGACCACGATGCGCTCGGGCCGGAGGCTGTCGGCCACCGCCGTCCCTTCGCGGAGGAACTCGGGATTGGAGACGACGGTCACGTCGTGACGGCCGAGGACCCGTTCGACCACCAGGGTCGAGCCCACCGGAACGGTCGACTTGTTGACCACGATCGAGCCGGACGAGAGCAGCGGTCCGATCTCGGCCGCCACCGCCTCGACGTAGGACAGGTCGGCCGATCCGTCGGCGCCCTGCGGCGTGGGCACGCACAGGAAGACGAATTCGGCGCCGGCCACCGCGTCGGCGGCACCGGTCACGAAGCGGAGACGGCCGGCGGCGCGGCCCTCGGCCACCAGTTCCTCCAGGTGCTGCTCGACGATGGGCACGCGG